>NZ_BCRK01000149.1 GCF_001552555.1 Nocardiopsis trehalosi NBRC 14201 | reverse complement strand
GCCGGCCGCCCGTAGCCGGCCGGCGCCCGACGCGACGAAGGAGCGACGTTGCAGTACGCACGCCTGGGCCGCACGGCCCTGGAGGTCAGCCGGCTCTGCCTGGGGACGCTCAACCTCGGCGTCAACACCACGCGCGAGGAGGCGTTCGCGCTGATGGACGAGGCCGTGGGCCTCGGCGTGAACCTGTTCGACACCGCCAACCACTACGGCTGGGAGACCTACCCCGGCTCCACCGAGGAGCTGATCGGGTCGTGGCTGGCGCAGGGGGCGGGCCGCCGCGACCACACCGTCCTCGCCACCAAGGTCTACAACCCGATGAGCGACCGGCCCAACGACCGGGGGCTGTCGGCGCGGCACATCATCCACTCCTGCGAGGGGTCGCTGCGCCGCCTCGGCACCGACTGGATCGACCTGCTCCAGATGCACCACGTCGACCGCAACGCGCCGTGGGAGGAGGTGTGGCAGGCGATGGAGACCCTGGTCGCCCAGGGCAAGGTGCGCTACGTGGGGTCGTCCAACTTCGCCGGGTGGCACCTGGCCGCCGCGCAGGAGGCCGCCGACCGGCGGCACTTCCTGGGGCTGGTGTCCGAGCAGTGCGTGTACAACCTCGTCACCCGGCACGCCGAGATGGAGGTCATCCCGGCCGCCCGCCACTACGGGATCGGGGTCCTGGTGTGGTCCCCGCTGCGCGCCGGGCTGCTCAGCGGGTCGGTGCGCAAGCTGCGGACGGGCACGGCGGTCCGGTCCGGCCGCGCCAAGGGGCGGGCGGCCATGGAGGAGCACCGGGCCACCGTCACCGCCTACGAGGACTACTGCGACGCCATCGGCGCCGACCCGGCGGAGCTGGCGCTGGGCTGGGTGCTGTCGCGGCCCGGGGTGACCTCGGCCATCGTCGGCCCGCGCACCGCCGCCCACCTGCACGGCGCGGTGCGCGCCCTGGACGCCGCCCCCGCCCCCGAGGTCGAGGCCCGCCTCGACGCCCTGTTCCCGCCGGTGGGCAAGGGCGGCCCGGCGCCGGAGGCGTGGGCCTGGTAGCCGGCGGCGGCCGGGCGGGTGCTCGGGCGGGTCAGCCCGCGGCGGTCAGCGCGTCGCGGTCGACCTTGCCGTTGCCGGTGCGCGGCAGCTCCGCCACCAGGCGCACCCGGTCGACCACCATGTAGGGCGGCAGCCTCTGGGCGCTGTGCCGCTTGAGCGACAGCACCCCGGGGCGGGCGCCCGGGACGGGCACCACGAACGCCGCCAGCGCCGCGTCGAGCCCGGCGCCGTGCACGACCACCGCCGCTTCGGCCACCTCGGGGTGGGTGGCGAGGACCGACTCGACCTCCCCGGCCTCGATCCGGTACCCGCGCACCTTCAGCATGCGGTCGCGGCGGCCCAGGAAGTCGAACGCGCCGTCGGCGCGCACCCGGACGAGGTCGCCGGTCCGGTAGGGCCCTTCGAGGTCGGGGGCGCCCCAGTAGCCGCGCATCACCGTCGGCCCCTCGACCACCAGCTCCCCGGTCTCCCCCGGTCCGGCGGCGGCGCCGTCGGGGCGCACCGCCCGCACCCGGTCGCCGCAGGCGGCCCGCCCGATGGGGACGGGGGCGTCGCGCCGCAGGTCCTCGGGGCGCACCTCGTGGAAGGTGCAGACGTTGGTCTCGGTGGGCCCGTAGAGGTTGAGCAGCCGGGCGCCGGTCCACCGGGCCAGGTCGCGCAGCGGGGCGATGGGGAACGGCTCGCCGGCGAACAGCACCGCCCGCAGGTGCGGCGGGGCGGGGCGGTCGAGCAGGCCGCCGTCGCGCATCATCAGGGCCAGCGCCGACGGCACCGAGTACCAGACGGTGACGCGCTCCCGGTGGAGGTGGTCCACCAGCAGGGCGGGCGCGAACGCCGCGTCCTCGGGGACCAGGCTCACCGCCGCCCCGGCGGTGAACGCCGCGTACAGGTCGAGCACGGACAGGTCGAAGGTGAACGCCGCGTGGTTGGCCAGCCGGTCGCCGGGGCCGACACCCAGCTCGCGCACCGCCCAGTCGACGAACGCGCGCGCCGCGCCGTGGGTGATCCGCACCCCTTTGGGGCGCCCGGTGGAGCCGGAGGTGTAGAGGACGTAGGCGAGGTCGCCGGGGCCGGTCCCGGGGTCGGGGAACGGGCCCGGCGGGGCGTCCGGCGCGGCGGTGCCGAGCACCGGGGTGCCGGGGCCCAGGAGCGCGCGCAGCGGCGCGGCGCCGCCGGGGTCGGCGACCACGGCCGCGGCCGCGCAGTCGGCGGCCAGCGCCGCCGCCCGCTCGGGCGGGGCCGACGCGGCGACGGGGACGTAGCAGGCGCCGACCCGCAGCGCCGCCTGGGTGGCGGCGACGGCGGCGGGGCTCTTGGCGGCGCGCACGACGACGCGGTCGCCGCGGCCCACCCCCCGCTCGGCGAGCGCCCAGGCGAGCGCGTCGGCGTGCCGGTCCAGTTCGGCGTAGGTGGCCGTCCCGGCGGGTCCGGTGACGGCGGGGGCGCCGGGGGTGCGGGCGGCCGCGTCGCGGACCGCGCGGTGCAGGCTCCCGGGGTGCGGGCTCCCGGGGTGCGGGTCGACGCGGTCCGGGCTCACAGTCCGCTCTCCCGGGCGACGATCTCCCGCTGCACGTCGCCGGTGCCGGAGAACACCAGGGCGGGCACGGCGTCGCGGAGCCGCTGCTCGACGCCGCCGCCGGCCAGGCAGCCGAGCGCGCCGAGCACCTGCACCGCGTCGATCCCGTTGGCGACGGCGGCCTCGGCGACGGCGGTCTTGGCCAGCGCCCCGGCGGTGGTGGCCTCGGCGCGGTCGCGGTCGAGCAGCCAGCACGCCCGGTAGAGCAGCAGCCGGGCGGCCTCCAGGCGCTGCCGCATGGCGGACAGCCGGTGGGAGACCGCCTGGAAGGCGCCGATGGGGCGGCCGAACTGGCGGCGGGTGCGGGCGTGGGCGAGGCAGCGGTCGAGCTGCTCCTCCATCGCCCCGAGGTAGATGGCGGGCAGCGCGGCCCGCTCCCACGCCATGGAGTGCTGGAACACCGCGCCGCCCTGCCCCTCGGCGCCGAGCCGGCGGGCGGCGGGCACCCGGCAGCCGGCGAAGGTGACGCGGGCGGCGGCGCAGCCGTGCAGCCCGATCTTGTCCAGCACCGGGCCGACGGTGATGCCGGGCAGGTCGGCGGGGACGGCGAAGGCGGTGAGGCCGAGGAACCCGGCGTCGGGGTCGGTCACCGCGTAGGCCACGTAGACGTCGGCGATCGGCGCGTTGCTGACGAACGACTTGGCGCCGTCGAGCACGTAGGCGTCGCCGTCGCGGCGCGCGGTGGCGGCCATCGCGGTGACGTCGGACCCGGCGCCGTCCTCGGTGGCGGCGTTGCCCGCCACGAGGGCGCCGGTGGCGAGCCCTTCGAGCAGCGGGCCCCGGGCGGGCTCGCGGGCGAAGTCGCGGACGGGCACGGCGCAGGCGAGCAGGTGCGCGGCGACGGCGAACGGCAGCCCGGCGTCGGTGGCCGCCCACCCGGCGTCCTCCAGCAGCAGGGCGGTGTCCAGGCAGCCCAGCCCGCCGCCCCCGGCGTCGGCGGGCAGGCAGGCGCCGACCAGGCCGAGTTCGGCGGCGGCCGTCCAGTCCTGGCGGGTGACGTGGTCGCGGGCGGTGCGCGGGGGCGTGCCGCCCAGGGCGGCGCGGGCGGCGGCCCGGGTGCGGTCGCGCCGCTCCCGCTGGCCGGGGGTCAGGTCGAAGTCCACGCCGCCCCCTCCCCGGCCGGGTCCTCCACGCGCACCACGGCGCAGGAGACCGTCAGCCCGGACCCGATGCCGCCGAGCACGACGTGGTCGCCGGGGGCGACCGCGCCGGTGGACAGCAGGTGGTGCAGGCCCAGGACGGGGTCGCTCGCCCCGATGTGCCCGATGCCGCGGGCGTAGTCCCAGGTGGACCGCTCCGGGCCGATCCCCATGATCTCCAGCCAGCGGTGCTCCTGGGCGCCGGGCGCGAGGCTGTTGAGGACCACCCGGGCGACGTCGCCGGGCACGATGCCGGCCTCGCCCAGCACCCGGCCCGCGAGCAGGATCATCTTCTTCTGCAGGGTGACCCAGAGCCGGGTGCCGTCACCGGTCTCCTCGACGTGCGCGGTGAACTTCTCCATGCGGGAGCGCAGGTCCAGGGTGGCGCCGACGGTGGCGCGCGGCGGGAAGTCGGGTTCGCCGAACCGGTGCAGCCCCTCCATCTCGGGGACGGCGGCCGTGCCGACGGACAGCACGCGGACCCGGCCGGGGGTGCGCCCCAGTAGCAGGGCGCCCGCGCCGTCGCCGAACACGAAGTCGCCGGAGCGCCACCGGTTCACCCCGGGGGTGCCGTAGTTGTCGGCGGCGACGAGCAGCGCGGTCCCGCCGGACGGCCCGGCGGCGAGGTAGGGCGCGGCCAGTTCCAGGGCGTTGAACAGCCCGTTGCAGCCCTGGCGGACCTCCAGGGCGACGATGTCGCCCAGGTCGAGCTCCCGGTGCAGGTGGTACTGCGGGAACCAGCCGTCGGGGCCTTGATGCCAGGTGTCGGCGTAGAGCAGCAGCCGCACCGCCGCCGGGTCGGCCCCGGCGTCGGCCAGGGCGTCGCGCGCGGCGCGCAGGGCCATCTCGGGGGCCGGCAGGTCGCCGGCGACCGCGGCCCCGGTCATCTGGTGCTCGGCCGCCTCCTCGGCGGTGCACAGCCCGGCGCGGACGGCGTCGCGCACGCTCTCGGTCTCCGGCACGAAGCGGCCGAGCCCGGTGATCCACAGCTCCGGCGTCTGCACGTGTCACCTTCCAGGGTGCGGGTCGTGTGGGCGGGGGCGGGTCAGTCGCGGGTCCAGGGGCCGGCCGCCCAGGCGGGGCGGCGGCCGGTGAACACCCGCAGCGGGGCGGGCACCGGGCGCAGCAGCAGGGTGCCGAATCCGAGGACGCCCCGGTAGCCCTGCAGCCACGCGTCGCGGTAGTCGGCCATGTAGCGCAGGATGTTGCGTCGCGCGGCGGGGTCGGCCTCGGCGAACCCCCAGTCGGCGAGGCCGCGCACGCACGCCCAGACGAACCCGTCCCACTCGCCGGGGGTGCTGACGTAGCCGTGCACCGGCGCCCACCCCGCGTCCAGGGCCGCCGCGACGACGCCGTCCAGGTCGGTGTGCTTGTCGGCGCCGATGCCGAGGGCGGCGAGCGCGGCCGCGTCCGGCGGGCGCTCCCAGAACGGTTCGCCGAGGAGCAGGTGGCCGTCGGGGCGGACGTGCGGGCGGAGCCGGTCCAGGGTGGCGCGCACCCCGCCGAAGGCATCGCACAGCCCCATGCAGAGCACCAGGTCGGCGGGGTCGCCGGGGGGCAGGGCGGTGCCGTCGCCGACGCGGGCGTCGAACCGGTCCGCCAGCCCCCGCTTGTCGGCGGCGGCCCGCGCCTTGGCGACGTGCGCCGCCGACACGTCCACGCCGGTGCCCCGGGTACCGGGGTGGAGTTCGAGGGCGCGCAGCACCCAGGCGCCCAGGCCGCAGCCGACGTCGAGCACGTGGGCGCCGGGCGCCAGCGGGACCCGGTTCAGCAGCCGGTCCACCGACTCCGCGGAGACGGGGTTGACGATCGGGTGCTCGGCGTCGTCGAGCCGGTTCCACACCGCCTCGCTGTCGATCTCGTCGTAGGCGGTCACCGCGCCACCGCCTCCTCGGGGGCGCGGTCGGCGCCCTCCGCCGCGGTCCAGCCGTCGGCCGCGGCGGCGAGCACGTCGCGGGCGGCGCGCACCTCGGCGGCCAGCGGCCGGTCCCGGCCCAGGGGCGGGCAGGCGGCGGCGAGCGCCGCCCACGGCTCCCCGGCGGCGGGCGCGTCGGGGGTGAGGGCGGCGAGCTGGGCCGCGCCCACGCCGAGCGACCCGATGACCAGCCACGCCAGGTCGACCGCCTCGGTCAGCGCGTTGGCACCGTTGAGCGCCATGGGGACGTGGTCCTGGTTGCCGTTGTTGGCCGGCAGCGCGGTCAGCGACGCGGGGGCGGCGAGCTGGCGGATGCGGGAGGTGAACGAGGTCGCGCTGAGCTGCACCCCGGCCAGGCCGCTGCCCGCGCCGGGGCGCGGGGTGAGCATGGGCGGCAGCCCGCCGTTGGTCTCCGACGCGCACAGCAGGGCGAGCTGCCGGTCGGCGAGGAACGCCACCTGGTGCAGGGCGAGCGCGAGCTGGTCGGAGCACAGCCCCACGGGCATCGCGTGGAAGTTGCCGCCGTGCAGCACCTCGCCGTCGAAGACCGGGTTGTCGGTGCACCCGGCGGCCTCCCGGACCAGGACCTCCTCGGCCGCGTCGAGCTGGTCCCAGACCGCGCCGAGGACCTGGGGGGCGCAGCGCAGGCTGTAGGGCTCCTGGAGCGGGCGGGCCGGGTTCCACCGCGGTTCGGCGGGCAGGTGGGCGCGCACCAGCCGGGCCGCGGTCATCTGGCCCCGCTGCCCGCGCACCCGGCTCAGCGCCGGGGAGTACGCCTGCGGGTTGGCGCCGAGCAGCGTCACCAGGCGCCCGGTCAGCGCCGCGGCGGCGTGCGTGACCCGCCGCACGGCCCGGTGGTTGGCGATGGTGACGGCCAGCGAGACGCTGCTGCCGTTGACGAACGACAGCGCCTCGCGCGCCGACCACTCCACGGGGGCGGCACCCAGGCCGCGCAGCACGTCGGCGGCGGGCCGCAGCCGCCAGTCGCCGCCGGGGCCGCGCTCCCACGCCTCGCCGGTGCCGGCGAACGCCAGCGCGGCGGCGGCCAGCGGCTGCAGGTCGCCGCTGGCGCTGACCGTCCCGTCGCGCGGGATGGCCGGGGTGAAGCCGCGGTTCCACAGGTCGGCGAGGACCGCCCAGAACTCGGGGGCGGTGGCCGAGTAGCCCTGCCGCATGCCGGTGAGCCGCAGCCACACCACCGTCCGGCACACGTCGGGCGGCAGCGGCCGGCCCTGGGCGGTGCCCAGGTGGGCGATCAGCCCGCTGCCCTGCTCGAAGCCGGACTCCGCGGCGGGGAAGGCCACCAGCGGGCCGAAGCCGCGGGTCACCCCGTACACCTCCTGGCCGTCGGCGACGGCTTTGGCCAGCAGGGTGGCGCCGGCCCGCATGCGGGCGGCCTCGGCGGGGGTGCAGTCGGGGAGCCGCGCGTCCCACCGGGTTCGCGCCGCGATGGAGTCGAGGGTCTGCTCTGGGCTGGTCACTGGCCACCTCTCACGGGGGGTGCGTCGGGCTCGGGCTGGACGTGGCGGAGCTTGCCGGTCTCCGACCGGTCGATGCGGTCGACGGAGCGCACCCGCCGGGGGCGGCACCCCAGCCGGTCCAGGGCCGCCCGCAGGTCGGTGCCGGAGGGCCCGCCGCCGGGGCCGGGCACCACGAGCAGGTCGAAGTGCTCGCCCACGAACGCGTCGGCGACGGGGGCGCACGCCAGGTCGGCGCAGTCGAGGGCGGACCGCAGCTCCTCCTCCAGGCGGTCCAGGTCGAGGCGGCGGCCGTTGACGTTGACCAGGCGGCCGCGCCGCCCGGCGAACGTGAACGTCCGCTCGCCGGTGACCCGCACCCGGTCGTCCATCTCCCACACCGGCGGGGGCGCCCCGTCCTCGGCGAGGGCCAGCCGCGGGGAGCGCACGGTCAGCGGCGCCTCCCCGGCGGCGGGGCCGGCGAAGCGCACGTCCGCGCACAGGGTCCAGGGGTCGGCCGGGTCGCGGGTGGCGCCGGCGCGGCGCCGCCGCACCGCGACGGCGCCGGTCTCGGTCGACCCGAACAGCTCCAGCAGCCACCCGGCGCGGCCGCGCGCGTGCACCGCGTCGAGCAGGTCGAACGCCGCCGACGGCAGCACCGCGGTGCTGTGGACGAAGTCGGCGCGGGCGGCGCCGTCGAACCAGGCCCGGCGGCGCAGCAGGATGCCGAAGGTCCACGGGATCGCGGCGACCGCCCACCGCCGCCCGCCGGGGTCGGGCAGCCGGGCGCCCGCCGGGAGGTAGTGCACGGGCACGCCCAGCCGGGCGGGCACCAGGACGGTGGCGATCGTGCCGTAGAGGTGGCGGGGCGGGGCGAACGCCAGGACCGCGTCGGGGCGGCCGTCGGCCGACACCAGGTCGGCCACCAGCCCCGCCTCGGCCCACAGCTGGTCGGCGGTGCGCTCCCAGCGGCGCCGCCGCCCCGTGCTGCCGGAGGTGTGGAAGGCGGTGCGCGCGGGCAGCGCCGCGCGGACCAGGGCGGCGGCGTCGGGCACCGCCGACCAGTCCACCGTCCACGGGTGCTCGGTGGCCTCCGGGTCGCCCAGGGCGCCCAGCAGCCGCTCCGGGTCCGGCCGTCGTTCGGTCACGTTCCCCCCCTTTCCGGGGTGTACTGCCGGCGGGACGCCGCGGCAGCGGCGCGGGCGCCGCCGGGCGTCCCGCCAGCGGGACGGCACGGCGGCGCCGGGCGGTCAGTCCGCGGCGGGGCCGGCCGGCGCCGGGGCGCCGTTGACCCGCTTCTTCAGCGGCTCCCACCAGGTGCGGTTCTCCGCGTACCAGCGGACCGTGCGGGCCAGGCCCTCGTCGAAGGAGAGGCGGGTGCGGTAGCCCAGCTCCCGGGCGATCTTGGAGCAGTCGATCGAGTACCGCCGGTCGTGGCCCTTGCGGTCGGCCACGTAGCGCACCATCGCGCGGTCGCGGCCCAGTTCGGCCAGGACCCGGGAGGTGACCTCCTCGTTGGTCATCTCCACGGCGCCGCCGATGTTGTAGACCTCACCCGGCACGCCGCGCTCGGCCACCAGGGCGATGCCGTCGCAGTGGTCGTCCACGTGCACCCATTCGCGCACGTTGCTGCCGTCGCCGTAGAGCGGCACCGGTTCGCCGTCGAGCAGGTTGGTGATGAACAGCGAGATCAGCTTCTCGGGGAACTGGTAGGGCCCGTAGTTGTTGCAGCAGCGGGTGGTGACGACCGGCAGCCCGTAGGTGCGGTGGAAGGCGCGGGCCAGCAGGTCGGCGGCGCCCTTGGACGCCGCGTAGGGGGAGTTGGGCTCCAGCGGGTCGCCCTCGGTCCACGAGCCGTGGTCGATGGTCCCGTACACCTCGTCGGTGGAGACGAGCACGAACTTGGCCACCCCGGCGGCCAGCGCCGTGTCGAGCAGCGCGAACGTGCCCGCGACGTTGCTCATGACGAAGTCGGTGCCGTCGGCGATCGAGCGGTCGACGTGGGTCTCCGCGGCGCAGTGCACGACCAGCGACACCCCGTCGAGGACGGAGGCGAGCAGCCCCCGGTCGCAGACGTCACCGTGGACGAAGCGCAGCCGCGGGTCGTCCATGACCGGGGCCAGGCTCTCCAGCGTCCCCGCGTAGGTGAGTTTGTCCAGCACCACCACCTCGGCGCCCGCGAATTGCGGATAGGCGTCGGTGAGGACCCGCCTGACGAAGTTCGATCCGATGAATCCGGCGCCGCCAGTGACCAGCATTCTCATGCACTTTCACCTTTGCTGTGTGCCGTTCCAGTGCCGAGCCGCGTCCATGACATACCGGCCGTACGGCGAATCCTTCATTTCCACGCCCAACCCGTAGCACGCTTCGGCGTCGATGAATCCCATACGCAGGGCGACCTCTTCCAGGCAGGCGATTCTGCGGCCGTGTTCGCGGGCGAAGGCCGCAGCATATCCGCTGGCCTCCAGAAGCGACTCCTCGGTGCCCGCGTCGATCCACATGACATCGGAATCAAGCGTTACCAGCCGCGCCTTACCGCGGTCCAGATATGCCCGGTTGACATCCGTGATCTCCAGCTCGCCGCGCGCCGACGGGCGGAGGCCGCGCGCGATTTCCACCGCGTCGGCGTCGTAGAGGTAGAGGCCGGTGACGGCGTAGTCGGACTTCGGCAGCTCGGGTTTCTCCTCGATCGACACCAGCCGCCCGGACGGGTCGACCTCGCCCACCCCGTACCGCTCGGGGTCGGCCACCTTGCTGCCGAACAGCACGCACCCGTCGACCGACGCGGCGGCGCCGCGCAGCAGGTCGGGGAAGCCGGGGCCGTGGAACAGGTTGTCGCCGAGGACCAGCGCGCTGGACCGGCCGGCGATGTGCTCCTCGCCGATCAGCAGGGCCTCGGCGATGCCGCGCGGGCGGCGCTGCTCGGCGTAGGCGAAGCGCATTCCGAGCCGCGCTCCGTCGCCCAGCAGGGCCCGCAGCGCGCGCAGCGCGTCGGGGGCGGAAATGACGAGGACATCGCGTATGCCCGCCGCCATCAGGGTCGAAATCGGATAGTAGACCATCGGCTTGTCGAAGACGGGAAGGAGTTGCTTCGACGTCACCCGGGTCGTCGGGTGGAGCCGTGTTCCGCTCCCCCCGGCCAGCACAATGCCCTTCATCGGATCTCCCGCTCGGGTTAGGGTATGGGGGCCGCCCCAGGCGCACGCCTCCGGATAACGGATTCCGGCGTACTCCGCACGCCTTTTTACGCGACCGCGGTCCGAACGGAGGACGGCGCCCCCGGCCGCGACCGGAGCGCGGCCCACACCTGGGCGGAATCGAAGACCAGGACCACGGCGACGAATATAGCCGCCCACCCCCTCCGCATCAACGGCCATACTTTCCACGTCGAATTGACGGTTCGAATACCGAAATGGAGGCGCCGTGCGCATCCTGTTGGCGAGCTACGCGGACAGTTCCTATTTCTTCGGCATGGTCCCGGCGGCGTGGGCCCTGCGCGCCGCCGGCCACGAGGTGCGGGTCGCCTGCCAGCCGGCGCTCACCGAGGCCGCGGTCGACACCGGGCTGACCGTGGTCCCCGTCGGCCGCGACCACATGCTCAGCGCCGCCGCCGACGGCGACACCCCGCCGCTCTCCCTCTCCGCCGACGGCCTGGCCCGGCTCGGCTGGGCGGAGCTGAGCGCCGCCTACAGCGGGCTGGTCATGTGGTGGTGGAAGCCGATCAACGAGCCCCTGCTGGCCGACCTGGTGGCGTTCGCCCGCGAGTGGCGGCCCGACCTGGTGCTGTGGGAGCCCACCACGTTCGCCGGGGCGGTCGCCGCCGAGGCGGTCGGCGCCGCGCACGCCCGGTTCCTGTGGAGCGTCGACCTGCCGGGCCGGCTGCGCGCCGCGTTCCTGCGGGCGGCCGCCGACCGGCCGCCGCACGAGCGCGCCGACCCGGCCGAGGAGTGGCTGACCGCGTGCGCCGCCCGCCACGGCGTGCCGTTCTCCGAGGAGCTGGTCCGCGGCCGGTTCGCCGTCACCCAGCTGCCCGCGTCGCTGCGCGGCGACGTCGCCGGGCCGGCCCCGCTGGCCGTCCGGCACGTCCCCTACGCCGGGCACGCGGTGCTCCCCCGCTGGCTGCGCACCCCGCCGGAGCGGCGCCGAATCCTCGTCGACTGGCGGGCCTGGAGCGCGGGCGGCGACGCGAGCGGCCGGGCGCTGCTCGACACCGTGCTCGCGGGCGCCGCCGGGGTCGACGCCGAGGTGGTGCTCGCGCTGCCCGACGAGGGCGTCCGCGGGCCCTACCCGGTGCCCGAAGGCGTGCTCACCATCGGCCCGGGCGCCTACTACGCGGTGGTGCCGACCTGCGCCGCCGTGGTGCACCTCGGCGGGTTCGACACCTACTGCACGGCGCTGCTGCACGGGGTGCCGCAGCTCATCGCGCCCGAACCCGGCCTGCTCGACGCCGCTCTGCTCGCGGGGGCGCTGCGCGACGCCCGGGGCGGCGACGTGCTGCCGGCCGACGGCACCCCTGAGGGGGTGCGCGCCGCGCTGGAGCGGCTGCTCGGCGACGCCGCCGTCGCCGAGGGGGTCGCGCTGCTGCGCAAGGAGGTCGGGGAACTGCCGGCGCCCGACGCGCTGGTCCCGGCCCTGGAGGAGGCCGCCGCCGCGCACCGTCCGGCGGCGCGGGGCTGACCGCGCCCGCCCGCGTCCGGCGCCGCCACCGGGGCGGCGCCGGACGGGTGTCAGCCGGCGGCCAGCCGCTCGGCGGCGGGGGCCCCGGTCGCGTCCCACCGCTCCCGGTAGACCGCGAACACGCGGGCCGGCCGCCGCTCGCCGCCCACCAGCACGTGGTCGGGCAGCACCGCCTCCTCGACGGCGGCGTCGGGGACGTCCGCCAGCCCGGGGACCGTGCGGCCGGTGGTCCAGAGGTAGACCTTGCGGAGGCGCCACACCGCGAACGCGTAGTTGACGGTGAGCACCGTCGCCGCGGCGAGGGCGCCGCCCGCCGCCGCCGTGTCGACGGCCACGCACGCCTTGGCGTGGCCGGCGTGCGGGCTCACCTCGCACAGCGCCGCGTGCCCGATCTCGCGCCCGTCCCCGGAATGGACGACGGAGAAATGCGCGGGCGGCGCCGGGCGCTCCGCCGTGAACCGGCCGGGGATCTCCACGAACGGCCGTCCGGGCCACAGCGAACCGGCCGCGAACTCGTCCTCCGGTGGAATTCCGGTGAGCCCCAGCGCGGAAAGTCGGGCGTACACCTGCCGCCCCGTCGACGGCGCGGTCGCCCGCAGTTCGATACCCGCCGCGGCGGTATGCGGAAACAGCACGTCCACTCGCCAACGCCCCTTTCGCCGCGGGCCCGGAGGCGGCCCGCCGGCACGGTCGCCGAACGGTCCCGCCGGCGGGACACCGTTCCGTGGAACCCGCGCGGACCGGGGCGGACGCGCCCCGCGCGCGGTTCCCGGCGCACGCTACCACCCCGCCGCCGGAGGCCGCCGTGGTAGAACGGCTCCGCTCTCCCGAACACCCGTTGTCCCGGGCGCGTTCTCCGGGGCGCCGCCATTGTGCCCGAATTCCACGGGAAGGAAGCGCCGCATATGCTCGACACCACGCAGGAGAAGATCGAGGAGGACCTCCTCCATTTCATCCGGGAGCGATTCCTCGACGGCGACCCGCAAGGGGAGCTGACCGTCGAATCCCCCCTCCGCGAATGGGGCGTGCTGAATTCCCTGAACTCCGCGATCCTGCTCAACCACATCCACACGGGTCCGGCCGCGTCGGTGTCCATGGAGCGCATCGACGCGCGGGCCTTCACCAGCGTGCGCAGCATCGCGGCGATGCTCGTCGCGGCCGCGCGGGAGGGGGCCGAATGACCCCGGACTTCGACGCGATCGTCGTCGGCGGCGGACCCGCCGGGTCGACCGCGGCCGCCTACCTGGCGCAGGCGGGCATGTCGGTGGCGGTCGTGGAGGGCGCGGTGTTCCCCCGCCCGCACGTCGGCGAGTCCCTGGTGCCCGCCACCACCCCGGTGCTGCTGGAGACCGGCGCGCTGGAGGCGGTCGACGCCGCCGGCTTCCCCCGCAAGTACGGCGCCTCGTGGACCACGGCCGAGTCGCGGCGCATCCCGCACGCCGGGTTCACCAACCTCAGCCACGACTGGGCGGCCAAGGTGCAGTTCGTGGAGCGCGACCAGGAGGGGGTCGACCGCGACTTCACCTACCACGTCGACCGGGGCCGGTTCGACCTGCTGCTGCTGAAGAACGCCGAGGAGCGCGGCGCCACCGTGTTCTCCGGGGTGCGGGTCACCGGCGTCGACTTCGACGACCCCGACGTGGTGCGGGTGACCGCGCGCCTGGGGTCGGCCGAGGTGCCGCTCACCGGGCGGCTGCTGGTCGACGCGTCGGGGCGCCAGACCCTGCTCGGCCGGCTGCTGCGGATGAAGGTGCCCGACCCGGTGTTCGACCAGTACGCGGTGCACACCTGGTTCGACGGCCTCGACCGGTCCGCGCTCGCCTCCCACCCCAAGGAGGTCGACCACATCTTCGTCCACTTCCTGCCGGTCAAGGACAGCTGGGTGTGGCAGATCCCCATCACCGACACCATCACCAGCGTCGGCGTGGTCACCCAGAAGTTCCGGTTCCGCGAGGCCGCGACCGACCGCGAGGCGTTCTTCTGGGACTTCGTCAACGGGCACCCGGCGCTGAGCGCCGCCCTGGGCAAGGCCGAGCGGATCCGCCCGTTCAGCGCCGAGGGCGACTACAGCTACGCCATGAAGGCGATCGCCGGGGACCGCTACGTGCTGATCGGCGACGCCGCCCGGTTCGTGGACCCCATCTTCTCCAGCGGGGTGAGCGTGGCGCTGAACAGCGCCCGGATCGCCTGCCGCGACATCGTCGCCGCGCACCGCGCGGGCACCGGGTTCGGCAAGGCGGCGTTCTCCGGCTACGAGGACACGCTGCGCCGCGCGGTGTCCTACTGGTACGAGTTCATCAGCATCTACTACCGGCTGAACATCCTGTTCACCGCGTTCGTCCAGGACCCGCGGTACCGCGTCGACGTGCTGCGCATGCTCCAGGGCGACGTCTACGACGGCGAGGAGCCGAAGGCGCTCCAGGCCATGCGCGACGTGCTGGCCGTGGTCGAGGGCGACCCCGACCACCCCTGGCACCCGTTCCTGGGCACGCTGCGCGCGCCCACGATGGCGCCCCTGTTCTGACCGCCACCGGGCCCCGGGGGGCGCGGCCCGCGCCCCGGCGGTCAGCCGGTGCGGCCGGTGGCCCGGCAGAAGTAGCAGGGCGCCCCGGCGTCGGCCCCCGTGCCCGAGCAGCGCGGGCACGGCTGGGTGGCCACCACGCCGCGCGCCGCGAGCGCCTGCACCTCGGCGCGGCGCCGCTCGCGTTCGCGGTAGTCGCCGACGAGCCGCTGCAGCGAACCGTCGGCCCCCATGGCGGCCAGCCGCTCGGGCAGGTTGGCGGCGCCGCCGTGGTGCTCGCGGACGAACCCGGCGACCACCACGGCCTCGCCGATCCCGGCGTCGGTGGTGGTCATGATGATGCTGGTGGGCATGGCGGAGGTGCGCGGGGAGGCGCCGGCGGGGTCGTCCATGGGCGGGCCTTCGGAACGGGGGCGGTGCACGCCTTCACCCTAGACGCGGCGCGGCCGGTCGCGCAGGGCGTCGCGCGGACCCGCGGCGGGGCCCCGCGGGTCGCACGGCCGCCCCGGCGGACGGGGCCGGGGGCCGACCGTGCGGAGGATACCGGCGCCGCGTCCGGCCGTCACAACGGCGGCCGGATCAGGCCACCGGCACCCCCGACCCTCACGCGGCGCCACCGTGCGCGCACGCTCCGGTGCGGCGTGGTCGGGGCGGTGGCCATGATCGGGTAGAACGAACCGGTGACGACACCGGTGATCACGCCCCGGACCCTGGAGGCGGGCGGGCTGCTGCTGCGCCCCTGGGAGGCCGCCGACGAACCCGCCGTGACCGCCGCGCTGCGCGACCCCGGCGTCCTGCGCTGGGCCGCCGGGCGGGGCGCCGCGGAGCTGCCGGAGGCCGACCGCGGCCGCGCCTGGCTGGCGCCGCGCCTCGCCGGGTGGTCGGCCGGGACCGCCGCGTTCGCGGTGGTCGACGCCGCGACGGGGACGCTCGCCGGGTCGGTGGGGCTGCGCGACGTCGACCGGCTGCCCGGCCAGGCGGTCGCCTCGTACTGGACCGCGCCGGCGTCGCGCGGGCGGGGCGTGGCGGCCACCGCGCTCGACGCCGCCGCCCGGTGGGCGTTCACCCCCGTGGGCCGCGGCGGGCTCGGCCTGCACCGGATCATCCTCGACCACGCCCTGGTGAACACCGGTTCGTGCGCGGTGGCGGCCCGCGCCGGGTTCCGGCTGGAGGGCACGATGCGGGACCACTTCATCGACCCGGGCGGCCGCCGTCACGACTCCCACCTGCACGCCCGCCTCGCCACCGACCCGCACCCGGCCGGCCCCGCCCGGCGCGTCTAGGGAGTGTTTTTTGAAGACTTCCGGATCAGCGAGCGGCCTCCAGGGCGG
>NZ_BCRK01000148.1 GCF_001552555.1 Nocardiopsis trehalosi NBRC 14201 | reverse complement strand
CCACGAATTCGGTGGTGCCGAGGCCGAAGGCGCCGATGGCGAGGGCGAGCAGGGCGATGGGCACGGCGGCTCCGTTGCGGGATCGGGGCGTTCGGGGGACGTCGGGGGCGGTGCCCGGACCGGGGCGCCGAGCACACCGGGGGCCAACGCCGCCGCGGGCGGCGATCATCCCGGTATGCCGCCGCCGGGCCTGTGAAAGACCTCTCGCCCCGGGCACCTCCCGCCCGCCGCCCCGCTCCTGGTAGCGCCGTTCCGCGCCCCGGGCGGGCCTACGGGATCGGCACCACGACGTTCGTGGTCAGTGCTTGGACGTTCCTCAGGAGTGACGACGCCCCGGGGTCAGCGGGCGGCGGGCGGGGCGAGGGTGCCGGTGAGGGTGACCGTGGTGGGCAGGGTGCGGCCCGGCGGGCGGCGCGCGTCGGGGCCGCCCGCGATCATCTCGATCAGCGCCCGCACCGCGTGCCGCCCCAGGTCGGCCGCCGGGGCGCCCACCGCCGTGATCGGCGCGCCGGGCAGCCCCGCGAACGCCATGTCGTCCGCGGCGGCGACGCTCACGTCCTCGGGCACTCGCACCCCGCGCCGCCCCAGTTCGAACATCACCCCGAGCAGCAGCAGGCTGTTGTAGGCGAGCACCGCCGTGCAGCCCGTGGCCAGCAGCTCCGCCGTCGCGGCCGCCCCCTCGGTGAACTTGGGGCGCACCGGGCCGCAGACGCGCACCCGCAGGCCGGGCCGGCCCGCGTGCTCGGCCAGCGTCGCCCGGCGGCGGACGTCCATCCACGACCCGGGCGGCCCGGCCAGGTAGGCGACGTCGGTGTGCCCCAGCTCCACCAGGCGGTCGTAGACCCGGGCGAGCCCGCCCGGGGTGTCGACGGTGAACGACGTCAGCCCGCCCACCTTGCGGTTGATGACGACCACCGGCTTGCGCCCGTGCAGCGCCTTCAGCTCGGCGGCCCCGCTGACCGGCGACAGCAGCGCGAACCCGTCGACCCGCTCCTCCAGGTCGCGCACCGCCGCCGCCTCGCGCTCGGCCGAACCGTCGGTGACGGCGATCAGCAGCCGCCGGTCGCCCTCCTTGGCCAGTTCCTCGGCGCCCGCGATGCTCGCGGCGTAGAACGGGTTCTCGAGGTCGGGGACGACCATCGCGAGGAAGCCGGTGCGGCCGGTGATGAGCGCGCGGGCCGCCGGGTTGGCGCGGAACCCGAGCCGCTCGGCGGCGGAGCGTACGCGGTCCAGGGTGGCGGCCGCCACCATGTCCGGCCGGCTCAGCGCCCGCGACGCGGTGGACGCCGACACCCCCGCCTCGCGCGCCACATCCTCCAGACGTGCCACCCCGGTCTCCTCGCTGCTCGGTTCACGCGATCGTCACACGCGCCGGTTGATGCGCGCCCGCCACCGAGAGTACGCTGTTGCAATCGATTGCAGAATCGATTGCATCGATTCCCGCAGTTCGCGGCCGTCAAGAATCCGAACCCGTCCGCCGTATCGGCCGGACGGCGACTCCCAGGGGGTGGATGTGACCCGGCGTGGCCCCATGCTGGCACTGCTCGTACCCGGCCTGGCCGTACTCGTCCTCGCCTTCCTCTACCCGGTGGCCGCCACCCTGCTGGCGCCGCCCGACGGCGACCCCGCGACGGTCGCCCGGGAGACCGGGGCGCTGCTCAGCGACCCCTACCTGCTCCCCGTCATCGCCCGCACCATCCGGGTCGCCGTCCTGACCACCGCGATCTGCCTGCTCCTCGGCTTCCCGGTGGCCTACCTGATCTCCCGCGCCCCCGCCCGCTGGGCGGGCCGGCTCCTCGCGCTCGCCGTGTTCCCGCTCATGCTCAACACGGTCGTGCGCACCTACGGCTGGATCGTCGTGCTCGGCGGCAACGGCCTGGTCGGCCAGGTCGGCGCCGCGCTCGGCCTGGGCCGGGTGCAGCTGCTCTACACCGAGACCGCGATCGTCCTCGGCCTGGTCCAGCTCTTCCTGCCGCTGATGATCCTGTCCGCCTACTCCAGCCTGGCCCAGCAGGACCCGAGGCTGGAGGAGGCCGCCCGCGGCCTCGGCGCCTCGCCCGGCCGCGCCTTCCGCCAGGTGGTGTTCCCGCTGGCGCTGCCCGGCGCCCTCGTCGGCTGCACCCTGGTCTTCGCCGGCGCCGTCACCGCGTTCACCACGCCGCAACTCCTCGGCGGCTCCCGCGAGCGCCTGCTGTCGACCCTGCTCTACAGCCGGGTCAACGTCAGCCTCGACTGGCCCGCCGCCAGCGCCGTCGCGCTGGTCATGACGGTGCTCGTCCTGGCCGTCAGCGCGCTGTCGGGCCGCCTCGGCAAGATCGGGAGCACCACGTCATGATCCTGCGCCGTCCCCTGCTGTCGCTGCTCACCGCGATCGCGTTCGTGCTGATGCTCGGCCCCGTCGCCATCCTGATCGGCGTCGCGTTCACCGCGGGCAGCACCCTGGCGTTCCCGCCCGAGGGCCTGTCGCTGCGCTGGTTCGCCGCCGCCCTGGAGTACCGGCCCTTCATCGACGCCTTCGGCACCAGCGTCCTGGTCGCCCTCGTCTCCACCGCGCTCGCGCTGGCGCTGGGCGTCCCCGCCACGCTCGCCCTGCAGCGGGGCCGCATCCCCGGCCGCCGCGTGGTGGAGAACCTGTTCTTCACCCCGATCATCGTGCCCGAGCTGGTCCTCGGCCTCGCGCTGTTCCAGCAGGTCATGGTCGGCCTGCAGATCACCGCGCTGGGCACCCTGGTCATCGGCCACACCGTGCTGCTGCTGCCCTACACCGTGCGGGTCGTCGGCGCCTCCCTCGCCCTGGCCGACCCGAGACTGGAGGAGGCCGCGCGCGGCCTGGGCGCCGGCCCGGTGCGCACCTTCCTGCGCGTCACCCTGCCGGTGATGGCGCCCGGCATCGCCTCGGCGACGATCCTGGCGTTCATCACCTCGCTGAACAACGTCCCGCTGTCGCTGCTGCTGACCGGTCCCGGCGTCGCCACGCTGCCCGTCGAGATGCTCAACTACGTGCAGTCGTCCTTCGACCCCGTGGTCGCCGCCGTCAGCGTCGTCCTGCTCGTCCTCAGCGTCGCCGTGGCCTTCGCCACCGAGCGCCTGGCCGGCTTCACCAAGGTCTTCGGCCGGTAGCGGCCGTGAAGGAGAACCCGAACATGGAACCTGTAGTCCGGCTCGACCGCGTGAGCCACCGCTTCGGCGGACGCGACGCCGTGGCGGCGGTCAGCGACCTCGACCTCGACGTCGCCCGGGGCCGCTTCACCACGCTGCTCGGCCCCAGCGGCTGCGGCAAGACCACCACCCTGCGGATGATCGCGGGCTTCCTGCGCCCCACCTCCGGGCGCATCCTGCTGGAGGGCGCCGACGCCACCTCCACCCCGCCCGAGAAGCGCAACATCGGCATGGTCTTCCAGTCCTACGCCCTGTTCCCGCACATGACCATCACCGACAACGTCGCCTTCGGCCTGCGCACCCGCCGGCTCCCCGGCGACGAGGTGCGCCGCCGCGCCGGCGAGGCCCTGGAACTCGTCGGCCTCTCCCACGCCGCCGGCCGCAAGCCCGGCGAGCTGTCCGGCGGGCAGCAGCAGCGGGTCGCCCTGGCGCGCGCCGTCGCCATCCGCCCGTCGGTGCTGCTGCTGGACGAGCCGCTGTCCAACCTCGACGCCCGCCTGCGCGTGCAGATGCGCCGCGAACTGCTCCGCGTGCAGCGCGAGACCGGCCTGACCGCCGTCCTCGTCACCCACGACCAGGAGGAGGCCCTGGAGCTGTCCGACACCATGGTCATCCTCAACGCCGGGCGGCTGGAGCAGCAGGGCGACCCGCGCGAGGTGTTCCCCCGCCCCGCCAACCGGTTCGTCGCCGAGTTCCTCGGCTACGACAACTTCCCCGTCCTGCCCGGGGCGGGACCGGTCACCATCCGCCCCGAGCACGTCCGGCTGCTGCCCGCCCGCGCCGCCGAGGGCGCCGACGAGGCCGGCCTCGACGGCACCGTCACCGCCGTCACCTTCCAGGGCAGCCACTGCCTGGTCGAGGTCGACACCCCCGCCGGGGGCGACGCCACCCTGCGCTCCGTCCACCCCGGCGACGGCCTGCGGCCCGGAGACAGCGTCCGCGTCGCCCTGCCGCGCCGCCACCTGGTCGCCCTCGCCGACGCGGCCGCGCCCGCCGGGGCCGACCGGTGAGGCGCGCCACCGCCGCCCTCGCCGGGGCGCTCACCGCCGCCATGGCGCTGACCTCCTGCGCCGCCACCCGCGAGAACGACACCGACACCCTCGTGGTGAGCACCTTCGCGTTCGCCACCGAGGAGTTCATGGAGGTCGTCGGCGAGCCCTTCGAGGAGCGCACCGGCATCGAGGTCGTCCTCGACACCGGCAACAACGCCGGCCGCCTCACCAAGCTCCGCATCAACAAGGACGCGCCCGACACCGACGTCGTGCTGATCTCCGACTACTACGCCGAGATCGGCCGTGAGATGGACCTGTTCGCCCGGATCGACCCGGCGGACGTGCCCAACATGGCCGACATCCAGCCGTGGGCGGTCGACCCGGACGGGTACGGCCCCGCCTACACCTTCCAGCTCCTCGGCCTGATGTACCGCACCGACATGGTCGACACCCCGCCCGACTCCTGGGACGCCCTGTGGGACCCCGAGCACCCCGGCGGGTTCGCGCTGCCCGACATCTCGGTGTCGGCCGGGCCGATGTTCGTCCTGGCCACCGGCGAGGCGTACGGCTCCGGCCCCGGCGACGCCGAGACCGGGTTCCGCCGGCTCGCCGAGATCGGCCCCGACGCGCTGCAGTTCTACACCGGCTCCACCGAGCTGACCAGCCTCCTGGAGCGCGGCGAGATCGCCATGGCCCCCGGCCTCGACAACTTCGCCATGAACTCCGTCGAGGCCGGCCAGCCCATCGGGTTCGCGGTGCCCGAGGAGGGCCGGGTCATGACCGCCAACACCGCCCAGATCGTGGCGGGCGCGCCCAACCGGGAGGGCGCCGAGCAGTTCATCGACTTCCTCCTCGAACCCGAGGTGCAGGCCGAGGTCGCCGAGGTCATCTACGACAAGCCCGTCCACCCCGACGCCGCCGTCACCCCGCTGATGACCGAGGTGTCGGGCGACGCCGCCGTCGACCCCGCCGGCGCCGGCTACCACCAGGGCGACCTCCGGCTCATCGCCGAGCAGCGCTCGGCCTGGCTGGACCGCTACATCGAGGAGGTCGCCCGATGAGCGCCGGCCCGGCGCCCGCGCCCCCGCTGCCGGTGGTGGTCGACTGCGACCCCGGCGTGGACGACGCCATCGCGCTGCTGCTCGCCCTCGCCTCGCCCGAACTGCGGGTGCGCGGGGTCACCGCCGTGGCCGGCAACGTCGGCCTGCCCGAGGCCGTGCGCAACGCCGGGCACGTCCTGGACCTCGCGGGCGTCCCCGCCGACCTGCCCCTGGTGGCCGGGCTGGCCGGGCCCATCGCACGCACCGCCCGCGTCGCCGACGAGCCCATGCACGGCGCGGGCGGCCTCGGCGGGCTCCGGCCGGCCGTACCGCCCCGCGCCCCCGCGCCCGGCCACGCCGTCGACTTCCTCGCCCGCCAGGCCCTGGCCGACCCCGGGGAACTCACCCTGCTCGCCATCGGCCCGCTGTCCAACGTCGCGGCGCTGCTCGTCCGCCACCCCGACGCCGCCGCCGCGCTGCGCGGCGTCGTCGTCATGGGCGGCGCCGCCCGCGCCCAGGGCAACATCACCCCGGCCGCCGAGTACAACTTCCACGCCGACCCCGAGGCCGCCCGCCTGGTCCTGGAGTCCGACCTGGCGGTGCGCGTCGTCGGCCTGGACGTCACCCGCGCCGCCCTGTTCCCGCTGGAGGCGGCCGAGCGGCTGGCCGCCCTGCCCGGCACCGCGGGCGCCGCGGGCGCGCTGCTGCGCGGGTTCGTCCTGCGCTACCGGGCGCGCTACGGCACCCCCGCCGTCCCGGTGCACGACGCGCTCGCCGTCGCCGCCCTCACCCACCCGCACCTCCTCGGGTGGGAGCGCGGCTGGGCCACCGTCGAGTGCGCCGGGGAGTTCACCCGCGGCGCCCTCGTCACCGACCTGCGCACCCCCGAACGCGCGCGCCGCACCGACGTCGCCCTGACCGTCGACGCCGCCGCGTTCACCGCCCTGCTCACCGAGCGGCTGGCGGGCTACGCGGGCTGACGCCCGCACCCCATTCCACACGCGAGGAAGGACACATGGCCGAGCTGGGAACCGCCGACCTGCTCATCCGCGGCGGCAGCGTGCTGTCGGTGCAGACCGGGGAGGTGTGGCCGGCCGACGTCGCCGTCGTCGGCGACACCATCCGCGCCGTGCTGCCCCCGGGCGCCGCCCCCGCCGCCCGCGAGGTGGTCGACGCCACCGGGCTCGTCGTCGCCCCGGGCTACGTCGACGCGCACATGCACATCGAGAGCTCGCTGCTGGCCCCCGCCGAGTTCGCCCGGGTCACCCTGCCCCGCGGCACCACCACCGTGCTCGCCGACGCCCACGAGATCGTCAACGTCGCCGGGCGCGACGCGCAGGCGTGGATGATCGAGCAGGGCCGGGACACCGGGCAGACCATGCGCTGGGCGGTGCCGTCCTGCGTGCCCGCGCTCGACGGCTTCGAGACCGCCGGCGCCCGCCTGGACGCCGACGACATCGACGAGATGCTCGGCTGGGACGGCGTCACCACCCTCGGCGAGGTCATGGACTACCGCGCCGTCGTCGGCGGCGACCCCCGGATGCGCGCCATCGTCGGCGCCGCCCGCCGCCGCGGGGTGCGCCTCGACGGCCACTGCCCGGACCTGTCGGGCGCCGACCTCGGCGAGTACCTGTGGGCGGGCATCGACTCCGACCACTGCAAGAACCGCCCCGAGGTCGCCGTGGAGAAGGCGCGCCTGGGCATGCTGCTGATGCTCCAGGAGAAGTGCCTCACCTCCGAGGTGGTCGACGCCCTCCTCGCCCTGCCGCACCTGCCCGACGTCTGCCTGGTCACCGACGACATCGCGGTCGACGCGATCCTGCGCACCGGCCACCTGGACCGCGTGGGCGCGGTCGCCCTGGAGCGCGGCCTGCCCCCGCTGGCGGTGCTGCGCGCCATGACGCTGCACCCGGCGCGCCGCCTCGGCCTGGACGACCGCGGCGTGGTCGCCCCCGGCAAGCGGGCCGACCTGGTGCTGCTGCGGTCGCTCACCGACCTCGCCCCCGAGGCCGTCGTCGCGGGGGGCGCCGTCGTCGGCCGCGGCGGCGCCCCGCTGACCGGGCCCGGCCCCGCTCCCCGCCACCCCTTCGGCGACACCGTCCACGTGGCCCCGCCGACCGCCGGCGCCCCGGTGTGGCGCACCGACCTGCCCGACGGCGAGTACGCGTTCCGCGCCCTGCGCGTCAACGAGGTCGACACCTCCACCGCCGCCGACGAGGTGCGGCTGCCCGTGCGCGGCGGCGTGGTCGAGTGGGAGGGGCGCACCGCCGTCGTCGCCGTGTTCGAGCGCCACACCGGCGCGGGGACCGTCGCCGTCGCCCCGGTGACCGGCCAGGACCTCACCCCCGGCGCGTTCGCCACCACCTACGCCCACGACAGCCACAACCTGACCGTCGTCGCCACCTCGGCGGCGGACCTGGCCCGGGCCGCCGCCGAGGTGGTCGGCGCGGGCGGCGGCATGTGCCTGTCCCGGCCCGACCACGCGCCGGTGGCGCTGCCGCTGCCGATCGGCGGCGTGATGTCGGACCGCCCGGCGACCGACGTCGCCCGCGCGGCGGGCGCCCTGCGCGACGCCGTCCACGCGTGGGGCTGGCGCAACCGCAACGCCTTCATGAGCCTGTCGACCCTCACCCTGCCCGTCTCACCCGCCGTGAAGATCACCGACCGCGGCCTGGTCCGCGTCGTCGACCGCACCTGGGAACCCCCGGTCGTCGCCCACCCCGCCGAGTGAAAGACTGCGGATCGGCGGAGAGGCATTCGAGGATGCGGGGACGGCACGCCGATGGACGCTTTCCGGAGTCTCATGGGACCGGCTCCGGGGCGTCTTCTCCGTCGGCTGCCCGAGGGCCGGCCGGCGGTCCGAGCGATATAGCCGGCTAGTCCGCACGCCCTACTGCAGTATCTGGTGCGGAAGTCGTATGGGGTCTGACGGTGCGCGGGTGGAAATGCCTAGTCACCGGTCTCGATGGAAGGGGACCGTCGGCGGCCGCCGATCTTCTCGTCGAGACGGTCTATGGGAATGACCAGGAAGGACTCGACAGCGACGCCGAGATCGATCTGTTCCACACCGGGATTCCGTGTCCGCATATCACCGTATTACCCCGACGAGTATGTCCCGGGGCGTAACTAGCGGCCGAGGAGGTGGCGGACATCGCCATGCGATACAGGCCGTTGTAGGTGACAGTGCGCGAGAGCACTGCTCTGGGATGGATTTCAGGGGTTCTCGCGGGCGGATGGGGTAGCGTCCGGAAGCTTCCCTCAGCGGTGGGCGGCGGATGCGGTGACCGGGCGGTGGGGGAGTGGGGGTGTCGTGCCCGCCAGGAGGTGGACTCCGCGGATCGCCATCATGCCGGTCAGTATGGCCACTCCGGCGCCCCACGTTCCGCCCGCGTACGTCTCGCCCAGGAAGGCGATGCCGACCAGCACCGCCGCCAGCGGGTTGGCGAGGCTCATGGTGGCCAGCGGGGCCCCCACCGCCACCCCCCGGTAGGCCGCCTGCGACAGCAGGGCGCCCGCGCCCGCGAGGACGGCGGTGCCCAGGGCGGCGGGGTGGGCGGCCGCCGCCCACCCGTCGGTTGCGGCGACGTCGATCAGCGCCGTGGTCAGCGCCGACGCCGCACCGAACGCGACCCCGGCCGCCGCGGAGAGGAACTGGCTGCGCCACCGCACGTCGGTGGCGCGCCACGCCGCCGCCACCAGTAGTCCCACGACGAGCAGCACCGCGCCGAGCAGGGCGAACGCCGCGGCGCGGCCCAGGGCGTGCCCGCCCGTGGGCACCGCCACCACCAGCATCACGCTGAGCGCCGCGACCGTCAGTATCGCGCCGTGCCATTCGCGCGGGGTGACCCGGCGGGCGGCCTCGCGGGCCGCCCACGGCAGCGCGAACACCAGCGCCAGCGTGCCCAGCGGCTGCACCACGGTCAGCGGGCCCCAGGCCAGCGCCGCGACGTGCAGCAGCGCCCCGGCCCCGTTCAGCGCCATGGCCCCCCACCAGGCCCGGTGCCCGGCGACGGCGGCCAGGTAGCGGACGCCCGAGGCGTCCTCGAACCGGCCGGCCAGCCGCCGCTGCGCCACCGCGCCCGCGCCGTAGCACAGCGCCGAGGCCACGGCCAGGGCGACCGCCGCGCCGAACCCGCTCATCGGGTGCCCGCCGCGCGCGGGGTGCGCCGCCGCTGAACGGGGTGCGCGGGGGACGGAGGGCGCCCGGTGTGTTCCCGGGTTCGTCGCGGCGTCGTCGGCATGCCTTCAGGGTGTCCGGTGCGCGGCGGGAAGTCATCGGTCCCGGTACGTATCGGCGTGTACGCCCACGGGCGTAGCGCGCCCCGACGGTGGTGAGTGGCGTGGGCGTGGTTCTGACGGTGGTGGGCGGTGTGCCTTGGCTCCGACGGGTGGCGTGTGGTGCGGCGTGGTCCGGGCGGGTGGTGTGTGGCGCGGCCTGGACGGTGGCACGTGGTGCGGCGTTCGGCGGTCCCGCCACCGGGCGCGATCGCGGTGGATCGGGCGGTCCGCCGATTCCGCCACCGACCGGGATCGGCGGTAGATTGCGCGGCGTGCGAAGTGATGAACAGGACGCGGTCGGCCCCGAGGCCGTGCGTATCCACACCGACGGCGCGTGCTCCGGCAACCCCGGGCCCGGCGGGTGGGGCGTGGTGCTGCGCTACGGCGCCCACGAGAAGGAGCTGTACGGCGGCGAGGCCGCCACGACCAACAACCGCATGGAGCTGATGGCCGCCATCATGGCGCTGGAGAGCCTCACCCGCCCCGCGCCGGTGGACCTGCACACCGACAGCACCTACGTGCGCAACGGCATCACCAAGTGGATCCACGCCTGGAAGCGCAACGACTGGCGCACCGCCGCCCGGCAGCCGGTGAAGAACGCCGACCTGTGGCGCCGCCTGGACGACGCCGCCGGCCGCCACGACGTCACCTGGCACTGGGTGCGGGGCCACCACGGCGATCCCGGCAACGAGCGCGCCGACGCCCTGGCCTGCCGGGGCCGCGACGAGGCCCGGGCCGCCCGGGGCGCCGCCGCCCGCTGACCCCCCCGGCCGCCGGGTCAGGCCGGCGCGGGGACCGTGTTGCGCAGCCGCAGGTCGTCGGGGTACGGGTCGAGGTAGGTCTGCGCGCACGCCCACTCCACCCGTTCGCCCGCGCAGTGGTGGCGGATCAGCGCCACGGGCACGCTCAGCGGCACCCGGCCGGTGCGGTAGCGCTCGATCGCGTCGAGCACGTCGTGCCGCCGGGTGGCGTCGAGGTGCGGGCTGACCATGCCGAACAGGTGCTGGAGCGCGTTGACGTGCCGGCCCGGCGTGGCCACCAGGCCGAGGGTGCGCTGGAAGGACGCGGCGTAGTCGGCCGCCACCTCCGCGCGCGGGCGCGCCCCCGCGTCGGCCACGATGCGGCCCGCCTCGCGGTAGCCGTCGGGGGAGTGCGCCATGAGCTGGACCTTGTGCCGCGCGTGGAACGCCACCAGGTCGCGCGGCCGCCAGCCCGGCGCCAGTAGGGCCCGCAGCCGCGCGTGCGCGAACACCCGCTCGACGAAGTGCTCGCGCAGCCCCGGGTCGGTCAGCCGCCCCTGCTCCTCCACCGGCAGCAGGGGGAGGAGTTCGACCAGCCGCTCCGCGAACGCGCCGCGCCCCCGGCCGTCGACCCGCTGCCCGCCGGCGAACACCGGCAGCGCGAACAGGCCGCAGCTGGGCGACTTGTTCTTCAGCACGTAGCCGTCGGCGTCGCGCAGCCGCGCGAGGTGGCGGTCGGCGACCGCCCGCAGGTCGTCGGTGTGGTCGGCCCCGCTGCGCGACGCCACCACCCGGGTGCCCGCGCCGGTACGCTCCAGCCGCAGGGTCTCCCGGGGGACGCCGAGCCCGATCTCGGCCTCCGGGCAGACCGGCACCCAGTCGACGTGCCGGTCGAGTTCGTCGGTGAGGAAGCGGTACCGCGAGTGCCCGCCGTTGTAGCGGACGGGTGCGCCGAGCAGGCAGCTCGACACGGCGACGCGCGGCCGCGGCCCGGGGCCGAAGGAGTCCATGCAGGTGGCGATACCCGGCCGTGTCCGCCCCAACCCCGCCGCCACGCGCAGTATCGTTGCCGTCACCGACCGGCGGAAGAGGTGTCCGTGCGCCCCACCATCGTGCTCTTCACCCGCGACCTGCGGCTGCACGACCACCCCGCCCTGGCGGCGGCGGTCGGGCGCGGGGCGCCGGTGGCGCCGCTGTTCGTGGTCGATCCCGCGATCATCACCCGGTCGGCGCGCAACCGCGTCGCCTACCTCGCCGAGGCGCTGGCCGACCTGCGCGCGGCGCTGCGCCGGGCCGGCGCCGACCTGGCGGTGCGGCGCGGCGACACCGTGACCGAGGTGCTGCGCGCCGCCCGCGCCATCGGCGCCGACCGGGTGCACCTCAGCGCCGACGTCAGCGCGTTCGCCACGGCCCGCGCGGCCCGGCTGCGCGCGGAGGGGGCGGCGGCCGGGGTGGAGGTCACCGAGTACCCCGGCCTGACCGTCGTCCCGCCCGGTGCGCTCGCCCCGGCCGGTGGCGGCCACTACCGGGTGTTCACCCCCTATTGGCGGGCGTGGGAGGGGCTGCGGCACCGCCCCGTCGCCGAGGCTCCGCACGCACTGCGCCCCGTCGAGGGGTGGGGCGGCGGCGAGCCGCCCGGACGCGCCGACATCGCACGCGGTATCGGCGAGCTGTCGCCGGAGCGCGTGCGCGGCGGGGAGTCCGCCGCGCGCGCCCGGGTGCGCGCCTGGCTCGCGGGCGGCTGCGCCGACTACGAGGCCGCCCACGACGACCTCGCTGCGGCGGCCACCTCCCGGCTCAGCGCCGACCTGCGGTTCGGCTGCGTGTCGCCCCGGGAGCTGGCCGGGGCCGCCGCCGAGGTTCCCGGCGGCGGCGCGGCGTTCGTCCGCCAGCTCGCCTGGCGCGACTTCCACCACCAGGTGCTCCTGGCGTTCCCCGACCTCGCCCGGCGCGACTACCGGCCGCGCGAGACCGCCTGGCGCACCGACGCGGCGGCGCTGGCCGCCTGGCGCGAGGGCCGCACCGGCGTGCCGATCGTCGACGCGGGAATGCGGCAACTGCGCGCCGAGGGCTTCCTGCACAACCGGGCCCGGATCATCACCGCCGCCTACCTCACCCGCGAGCTGGGGCTGGACTGGCGCGACGGCGCCGACCACTTCCACGCCCTGCTCACCGACGGCGACATCGCCGACAACTACGGCAACTGGCAGTGGGTGGCGGGCACCGGCAACGACACCCGGCCCCACCGCACGTACAACATCGGGCGCCAGGCCCGCCGGTTCGACCCCGACGGCGACTACGTGCGCCGCCACGTGCCCGAACTGGCCGGCATCGCGGGCGCGGCGGTGCACACCGCCCGCGCCCCCGACGCCCCCGGTGACGCACACCAGCCCCCGTTGTTCGACCCCGACTGAGGGCGCTACCGCAGGCGCCGCGCCGACGCCCGACGCTTCGCGGACAGGTGTCGGCCGAGGCCCTCCCGGCCGGAAGGGCGACTGTCCGGTTCTGCGGACGGGAGCCGCTGCGTGGAGCGGGTCGCCCGCGCACCCGGGGCGCATCCGGGGAGGTCTGTCAGCCTCCGTTGTTCGGTCCCGGATGAAGGTGCGGCCGTGTGCTCTGCGCTGCGGGCGCCCACGGCCCTGGGGTCAGGTGTCGGTTGGGGCCGACCCGGCCGGGTGGGCGGCCGGTTGCTCTGTGGACGTGGGCGTGGTGCGGAGCGAGTGATCCGTGCGCGCAGATCGGCGGGTCCGCCGGCGCCACCGGGGAGGCCCACCAGTTTCCCACTGTTCGGCCCCGGATGAGGGTGCGGCCGCGCGCGCCGCGCCGACGGCCGACGCTTCGCGGTCAGGTGTCGGCTGGGGTCGCCTCGGTGGGGCGGGTGGGGACCTGCTCGGTGGACGGGGGCCGCTGTTCGGGCGGGGTCCGCCGGGTGGGGCGGGCCGTCCGTGCCCGTAGGTCGGCGGCGCCGCCGGCGCCCACGGCGCCGGCCCGGCGGCCGGCTGTGGCGCGGAGTCGGGCGTCGAGGCGGCGCAGTTCGCGCGGGCCGAACGTGCCGATGATCCCCGGCAGGGTGCCGCGCACCCCCTGGAGGGCGCGCAGCCACCCCTGCCCGTAGACGTGCGGGGCGCGCCGCGCGATCCCGGCCACCATGCGGTCGACGGCGGGCGGCAGCGGGAAGGTCCGGCTCAGCGGCCACGGCAGCCGGGACCGCAGCTCGCGCAGCTCGTCGTCCTCGTCGGCGCCGCGCACCATGTCGGTGTCGGTCCAGCTCAGGTAGGCCACGCCGACGTCCACGCCCCGGTAGGCGACCTCAGGCCGCAGGCAGTGCGCGAACGCCTCGACACCGGCCTTGCTGGAGCAGTAGGCGGCCATCAGCGGGGCCGGGGTGATCGCCGCCAGCGACGCCACCTGCAGCAGGTAGCCCCTGCTGCGCAGCAGCGCGGGCAGGAAGGCGCGGGCGGTGGCGATGCCGCCCAGCAGGTTGACCTCGATCACCCGGTCGAAGGAGGCGGCGTCGGCGTCGGCGAACGGGCCGCCCGTGGCGATGCCCGCGTTGGCCACGACGATGTCGACGCGGCCGTAGCGCTCCTCGACGGCGCGGGCGACGGCGTCCAGGGCGTCCCGGTCGGTGACGTCGGCCTCCCACCACCCGGCGTCGGGGCCGCAGTCGGCGGCGACCTCCGCCAGCAGGTCGGGTTCGAGGCCGACGAGGGCCACGCGCACGCCCTGGTCGGCGAGCCGGCGGGCCAGCAGCGCGCCCACGCCGCGGGCCGCGCCGCTGACGACCGCGACCTTGCCGCGCAGGCGGGGGTGGGTGCGGCTCATGCGGTCTCCTTCTGCGGGGCGCGGGCGGCGGGGGCGGCCGGCGGTGCGGCGAGGTGGGCGTCGACCAGGTCGCGCAGCACCGCGGCGACGGTCGCGGGCTGCTCCAGCGGGGTCATGTGCCCGGAGTTGGGCACCTCGACCAGCCGTTCGCAGCGGGGGAGGCGTTCGCAGAGCCGGCGGGAGAGTTCGATGGGCGTGAGCCGGTCCAGGGACGCGCCCACCACGACCGTCGGCAGGTCGAGCGCCGCCACCCCCCGGTCCAGGTCGAGCCCGCCCAGCACCCGGGCCCACCGGCTGCGCGGGATCGGCGCGCAGCCGTGCACCATGCGCGCCACGAGCGCGGTCGTGCGCGGGTCGGCACCCGGCGCCAGGGTGACGTAGCGCAGCGCCGCGCGGGTGAGCGGCGTGATCGGGCCCAGCGGCAGGGCGGGGCCCAGGGCGAGCCGGTGCGCGAACGCGCCGAGCCGGGGGCGGCCCGCCACGCCGGGCACCACGCGGCAGGAGCGCATCAGGTCGGAGCTGCCGGTGTTGACCAGGGCGGCGGCGGCCACCCGGTCGCGGAAGACGGGGCGGTCGGCGGCGGCCATCAGCGTCATGCCGCCCATGCTGTGCCCGCCGGCCACGGCCCGCGTCCCGGCGGGCACGGTGGCCTCCAGGACCGCGCACAGGTCGTCGGCGAGGGCGGCGGTGCTGTAGCCCTGGCGGCGGGGCGCGGAGCTGCCCCCGTGGCCGCGCTGGTCGTAGACGACGACGCGCAGGCCGCCGCCCAGTGCCTTGGCGACCGGCGCCCAGAAGGCGAGGGTGCAGGCCCATCCGTGGCTGAGGACGAGGGTGGGGGCGCCTTCGGGGCCGTGGACCTCCACATTGACGCGGGTCCCGTCGGCCGAGTGGACGCTCATGCGGTGGCGTTCGGCGGCTTCGGTCATCGGTTCCTCCCGCGCCGGGCGCGGTCCGAGGTGGGGGGTGCCGTTCCCATGGCTGCCTCTTCTCCCGGGTTACTGGGGGTCGACTGCTGACCGAGCGTAGACCATGACAATAATCATTGGAAGAGTTACATCACATTGCGCGCTTGGTTGGTGGCCCGGACCGCCGCGCGGTCCGGGCCACCCCGGCCGCTCCTGGGGAGTGCCTCTGGGGCTTCCGGATCAGTGAGCGGCCCCGCTCCTCCCGGGCCTGCTTCGCAGGCCGGCACAGCGCCGTCCGAGGCCCGCGCTGTGCGAAGCCGCGGAGCCTGAGCAGCGCACAGTGGGAGCGTGGCCGCGCGCCCGGAATGATCCAAGGAACACGCCCTAGACTGGGGCCGCGCCCGGTACCCGGGCCGGCGCGCCGCCCCCGCCGCCCCGATCGCCCGCACGAGAGACCCGCCCGATGGACCCCGCACCGCCCGACCTCGCCGCCGTCCTCGCGGCACTGCCGCTCTACGCCCCCGTGGGCGAGACCCGCACGGGGCGCATCAGCTCCACCACGGTCGACCCCGGCGGGCGGCTGCCGTTCAAGGCCGTGGTCGACTTCGGCTCCACCCCCGACGGCGCCGACCGCGGCCCCGACATCGAGATCGCCTCGCGGCGCTGGGACCGCGACCCCGCCCCCGGCGCCCGCGAACTCCGTGCCTTCTGCGCCGAGCGCGACCTGATGGAGCGGCGGGCGCGCG
>NZ_BCRK01000147.1 GCF_001552555.1 Nocardiopsis trehalosi NBRC 14201 | reverse complement strand
CTTTGGTGTCGGCCCTGGGCGAATGCTGGTACGGCGTCCTGCGCCGGCGGTACCCGCAACACGACATCCGCGTCTCCGTCGACCTCGACGAGCAAGGCACCGCACCCAAGGGCCCCAGCCTCACCCTGTGGAGCCTGGGAGCGCCCTCCCCGTGACCCTCCGGGGGCAGGGGCTGCTCGTGACCGGGCTCCTGCGGACGGGGCTCCTGCGGACGGGGCTCCTGCGGACGGGGCTCCTGCGGACGGGTCCTGAGGAGGGGCGCCGCCGAAGGCAGTGGTGAGCGAGTCCGTCAGGGACGGGTGAAGGCCCACCACTCGCTGACGTCGTCCTGCACGCAGTCGAAGGAGACGAAGCCGCCGGTGCGGCCGAAGTGCATGCAGCCCGCCCGAGCGGCGAAGGGGCCGTATATGCCGAGGGTTCCGTGCTCGGACGCGGCGACCTCCGCAGCGGCCGTGGTGATCTGCGCACTGGCCGGTGCGGCGGTGAAGACGGAGGCGGCGAGGGCGGCCGCGGGCAGGGTCAACGCGGCCATGGTCGTCTTGCACATGGCAACTCCTAGGGTCGGCGGTCACACCCTGAGCGGGGCGACCGCTTTGATCTTCGGGGTGCGGAGGGCTCGCGAAGTATCGCCGTGGTCCGGGTCTACAACACCGAAACGGGAAAGATGGAGATCCTGGTCGCCACCGACACGCCGCAGAGAACCGCGCCGCCCAGGTGGGGGCTCACCCCCGACGAGCGTTTCGTCCCCGGGCCGGGGCACGCGGAACAGGCCATCGTCGACTACGTCAACGACAATCCCAAGTATCAGATCGTCGAAGGCGGCGGAAACAGGAACATCTGTCAGAAGGGGGAGAGTGAGACGGGGGACTGCCTCGCGGCCTTGCAGGGCGAAGGTCTCCGGACCGGGGGCAACTACAATCCCGGGACGCGGTACACATCCGGGCTGCGGCATTTCTGGTGGGGATGAGAGCGATGTCAGCCTCTGCATTTGAATATTCGGCGGCCGTCGACGGCCTACCACGCTGGCAGCACGTGGCGCTGATCGCGGCCAGCGCCGCACGTCTACAGCCCGTCTACGATCTTCTGTCCGACGCGGATGAGCAGGCACGCTACGCGAACGTCCTCGACACGCTGTGGCGCGCGTCCGAGGAGGACGGCGACCTCGACGCCGCACACTCCCTAGTCCTCGCGTTGTGGCCTGAGGAGGAAGACGAGATGGACGTCCTCACTCCGTACCACTGGAAGATCGCGACACTCAGGCTGCTGAAGATCTCTTTGGAGAGTGCCGTCACGGAAGGAGCCGAGAGCGGCGCCCGGTGGGCACTCGATCTTGAGATCGAGATCACGTCCGAATACGAGGGGGGCATCTACTTCGCCGAAGTCCCCGCCGCCGCACCTCCTGGACTCGAAGCAGAGGTGGCACCATTCGAGGAGTACGCCCGGGAGAACATCCGCAAGACGTTGGGGGCACTCGCTTCGGCGACCGGACGAGCGCAAGGCATCCAGCGGGTGCGCGGCGTCTCGTCCGATGCGGCGCATGTCCTCAAGACCCGTCTCGTTCCGCCGTGGATCCAGTCGAACGGATGGTCACCGGAGGACCTGGATTCGGCCCGTGGAGCGGCCCAGATGGGGCGTTGATCCGGCGCCGGTGTCGGCACGGGGCTGGCCCGCGCCGACACCGGCGGCCGAATCTGGATCGGTCGGTGTGGACGAGCGCCGCTCCGGCGCCCCGACCGCGGCGCCGGCCACGTCGAGAACGCGGCCCCCAGCCTCCTGAACGGGCTCCGCACGATCCTGCGGGGACTGGGCGACGTCCCCATCCCGACACTGGGATGGCCTTGGTGGGACAGGCCGGTCGGCGGGCGGTCAGTCGGTGGCCGCCGCTCCGGGGCGGATGGCGGACCAGGCGCGGCGCATGCCCTCCAGCCAGCGGTCGCGGTCCTGGGCGCGGCGGCGCTCGTAGGTGGCGGCCTCGGGGTGGGGGAGGATGAGGAACCGCCCGTCGTGCAGCGCCGCCACCACGGTGTCGGCCACGTCCTCGGGTTCGATGTAGGCGCCGCCGAGGCGGGTCGCCGCCTCGGGGCCGTCGCCCGCCGTCATGGCGGTGTTCACCCCCTGCGGGCACAGGCACGACACCCCGATGCCGTCGTCCGCGTGCCGGATCGCCAACCACTCGGCCAGGGCCACCGCGCCGTGCTTGGTGACCGTGTACGGCGCGGTGTCGAGCTGGGTGAGCAGCCCCGCCGCCGACGCGGTGACGATGAGGTGGCCCCGGCCGCGCTCGGCCATGCGCGGGAACAGCGCGCGGGCCACGTAGACGTGGGCGAGGACGTGCACCCGCCACGACACGTCCCAGTCGGCGTCGTCGCCCAGCCCGCGCCCCGCGCCGCCCCCGGCGTTGGAGCACCACAGGTCGATGGGGCCGTGCCGGTCCTCGACCTCCGCGACCGCCGCCGCGACGGCCGCCTCGTCGGCGACGTCGAGCGCCAGCGGGTGCGCGCGCTCTCCGAGGGCGTCGGCGGTGGCGGCTGCGGCGTCGGCGTCGCGGTCGGCCACGACGACGCGGGCCGCGCCCTCGGTCAGCAGGCGCCCGGCGAGCGCCCGGCCGATGCCGCCGGCGCCGCCGGTGACGACGGCGGTCGTTCCGGGGATGGAGAAGGGTTCGGCCATGGGGGCTCCGTGGGTCCGGTGGGCGGGGGAGGGGAGAGGCAGGCGGAACGGTCGGCTCGGTGCTGGATGCCGGGTGGGCCGGGCGCCGGTCAGGCGTCGGGCGCGTAGACCAGTCGGCCGACCGTGGCGCCGTCGGCCAGGCGCTGCACCCCGTCGGCCAGTGCGTCGGCGCCCAGGCGCTCGCTGACCAGGGGCTTGACGCGGCCCTCGGCGGCGAGCGCGGTGAGGGCGTCGTGCGCCTGCGCGACCAGGTGCGGGGCCCGCTTCCGGTACAGCCCCCAGTGGAGGCCGAGCAGGGAGTAGTTCTTGATGAGCGCGTGGTTGAGCCCGGGGGTCGGGATGGTGCCGCTGGCGAACCCGATGACGACGATGCGCCCCTCGAAGGCGATGCACTTGGTCGACCGGGCGAAGGAGTCGCCGCCGACCGGGTCGAACACCACGTCGGCGCCGCGCCCGTCGGTGAACTTCTTGACGGCGTCGGCGATGTCGGTGGTGTGCCGGTCGACGACCAGGTCCGCGCCGAGGTCGGTGGCGACGCGGGCCTTGGCCGGGCCGCCGACGACACCCACGACCCGCGCCCCGGCGGCCTTGGCGAGCTGGACGGCGGCGCTGCCGACACCGCCTGCGGCGGCGTGCACGAGGACGGTCTCGCCGGGCCGCAGGGCGGCGCGGCGGTGGAGGGCGAACCAGCCGGTCTGGTAGGCGATGAACAGCGACGCGGCCTCGTCGTCGGTGAGCGCGCCGGGGGCCGGGAACACGGCGTCGGCCGGCATGAGGGCGTGGTCGGCGAACGCCCCGGACGGCAGGTCGGTGCCGCCCACGACCCGGTCGCCGACGGCGAGGCCGGTGACCCCGGGGCCGAGTTCGGCGATCTCCGCGCACGCCTCGACGCCCGGGGTGAACGGCAGCGGGGGCTTGGCCTGGTACATGCCGCGGCAGAGCAGGGCGTCGGGGAAGTTGACGGCGGCGGCGCGCACGCGGACGCGGACCTGGCCGGGCCCGGGGGCGGGCGGGTCGACCTCCTCGACCCGCAGTACGTCGCGCGGTTCGCCTGTTTGATGGACCCGTACCGCTCGCACCGTCCGCCCTCCGACCTGTGAGACGCTGAGTCGCCGACCGGAGATACCAACCGGTCGGTACAGAGTGAACCGTGTGAAGGGGCCACCCGTCAAGGACGCCTGGACCCGGGGGCGCGCAGCGCGCGAAGCGCCGACCGGCGCCGCGGGCACGCCCCCTGCGTTGAGCGAACGGAGAACGACGGTGGCCGCGACGAGGGAAGAGGGCGCGGGCCAGGGCGGCCACCCCGCCGCCGGGCGGCACGCTCACTCCAAGGAGGACAGGTAGTCCCACGCCGCGGTGATGTCGTCGATGCCGGTGATGCCCAAGAACGCGAACGCGGCCACGACGATGCCCGAAAGCACGAGCCAGTACTCCTCCCAGGACATCCTTCGCCGCTCCACCTCTTCGCGGAACACGCCGGCGACCATGGCCAGCGCGACCGGAGGACCGAGCAGCGTGACGAGTGCGCCCATGACGAGCCACGTTTCACCGTTGCCGGAGCTTTCGAGGTACTGCGCGTATCTCGCCGTCAAGGGCAAGCCGGCGACGATCCCCGGAACAACCCAGATCATGTCCAGGTCATCGTTGATCCGGTCTTCTCTCTCCTCGTCGCGATCCGCCATGGGCACAGCCTGTCTCGATGCCCGGGAACGCGAGAGGCCCGCGCTCGCCACCGCCCGGGTGTGCGTGCGCTGCACAGGGGCGCTATGCGGGGGATCGCTTCCAGGGGTCCGGTCCGGTCGGTCAGATGATTCCAGCAACCCCGTCCCGGTCGGGCCTTCTCGCCGGAACCGGCCACCCAGGCCGTGATCGGGCCCGTATACCGGGGTTTCGGTAAGGGGACCGGGCCGTGCCGCCGGCCCACACGACGCCCCGGATTCGGGCCGGCGCCGACCATGCTTCCTGCGTCATTGCCAGGTGCACGCCGGCGCGCGGCCCCACCCCTGGACGGGGGTCGCGCGCCGGCGCCGGACGGTCGGCCCGGCCAACTCGATCAGGCCGGTCAGCCCGGTCAGCCCAATCAGCCCAGGCGGTCGCGCAGCGCCTGGTACTCGTCCCACAGCTCGTCGGGGAGCTGGTCGCCGAAGGTCTTGAAGAACTCCGGGATCAGCTCGGCCTCGCTGCGCCACACATCGCGGTCGACCGACAGCAGGAACTCCAGGTCCTCGGCCGGCAGGTCCAGGCCCTCGGTGTCGATGCCGTCGGCGGTCGGCAGCAGGCCGATCGGGGTCGGCACCGCCTCCGCGTCGCCCTCCAGGCGCTGCACGATCCACTTCAACACCCGGCTGTTCTCGCCGAACCCGGGCCACACGATGCGCCCGTCCGCGTCCTTGCGGAACCAGTTGACGTAGAAGATGCGCGGCAGCAGCCCCGGGTCGGCCGAAGCGCCCACCCGCAGCCAGTGCGCGAAGTAGTCGCCCATGTTGTAGCCGCAGAACGGCAGCATGGCGAACGGGTCGCGGCGCAGCTCGCCCACGGTGCCCTCGGCGGCGGCGGTCTTCTCGGAGGCGACGTTGGCGCCGAGGAAGACGCCGTGCCGCCAGTCGAACGCCTCGCTGACCAGCGGCACCGCAGTGGCGCGGCGGCCGCCGAACAGGATGGCCGAGATCGGGACGCCCTCGGGGTCCTCCCACTCGTCGGCGATGGTCGGCGCCTGGCCGGCGGGGGTGGTGAACCGGGCGTTGGGGTGCGCGGCGGGCTCACCGGACTCCGGGGTCCAGTCGCGGCCCTTCCAGTCGGTCAGGTGCGCGGGCGGCTCGTCGGTCAGCCCCTCCCACCACACGTCGCCGTCGTCGGTGAGGGCGACGTTGGTGAAGATGCTGTTGCCCCACAGGGTGGCGACCGCGTTGGCGTTGGTGGCCTCGCCGGTGCCCGGGGCGACCCCGAAGAACCCGGCCTCGGGGTTGATGGCGCGCAGCCGGCCGTCGGCGCCGAACCGCATCCAGGCGATGTCGTCGCCGACCGTCTCGACCTTCCACCCCGGGATGGTGGGCTGGAGCATGGCGAGGTTGGTCTTGCCGCACGCGCTCGGGAACGCGGCCGCGATGTAGCGGGGCTCGCCGGAGGGCGGGGTGACCTTGAGGATGAGCATGTGCTCGGCCAGCCAGCCCGCGTCGCGGGCCATCACCGAGGCGATGCGCAGCGCGTAGCACTTCTTGCCGAGCAGGGCGTTGCCGCCGTACCCCGACCCGTAGGACCAGATCTCGCGCGTCTCGGGGAAGTGCGAGATGTACTTGGTGGTGTTGCACGGCCACGGCACGTCGGCCTGGCCGGGCTCCAGCGGGGCGCCGACGGAGTGCACGGCGCGGACGAAGTCGCCGCGCTCCTCGATGAGGCGCAGCGCCGGGGTGCCCATGCGCGCCATGATCCGCATGGACACGACCACGTAGGGCGAGTCGGTGACCTCGACGCCGAGCTGGGAGATCTCACCGCCGAGCGGGCCCATGCAGAACGGGACCACGTACATGGTGCGGCCGCGCATGCACCCGGCGAAGACGTCGGCGAAGGTCGCGCGCATCTCGGCGGGGTCGATCCAGTTGTTGGTCGGCCCGGCGTCCTGCTCGCGCTCGGAGCAGATGAAGGTGCGGTCCTCGACGCGGGCGACGTCGCTCGGGTCGGAGCGGCAGTAGAAGCTGTTGGGGCGGAGCTCCGGGTTCAACCGGACGAACGTGCCCTGCTCGACCAATAGACCGGTCAGGCGCTCCCACTCGTCGTCGGACCCGTCGCACCAGACGATGTCGTCGGGCCGGGTCAGGTCCGCCACCTCGCGAACCCAGGCGATCAACTCTTCGTGGCCGGTGGGGGCCGGGCCGGTTACCGGTTCCGTCACAGACACAGCGGCTCCTTCTGTAGGTCTGCTCCGCATCATCCGGGACAAGCCCCCACGCAGGCCAGTTGGTCTGGACAAGAGGTGTAGACCAGTGGTCTATTTTTCGGGATTGCCGACGGGTATGGGGATCACGCCACGTCAGGCTCCGGATGCGGGGCGCGACGAACGGTGCGCGCGGCGGCCCGGTACCGCCGCCGAGAGCAGCCGAGGACGGCCGCGACCGCCGTTCCGCCGGGGGATACGCGCCGGACAGCGGCCGTTTCGAGGGGCGTCACCAGGCCGCCGACGGCGCTCGGCATGATTCCGGTCACATTCCGCGCTCACGAAGTAGACCACATGCGACCCCGGTCGCCCCGGGCGCGAGGCGGGGCGCAGCGGGGTGGGAGGCGGGGGCCGGAGTCGACTGGGATTGCGGGAAGGGACGCAGGGGTGGCATCCCCGAGGGCGGAGTCGGGCACGGCGGGGCGGGGGGCGCGGTGTCGAACGCGACCGGAGGCGCGGGAACGGACCCGGGGGCGGCGGCATCCGGGCGCGGAGCCGCGCCCCCAGGGCCTCGGAGAGGAGGGGCGCCGCCCCACCCTTCCAGGGGCGGACGCGGTCAGACCGCCGGCGCGGTCAGTCGGAGCCGGCGCGGGTGCGGCACGCCGCCCTCCGCCGGGGTGATCCGGCCGGCCAGCGTCGCCCGTTCGGCCCCCGTGCAGGACGGCACGGTCGCCGGGACCCCGCTGTAGGTGAGGAACCCGAGCAGGGCGAACAGGTACGCCTCCTTGGCGTCGGGGTCGACGCCGAGGTCGGTGGAGTCGCGCAGCTCGGCGGGCGCGAGCGCGGCCCGCAGGGCGGCCACCAGGGCCGGGTTGCGCAGCCCGCCGCCCGACGCGACGACCTCCGCCACCCCGTGCGCCCGGCACGCGTCCGCGACCGTGCCCGCCGTCAGCTCCACGAGTGTCGCGAACAGGTCGTCCTCGGCGACGTCGAGGCCGTCCAGTGCGGCGTCGAGGTAAGCGGCGTGGAACAGCTCCTTGCCGGTCGACTTGGGGGCGGGGCGCGCGTAGTAGGGGTCGGCGCGCAGCCGCGCCAGCAGGCCGGGGTGGACGCGGCCGCGCAGCGCGCGCTCGCCGCCCCGGTCCATCCGATCCCCGGCGAGGCGGGCCGCCGCGGCGTCGAGCAGCGCGTTGCCGGGGCCGGTGTCGAAGGCCACCGGGTCGCGGCCGGGGGCGACCACGGTCAGGTTGGCGATGCCGCCTATGTTGAGGGCGGCGGCGGGCTCCGGCCGCCCGGCCAGCCACAGCGCGTCGAAGGTGCTCGCCAACGGGGCGCCCTGGCCGCCCGCGGCGATGTCGCGGGCGCGCACGTCGGACACCACGGGAAGGCCGGTGGCCTCGGCGATCCAGGCGGGCTGGCCGAGCTGGAGGGTGCCCTGGGCGCGGCCGTCCTCGATCCAGTGGAACACCGTCTGCCCGTGGGAGACGACCAGGTCGGCGGTCGCCAGCGGGCACAGGTCGGTGACGGCCGACCGCGCGGCGTCGGCGAACGCGCGCCCGATCAGGGTGTCGAGCCGGCACACCTCGGCGAGGGTGGTGGGCGCGGGGGGAAGTGCGGCGAGCACGGCGTCGCGCAGCCCCGCCGGGTAGGGCACCTCGCGGTGGGCCAGGGGGGTGAGGAGCACGTCGCCCTCCTCCAGGCGCAGGTCGGCGACGGCGACGTCGATGCCGTCGACCGAGGTACCCGAGGACAGTCCGATGACGATCATGCCCCGTTCCTACCCCGCCACCCCCACCCGGCACGAGCCCGCCCCACCCAGCGGACGGGCCACCCGCTACGGGGCTGCCCCCCGAGGGCCGGTCGCCACGTGGGAGCCGCCTCCTCGCTCGCGCGGGCTGCGGATTCGGCCTCAGAGGCAGACCCCCGCCGGACGTCCGGTAGTGGGGGAAGCGGCCGGTGCCGTGTGCCGCCGGGCCGAGTTCCGTACTCGTCGGGGCGGCACCGCCTACCGCCTACGGGCGGGCCTCTCGCGTGGGGATGGTGCCTGTGGGGGGAGTCGCTTCACCCGCGTTGGCTGTGGTCTCGGCCTGCAAGGGCGCCCCGCGCCGGACGCCCGCGGGTGGCGGGGAGCGGTCGGCGCCGTGTGCCGCCTGGGTGCTCGATCGAGCAGCGGCGCACCGTCAGCGGGGCGTATCGCGACGACTGGCCGGACCGAGTTCCGTACTCGTCGGGGCGGTACCGCCCCGGCAGCGGTGGCGCGGCGGGCGCTCGTGCGTGGCGCGGCGGTTGGGGGCGCGGCCGGAGGGCGGCCGGAGAGCGGCCCGTTCTTCGGGGCGGCCCTGCTCCGCACCGCTCCCCCCGGCGAGCGTTTCCCTCCGCCGCCGGGCGGCCGCCGTTCCGCCGTCTGCGGAGGCCCGTCGCCCTGGTCCGGACGGACGGTCCTCCGGGGCACGGCGCACCCGGGCACGCCCCGGGCGCCGGTCACCAGGGCACCCCTGGCGGTCGGGCGCCGCCCCGTTGCGCGCTCCCGGCCGAACGTGGAGTTCCGGCCGAGCCCGTCCGTCCGTGCGTCGGCCCTCCGGCCCCCGGATTCCGTGGCGGTCCGGGCGCGTCCGAGGCGCCACCCCGCGCCCGGCCCGGGGGCGGCGCGAACGGCGCGCTCGGTGGTGGTGAGGGCTTGCGGCGGAAGGGGCCCTGCCGGGGCGGCGCCTACGGGGTCGGCGGCTCAGCGGTCGGCCGGGTGCAGCCCCGCTGCGGTGACGGCGCCGCGCGCGGCGCGCAGGGCGCTGTTGACGGAGATCTCGCCGCGCATGCCCGGGGCGGCCACCATGTCGCCCGCGAGGAACACACCGCCACCCCGTTCGATCGCGGGCCGATCGCGCCAGGTCGTGCCGGGCAGGTCGAGGGCGCCCGTGCGGCCCCGCGCCACGGCGGTGCGCCGCCACGTCGTGCGGTCGCGCCACCCCGGCAGGGCGAGGTCGGTGAACCGCTCCAGCCGCGCCTCCGCCTCGGCGCGGGGCTCACCGGCGCGCACCGGGACGTCGAGCTGGAACAGCGACTCCCCGGGCGGCGCGGTCGACGGGTCCTGCATCGAGTAGCTCTCGTGGAAGGCGCCCTCGTCCATGTCGAACAGCACGAACATGTCGCGCGGGTGGCGCCGCACGGCCACGTCCAGCATCAGGCAGTGCCCGCTCTCCCACTCCAGGGACGGGTCGCCGAGCAGGGCGCGCGCCGAGGCCAGTTCGGTCGCCACGATGACCGGGGTGTCCGGCAGTGCGGTCACCCGCGAGCCCAGTTCGACGCGCACCCCCAGGTCGCGGGCGCGCTCGGCGAGCCGGTCGGTGACCGCCGCCCACCCGCCCCGCACCCACCGCACAGCGGGGACGCGGGGGGCGAACACCCGGTGCAGCAGGTCCCACACGAACGCCGCCGACAGCCGCCCGGTGTCGGCGTCGTAGGTGGCGACGGCGATGGCGGCGGCGGCCCCGGCCGCCGCCCGCTCGCCGTAGCGCTCACCCGCCCACTCCGCGAAGCTGCGGTCGACCGGGGCGGGGCGCTTCCGGTCGCGGACCATCCGCACCAGCCAGGCGGGCGGGACCCGCCGCAGCCGCCCGTCGACGCGGAACCCGGCGCGCAGCGCGGCCCGCGCGGGCGGTAGGCACAGCGGGCCGGCGAGGTTCCGCTCGGTCAGCCAGGTCCAGTGGGGGCCGTCGGCGTAGAACACGTGCGGGCCCTCGTGGGCGACGTGGGGGCCGTCGGTGGCCCGCGCCCGCCCGCCCAGGGTGGTGTGCGCCTCGTGCAGGGTGACGTCGGCGCCGGCCTCGGCGCTCGCGATGGCCGCGACGAGCCCGGCGTGCCCGCCGCCGATGACCGTGATCCGTGGCTTCACGGCTCACTCCTCTCCGATGGGTTCTCCCCACCGGACACCCGCCACGCCCCGGATGTGACACCGAGCCGCGCCCGTTGTTGCGGAACGTCGGACTCACGGTGGGGGTGCTGGGGGCCCGTGGGCGCGACTTCCGCGAGAGCCGCCTCCGACGACGCGGGCGTGTGCGACGATCGCCGTGTGCACTACCACGCCTACTCGTGGACCGGGGGCACCGACGAGTACCGGCGGTACCTCCCCGAGGGCCACATCGATCACGCCGGCTTCCGGGCGTCGCCCGCCGTACCGCTCAAGATCTGCTGGTGGCTGCGCAAACCGGCCGCGATGATCGCCGCCTCCTTCACGGAGCCCGCCGACGCCGCCGATTGGGCGGTGGAGCAGTACCGGCGCATCGCCGACGACATCACCGTTCCCAACCTCTGGACCGAGGAGCAGCACGGCCCCGCGATCGCCCACCTCGCCGCCGGACGCGACCTCGCCTGGTCCTGGCACCTCACGGGGCCCCGCAGGTCGTTCGCCTGCATCGCGGTGTGCTCCCCGAACCACTGGGACCCGGAGGCCGGGTGCCCGCTGCGGTGACGGGCCGACCGTCCCGGGGCTGGAGTGGCGGCGCCACTGCGGGCGGATGAAGTCGGGTTCGTCGGCGCGCTGTGCGATGCGCGGTTCGTCCGCGCCGCACCCCTGCGAGGCCCGGCCCCGCAAAGCGGGGGCCGGGCCGCGCGCGTCAGGCGGCCGTTCCCGGTCGACACGAACCCACCACGGCAATCCATCCATTCCCGCGTGCGCGGGACTCACGTGGACGGCCTTGTCGAGGAGGACGGCGGCCTCGGTCCATTCCCGCGTGCGCGGGACTCACGACATCTGGGAGCGCGAGGTGTTCCGCACGCCCGGTCCATTCCCGCGTGCGCGGGACTGACGACGGTGCGGGCGACAATGCGGGCGCGCTCGGCGGTCCATTCCCGCGTGCGCGGGACTCACTTGAAGCCCTGCCCCTCGTCGTCCGCGACCCCCGGTCCATTCCCGCGTGCGCGGGACTCACAGGACGTAGAGCCCGTTGACGATGCCGGCGTTCGGTCCATTCCCGCGTGCGCGGGACTCACGCCGTCCGCGACTTCGGCACGGAGGTGTGGGGCGGTCCATTCCCGCGTGCGCGGGACTCACCGGTGCGGATGCACACCCTCCACCCCGGCGCGCGGTCCATTCCCGCGTGCGCGGGCCTCACGGGCGGGGGTGAGGGTGGTGGTCACGGTGGTCCGGTCCATTCCCGCGTGCGCGGGCCTCACAAGCGGGCGACGTCGGCCGTGGTGGTGCCGGCCGGTCCATTCCCGCGTGCGCGGGCCTCACGTATCGCATCCACGACTACCTCGACTACCAGGCGGTCCATTCCCGCGTGCGCGGGCCTCACGCGGCCTGTCGCGCGACAGCGGCCAGCTTGCCCGGTCCATTCCCGCGTGCGCGGGCCTCACTTGCGTATGGTGTAGGGCGAGAGGTCTTCGTTCGGTCCATTCCCGCGTGCGCGGGCCTCACAGCTTGGCGGCGGCCAGGGCGCGCCGGACCTCCGGTCCATTCCCGCGTGCGCGGGCCTCACGAGGGGGCGCAGCCGGTGCAGCTGCGCGCGGCCGGTCCATTCCCGCGTGCGCGGGCCTCACCCGGGGGTCGCAGCGGCGGCGGTTGCGCGGGCCGGTCCATTCCCGCGTGCGCGGGCCTCACAGCAATCTACCTGGGCAGACGCGGGGCGTTACCTTTTCGAGATATGGGGAATGGTGGGCGAAAGGCCCTTGCCCTTGGTCATGGTGCTGTGGGAGACGCCGGGTCGCGCACACTCTAGCTCTCTCGTCGTGACCGGAGGGTCGGTCGCCGCCGGGCGGCGGATCAACAGCCGCCGGACGGGGTCACCAGGCCCGTCTCGTAGCCGATGATGACCAGTTGGGCGCGGTCGCGGGCGTGGAGTTTGGACAGGAGACGGCCCATGTGGGTCTTGACCGTGGCCATGCTCAGGTGCAGGTGTTCCGCGATCTCGGCGTTGGACAGGCCGCGTGCGATCAGGCCCAGCACCTCGCGCTCCCGCTCGGTCACCCCGTCGAGGACCCGGGTGAGCGGGCGGGCGGGTTCGGGGCGGCGGGCGAACTCCGCGATCAGGCGGCGGGTGACCGTGGGCGCCAGCAGGCCCTCGCCCGAAGCGATCACGCGGATGGCCGACAGCAGGTCGGCCGGCGGCGTGTCCTTGAGCAGGAACCCGCTGGCGCCCGCCCGCAGCGCCGCGTACACGTACTCGTCCAGGTCGAACGTCGTCAGGATCAGCACCCGCACGTCGGCGGTCTCGGCCGCGCCGCAGATGACGCGGGTGGCCTCGATGCCGTCCATACCGGGCATGCGCACGTCCATCAGGACGACATCGGGGTGCTCGCTGCGCGCCAGGTCGACGGCCTCCCCGCCGGTGGCCGCCTCGCCGACGACCCGCAGCCCCGGCGAACTGTCGACCAGCACCCGGAAGCTGCCGCGCAGCAGCGCCTGGTCGTCGGCCACCAGCACGCGGACGGGCTCATGCACCGCCGCGCCGCCCGACGCCGTCGCCATCCCCATCGCCGTCCTCCTCCGCCGCCGACCCGCCTGCCGCCCCCCATCCAACTCCATCCGGTGGCGCCGCCGGCACATAGGGGATACGCGCCGACACCCGGAAACCGCCCCCCGGGACGGCGCCCGCGGTGAGCCGGCCGCCGTAGGCGGCGGCCCGCTCCCGCATCCCGACGACACCGTGGCCGCCGCCGCGCAGCGGGCGTCCGCGCGCGGGCCGCGCCCCGGGGCCGTCGTCGGCGACGTCGATCCGCACCTCGCGGCCGTCCGCGTTCACCCGCACCCGGCAGGCGGTCGGCGCCGCGTGCTTGACCACGTTGGTCAGCGACTCCTGCACGATGCGGTGGACCGCCAGGCCGACCCCGCTCGGCACCCGGTCGACCGGCCCCCGCACGTCGAGGTCGACCCGCACGCCCGCCTGGCGGGCCCGCTGTGCCGGGGCGTCCAGGCCGTCGACCCCCCGCGCCTGCTCGGCGAGGACGGCCGGGGCGTCCGCGCCGGAGCGCAGCACGCCGAGGAGACCGCGCATCTCGTTCAACGCGCCCCGGCTGGTCGCCTCGATGACCCGCAGCGCGTCGCGGGCCTCCTCGGGCCGTTCGGCGGCGACGTGGTTGGCGATGCCCGCCTTCACCGCGATCAGCCCCATGCTGTGGGCGACGACGTCGTGCATCTCCCGGGCGATGCGCAGCCGCTCGGCCGCGACGGCCTCCCGCACCAGGTGGTCGGCGGCGCGGTCGGCGGCGGACCGCCGCTCGAACCCGGCCAGGCCGAGGGCCCACGCCACCCCCATGAGCAGCCAGGCCACCCCCAGCGCGCCCCGCGCCTCGTCCGCTTGGGGCGCGGTGGTCACGGCGGCGGCCGGGAGGACGAGCAGCGCCCCCGCGGCAAGGGCGGCGGCGAGCAGCGCCGCCGACCGCCACCGGTGCCGGGCCGAGGCGACCGTGTGGACGGCGACCGCCGCCGCCGCGAACGGGGCGGCCGTCCCGCCGAGCACGGTCGCCGCGGCGGCCGCCGGCAGTACGGCGGCGAGTACCGGAACGGGCCACCTGCGGCGCAGCGCCAGCGGCAGCCCGGTGGCGAGTGCGACCGGCCATGCCAGCCAGAGCGGTCCGGTGTACCCGGGTTCGACCGGCGTCTCGATGATCGAGTAGGCGGTGACGCAGGTGAGCAGGGCCGCCAGGGCGGTGTCGGCGGCGAACCGCCGCCACGCGACCCCGGGGCGCGGAGGGACGGGCTCGTGCACCCGCCTCAACCTACCCACCGATGGTCGTCCCGCGCGTCCGACCAGGGGCGGTCGTCCCCCGGTCTGACCGGCACCGGAGCCGGGGGCGGCGCGCGGAGGGGGCGGTGGTTGGTCTGCCCGCGGTCACCCCGTGCCCGGCGCCGCCGCCGGACCGAGTGACGCCGGTGTGCCGGGCGGTGCGGTCGGGCGTCCGGAGGTGGGGGCGGATGCCGTTGGTCGGGCGTTCCGGGTGGCGGATCGTTGAGTTCGTGGGGCGAGGTGGGGGAACCGTGTCCGACCGGGACAGTACAGGCGGGGTCGGCTCGGAGGCCGATGCGCGGCCGTGGGGTGGGGTGGGACCGTGCCGCCATGATCTTCCAGACGACTCCGTCCGCCGACTTGATGCCAGGCCCACAGGCGCGGGCTGGCCGCGTGTGGCGGCGCTTTCGCGCCGGGTTCCGCCGCCTGCGGGCGCGTGCACGCAACGTGCGTGAGGGCGACGTCCACCCGGTGCCGTCGGGGACGGCGTCCGACGGGCCGGTCGGCTCGGCCTTCTCGGCGTCCGAGGGGACGGCGCCCGGCGGTCCGGGCGGCCCGGTGTCCGCCGGGACGGCCCTCGGCGGGCCGGGTGGCGGCGGTGTCCGGTCCGAGTTGGCGGATGGCGGTGCGGGCTCCGGGTCGGGGGGTGATGGTGGCCGGTTCGGAAAGGCGGGCCGTGGTGTCCGCTCCGACTTGGCGGGTGGCGGTGCCTGTTCTGGAGTGGAGGGCGGTGGCGCCGGTCCCGGGTCGGCGGTCGGCGGGCTGCCGGGGCGGTGGGTGGGTGGTGTGGGGTTGCTGCTGGGGCCGCTCCTGCTGCTCGCCGGGCTGGTGCCGCGCCTCCCGTTCGACCTGCTGTTCCCGGCACAGCTCGCGGCATACGCGGCGCGGCCCCCTCTGCTGTCAGCCTCCTATGGGGCGTTCGCGGCGGGCGTGGTCCTGCTGGTGCCCGCCGTCCTCGTGGTGGCGCAGCGCGTCGCGGCCTCCCACCCCGGCTGGGCCGTGTGGGGCGGGACGGCGGTGCTCGCCGGGCTTGCCGCCCGCACCTTCCACGCGGGCGCCGACCACATGGCGTTCCGCTTCGCCGACGCCCTCGGGCCGGAGCGCACCACGGAGGCGGTGGCCGCCACCTACACGACCGGCCACGTGTTCCAACCGCTGACCCTGGCCGCGATGGGCGGTTGGGTCGTCCTCGCCGTGGGCGCGTACCTGTCGGGCACGCTGGGCCCGGTGCGCGCGGCGGGGTTGGCGGCGATGGCCGGGGTGCCGCTGGGTGTCCTCAAGGGCGCCGTCGTGCTGTCGGTGGTCGGCGCGGCGGGGCTGTGCGTTGCGCTGGTGCCGCTCGGGTGGGCCCTTCTCATCAGGGGTCCGCGCCCTCGGCTGGGCGGGGTTGCGGGGGTCGCGGCCGTGGCCGCCGCCTCGGTCGTCTTCGGCGTGCTGGGATGAGCAGCGGCTTCGGAGGGAGGCGGACGAGGACCGGCGGCTCGGTCCGAAGCGGCGCCTCCCACCTAGGGTCTCCCGCTCTCCCGCCCGCGCCTCGGCCCGTGTCGCTGTCGGGGAGCTAGGGGTGCGGCTCGGCTCACGGTGTTCCGGCCGTCCGGCTCGCCTGGGGTGGTGGGCGTGGGTGGAGAGATCAGGGGCAACGGGCTGGGCGTCAGCGGTCTCCGCGAGGCCTACGGGTGAAACCGCACCCCAGGGCTTTGGGTGGCCGCCCACAGCCGCGGTCCCGAGACGGCGGCCCGGTCACGCCCCGGCCCGTCCAGGGTGGCGCGGCCATGCCCCGGCGCGTGGAGGGTGGTGCGGCTGCGCGCCGCACCACCCTCCACGGG
>NZ_BCRK01000146.1 GCF_001552555.1 Nocardiopsis trehalosi NBRC 14201 | reverse complement strand
CCGGCGGGTCAGCGGGGGGCGGCCGCGGAGCCGGCCCGCCGGATGTCGGGTTCGAGGTAGATGACGCGGGCGATGGGGACGGCGGCGCGCACCCGGGCCTCGGCGTCGTCGATGGCGCGGGCCACGTGGCGGGCGTCGTCGCCCGCGTCGACGGCGATCTTGGCGGCGACGAGCAGCTCCTCGGGGCCCAGGTGCAGGGTCCGCATGTGGATGAGGTCCTCGACCCCGTCGGCGGCGCACAGGGCGTCGCGGATGAGGCGCTGGTGCTCGGGCCCGGCGGCCTCGCCGATGAGCAGGCTCTTCACCTCGACGGCGAGGACGACGGCGATGGCCACGAGCAGGACGCCGATCGCGCCGGTGCCCAGGCCGTCCCACACCCCGTTGCCGGTGACCAGGGTGAGCGAGACTCCGGCGAGCGCGAACAGCAGCCCGAGCAGCGCCCCGGTGTCCTCCAGCAGGATGACGGGGAGTTCGGGCGCCTTGGCGCGGCGGACGAACTGCACCCACCCGGCGCTGCCGCGCACGGCGTTGGACTCCTTGACGGCGGTGCGCAGCGCGAAGCCCTCCAGGACGGCCGCGACCAGCAGGACGGCGACGGGCACCCAGTGCCAGGCGGTGATGGGGTGCGGGTCGCGGATCTTGTGCCACGCCTCGTAGAGCGCGAACAGCCCGCCGAGGCTGAACAGCACGATGGCGACAAGGAAGGCGTAAAGGTAGCGCTCGCGGCCGAAGCCGAACGGGTGCTCGGGCGTTGCGCGGCGGGCCGCCCGCCGGCCGCCGATCAGGAGCAGCGCCTGGTTGCCGGAGTCGGCCACGGAGTGGATCGACTCGGCCAGCATGGCCGAGGACCCGCTCAGCAGGTAGGCCGCGAACTTGGTGGCGGCGATCCCCAGGTTCGCCGCGAGGGCGGTGACGACCGCCCGGGTGCTGCCCTCCGTGCTCATGATTCCGCCCCCCGTCACCGGCGCCGGGCGTCGGCGCCGCCCCGCCCATGATCGCGCTCGGGCGGCCCCGGCGCCAGCAGGGGGTCCGGCGGGGCGCGGCGCCCCGCCGGTCCCGAGGCCGGTCAGCCGGCGGCGGCCAGCCACCGCCCCCAGGCGGCCGACTCCCGGGCGGCGTCGGTGCCGGGCGCGAACACGTGGTGGCCGACGGCCACGGCCGGGCCGCCGCCCATGAACCGGTACAGCCCGTCGCCGGTGCGCACGGCCAGGAACGTGTCGAAGCCCTCGACCGCGTAGTCGACCACCCCGTCGATGGCGGGCAGCCCTTCGGGGGTGAGGCGGACGCGGTCGCCGGCGCGCGCCGACGGCGGCGCGCCGAGCGCGGTGCGCACCCGTTCCCAGGCGGTCGCGGCGTCGGGCGCGGCGGGCCCCTGGGCCATGACGTAGGCGGCGGTGCGGCCGGGGAAGTGGGTCAGGTACTCGCGGAGGTTGTGCAGGTACATGTCCCAGCCGCGCCCGGTCTGGGCGACGTACTCGTCGCCCCAGTCGCCGCCGATGAAGCCGCTGTGCACGAACCGGAACACGGTGGTGCCCTCGCCGCGGCCCTCGACGATGTACTCGAAGGCGTGGAAGGAGCCGTCGGCGCCCTTCTCGCCCTCGGCGGTGTAGCGGTGCGGCGGGTCCCACGCGGTGATGGCGGAGGTCTCCTCGTACCCCTCGACCGCGAGCCGGACGGCGCCGCCGGCGCCGGGGTCGATCTCGTAGGGGCCCATGAACCACGAGGCCAGCCCGGGGCCGGTGGCGACCGCCTCCCAGACCTGCTCGGGCGTCGCCGGCAGTTCCACCTCGCGGCGCAGTTCGAATTCTCGGCCCATGTCACGGCTCCTTGATCGGTTCGGGTGCGGCCGGGTGGACCGCGACCACCAGGCGGTGGTCGCGGCCGCCCTCGGCCGCGGCGTCGTGGTACTTGGCGACCAGCGCGGTCACCGCGTCGGACAGTTCGGCGGCGAATGCGGCGCGGTCGGCCGCCGACGCGAAGCGGACGGTGCCGTCCAGCGCGAAGGTGGCGACCGGGCGCCGGGCCCGGTCGGCGCCGGAGATGAGCGCCCCGACGTCGCGCACCAGGCGGGCGGCCACCGCCAGCAGCCAGCGGGCCGACACCCGGTCGGGCGCCCGCCCCGGGTCGGGCTGCACGGCCGCCAGGGCGGCGGGCGAGATGACGAACGAGGCCGCGGTCGCCCGCAGCAGCCGTTCGACGGCGTTGCCCCGCCGCCGCTCGGCGACGAGTTCGACCAGGCCGTGCCGCTCCAGGGCCCGCAGGTGGTAGTTGACCTTCTGCCGGGGCAGGCCGACCCGCGCGGCCAGCATCGACGCCGAGGACGCCTCGGTCAGCTCGGCGAGGATGCGGGAGCGCACGGGGTCCAGGGCCGCCTCGGCGGCCGCGGGGTCCTCGATCACCGCGATGTCGTCCATGGCCCCACCGTTCCACCGACAATTTATCTTGTCAAGAACACTGGATTGTTCGGTGGGTCGCGGAGGCGGAGGTCACCGGCGGTGCCGGCCGCGCGGACGTGGTATGTTCACGCGGCGCCGCACCGGGAACATTCCGGACGTCCGCGGCGCCGCACGCGCCGGGCAGGAGGGACATCCGTGGGGATCAGGCGGTTGCTGACGCGGCTCGGCTGGGGCGGCGCCTCGGTCGAGACGGTGCTGCGGGACGGGCCGGTCGCACCGGGCGGCACGCTCCACGGCCGGGTGCACATCGAGGGCGGCGAGGTCGACCAGCGCGTCGACCGGCTCACCGTCGGCCTGGTGGTCCGCCTGGAGGACTACAGCGACGTGGAGTTCGAGCGCATCGACGTGCCCGGCGACCCCGTGGTCGCCCGAGGCGCCTCCGCCGTGCGCGACTTCGCGCTGCGCCTGCCCTGGGACATGCCGGTGACCACGCACGGCGACCGGCGGCTCAAGGGCATGGACGTCGGCGTCAACACCCAGCTGCACATCGCGGGGGCCGTCGACCCCGGCGACTTCGACCCGTTCACCGTCGACCCGCTGCCGGCGCAGGCGGCGGTGCTCGACGCGCTGGAGCGGCTGGGCTTCTCCTTCTTCACGGCCGCGGTCAAGGACGGCGACCCGGCCGCCGCCTACCCGGGCACCGGCGCGGGCCGGGGGCGGTCCCCGGTCTACCAGGAGCTGCGGTTCTACCCGCCGGTCGGCGCCCGCGGGCTCGACCGGCTCGACGCCACGTTCGTCTCCGCCGCCGGCGCCACCGACGTGCTGCTGCGCGCCGAGACCTTCGACGGCGTGATGAGCGACGCGTCGCGCACCTGCACGCGCTTCACGGCCGACCACGCCGCCGGCGCCCCGGACTGGGACGCCCGCATCGGCGGCTGGCTGGCGGGCCTGGCCGACCGCGACGGCTGAGGCCGCGCGGGCCGCCGCCGCGCGGCCCGGGTCAGGCGGTGATCTCGGCGAGGATGGTGTCCTCGAACCGGGCCAGCGCGGCGTGCACCGCGCCGAGGACCACGGCGCGGTCGCCCAGCGCCGACAGCTCCAGCTCGGGCGGGAACAGCACCTGCTCGGCGAGCGCGGCGCTCAGCGGGGCGCGCAGCACGTCGCCGATGCTGGACACGCCGCCGCCCAGCACGAGCAGCTCGGGGTTGAGCACCAGCAGCATCGGCGCGATGCCCTGGGCGAGGCGGCCGCACAGGGTGCGCAGCACCCGCAGCGCGGCCGGGTCGCCGTCGCGGGCGCTCGCCGCCAGCGCGGGCAGCCGGTCGCCGGGGCCGCCGGCGGCGAACCGCCGGCGCAGCGGGGAGTCGGCGGGCACCTCCGGGCGGGCGAGTTCGGCCTCGACCATGGCGACGATGGCGTGCGCGTTGACGTGGGCCTCCAGCGGCCCGTACCCGGCGGGCGGGCGCACGTGCGGTGGCAGCCGGGTGTAGCCGATCTCGCCGGCGGCGCCGTCCTGGCCGCGCAGCAGCCGGCCGCCCGTGGTGATGCCGGCGCCCAGCCGCTCCCCCAGCAGCACGAACACCACGTCGGCCCGGTCGCGGGCCACCCCCACCGCCTGCTCGGCGAGCACGGCCAGGTTGGCGTCGTTGTCGATGTCCAGCGGGCAGTCGAGGAACCCGGCCGCCCACGCGCCGAAGTCGACCTCGTCCCACCCCGGCAGGGCGGGCGCGAGCAGCACCCGCTGCCGGTGCGGGACGACGGCGCCGGGGGTGGCCAGCGACGCGGCGAGGACGGGCGCGTCCGCCGCCCCGGCCATGACGTCGTCCACGGCGGCCCGCGCGGCCGACAGCCGGTCGGCGGCCGGGGTGGCCGGGGTGACGGCGCGGCGGGCCCACGCCGCGGGACGCCCGCGCAGGTCGGCCCGGCAGGCCGAGACCTTGTGCGCGCCCACGTCGACGCCGAGCACCCACCCGGCGCGGGCGTTGAACGCGTAGGTGCGGGCGGGGCGGCCGGGTGAGCGGCGCCCGCTCTGCGGCCGGCCCTCGCTGGCCTCCACCCACCCCTGCCCGCCCAGCGAGTCGACGAGCGCCTCGACGGTGGGCCGGGACAGCCCGGTCTCGCGCATCAGGGCGGACACGCGCACCGGCCCCGGGGCGGCGCGCAGGGTCGTCAGCACGAGCGTCGTGTTGAGGTGGCGCATCGCGGTCATCGACCCGACGACCGGCTTGGTCATCTCGTCCCCCCTCGGTCGGAACCGTTCCATGATCGCGTGCGGAGGAGTGTTGACAGCAGCTCACCGCATCCTGTTCGATTTGTAAATCGTGTTTCGAAACACAGCGAACGGAGGCGGCATGGCAAGAATCGGCCCGGGGCCGCGGGCGCGGACCGCCGCCCTCGCCGCGGGGCTCGTACTCGCGGCCACCGGCTGCGCCGGGAGCCTGCCCGACGAGGACAGCGGCGCGGTGGTGACGTTCGCCGTCACCCGCGCCTCCGGCGGCAACATGGACGCCATCATCGACCGCTACAACGAGGCCAACCCCGACGCGCGGGTGCGGATCGTCTACCTCGCGGCCGACGCCGACGCCCAGCGCACGGCGATGGTGCAGGACCTCCAGGCCCGCGCCGGCCGCTACGACGTGCTCTACACCGACGCCGTGTGGACGGCCGAGTTCGCCGCCCGGGGCTGGCTCGAACCGCTCGACGCCGACCGGTTCGCCGGGCCCGACATCCTCCCCGCCGCAGCGGCCACCGGCACCTACCAGGGCACCCTCTACGCCGCCCCCTTCGCCACCGGCACCGGCATGCTGTACTACCGCAGCGACCTCCTGGACGAGCCGCCCACCACCTGGGACGAACTGATCGACGCCTGCGCCGTGGCCGAGGAGCACGACATGGACTGCTACGCCGGGCAGTTCAGCCGCTACGAGGGGCTGACCGTGAACGCCACCGAGGCGATCGCGTCGGCCGGCGGCCGCATCTTCGACGAGGACGGGAACGTCGTGGTCGACTCCCCCGAGAGCCGCGCCGGGCTGGAGTTCCTGGTCGACGGCCTGGAGCAGGGCCGCATCCCGCAGGCGGCCCTCACCTACATGGAGAACGAGGCCCGCCTGGCGTTCCAGCGCGGCGACCTGCTGTTCATGCGCAACTGGGCGTTCGCCTGGCCCGCCATGGAGGAGCCCGGCCCCGAGTCCAACGTGCAGGGGAGGTTCGACGCGGTCCCGCTGCCCGGCCTGGACGGGCCCGGCACCGGCACCCTCGGCGGCAACAACCTGGCCGTGTCGGCCTACAGCGGGCACAAGGAGGAGGCGCTGCGGTTCGTGGAGTATGTGACCAGCGAGTCCGTGCAGGCCGAGTGGATGGCCGACACCAACACCCCCACCTCCTGGCAGACCAACTACGAGGACGAGGAGCTGATGGCCGGCGCCCCGCACCTCGTGCCGCAGCGGGCGGCGCTCGACAGCGTCCTGCCGCGGCCCCAGTCCCCGCGCTACAACGACGTCACCAACGCCGTGCAGCGCCACGTGTACTCCGCCCTGACCGGTGAGAAGACCGTCGACCAGGCGCTCGCCGACCTCCAGGCCGAACTCGAACGGGTGGTGGCGAGCGCATGACCGCACCGGACACCGCGAGCGCGCCGCCCCCCGGCGCCCGCACACCGCGCCCCCGGCGCCGGGCCGGCGGCGAACGCGCCACCGAGCGGCGGCTGGCCGCCCTCCTGCTCGCGCCGATGCTGGCGGCGCTCGGCCTCGTCGTCGCCTACCCGGTGGCCTCCGCGGTCTACCGGTCGTTCTTCGACGACCCGATCGGCGGCGAGCCCGCGTTCATCGGGCTGCGCAACTACGCCGACGCCCTGTTCGGCTACGGCAGCGAGGGCTTCTGGGCGGCGCTCGGCAACACCGCCGTGTTCACCGTCGTCACCGTGGTGGTCGAGACCCTGCTGGGCCTGGTCATGGCCCTGGTCATGCACCGGGCGTTCCGCGGGCGCGGCATCGTGCGCGCGTCGGTGCTGCTGCCGTGGGCGCTGCCGACCGCCGTCAGCGCGGTCATCTGGGGGTGGATGCTGCAGCCCGACGGCATCGTCAACGCCCTGATCGGCGCCGAGGTCGTGTGGGGCGGCAGCGAGTGGCCGGCCAAGTGGTCGATCATCTTCGCCGAGGTGTGGAAGACCGCCCCGTTCGTGGCGCTGCTCATCCTGGCCGGCCTGCAGACCATCCCGCCGCACCTGTACGAGGCGGCGGCCATCGACGGCGCCTCGGCCTGGCGCCGGTTCACCTCGATCACCCTCCCGCTGGCCAAGCCGGCCATCGTCGTCGCGGTGCTGTTCCGCACCCTGGACGCCCTGCGCATGTACGACCTGCCGCAGATCCTGACCGGCGGGGCCAACAACACCGAGACGCTGTCGATGCTCGTTGTGCGGGCGGCCACCAGCGAACTCAAGCAGGGCTACGGCGGGGCGCTGTCCACGATCACCTTCCTGTTCGTGTTCCTCTGCGCGTTCCTGCTGATCCGCACCATCGGGGCGAACGTGTTCGCCGGGATCAGGGAAGAGGGGACCAGATGAGCACCGCGACCGCGAGACGCCCCCGGGGCCGCCGCCCGGCCACCTGGGAGACCTGGGTGATCGGCGCCGGCATGGTGCTGCTCGTGCTCTACTGCCTGGCGCCGTTCTACTGGATGTTCGTGTCCAGCCTGAAGGGCCCGGCCGAGATCACCGTCAACAACCTGTGGCCGGACGACCCCACTCTGGTGAACTACACGGGCGTGTTCGGCGGGTCCAACGACTTCGGCTACGCCGTCCGCAACAGCCTGGTGATCGCGGTGTCCACCACGGTGCTCGCCATGGTGATCGCCGTGTTCTCCGGCTACGCGCTGGCCCGGCTGCGCTTCCGCGGCCGCAACCTGGTGCTGGCGCTGGTGCTGGCGTGCTCGATGTTCCCCGGGGTCGCCATCGTCACCCCGCTCTACCAGCTCTTCAGCGACTGGGGGTGGATCGACGAGTACCAGGCGATGGTCCTGCCCAACATCAGCTTCGCGCTGCCGCTGGCCATCTTCGTCCTCACCACGTTCTTCCGGGAGATGCCGTGGGAGCTGGAGGAGGCGGCCCGGGTCGACGGCTGCGGCCCGGTCGGCGCGTTCGCGCGGGTCATCCTGCCCCTCGCCGCCCCCGGCGTGGCGACGACGAGCCTGCTGGTGTTCTTCGCGGCGTGGAACGAGTACCTGATCTCCAGCGTCGTGTCCATCACGCTGGCGTCCAACCCGGTGACCGTGGCGATCGCCAAGTTCGCCGGCGACACCGAGTTCCAGCAGCCGTTCGGATCGCAGATGGCGGCGGGGGTCGTGGTGACCCTCCCGCTGGTGGTGCTGGTCCTGCTGTTCCAGCGCCGCATCGTCAAGGGGCTGTCCGCCGGGAGTTTCCGGTGACGGCGGGGACGCGAACGGAGGAGGGGCCGATGGCACCCGTGCGGGTACTGATCGTCGGAGCGGGGTCGCGCGGCAGCGGGTACGCCGCGTGGATCCGCCGCCACCCCGAGGTGGCGGAGGTGGTGGCCGTCGCCGAACCCCGGGCCGAGTACCGCGAACCGCTCGCCGACGCCCACGGGCTGCCCGCCGACGCCCGGTTCACCGACTGGCGCGACGCGGCGGCGCTGCCCCGGCTGGCCGACGCCGCGCTGGTGTGCACCCTGGACGACGCCCACCTGGAACCCGCGCTGGCGTTCGCGGACCGCGGCTACCACCTGCTGGTGGAGAAGCCCCTGGCGCAGACCCGAGCGGACTGCGAGGCCATCGTCGAGGCCGCACGCCGCAACGGGGTGCTGCTGGGCGTCTGCCACGTGCTGCGCTACGCGCCCTACACGCGGCTGCTGAAGGAGGTGATCGACTCCGGGCGGATCGGCGAGATCGTCAGCGTCGACCACCTGGAGCCCGTGGGCTTCTGGCACCAGGCGCACTCCTACGTGCGGGGCAACTGGCGGCGGGCGGCCGACACCGCGCCCATGCTGATGGCGAAGTCCTGCCACGACCTGGACTGGCTGCGGCACATCGTCGGCCGCGACGCCACGTCGGTGTCGTCGTTCGGCCGGCTGAAGCACTTCCGGCCGGAGGAGGCCCCGGCGGGGGCCGCCGACCGGTGCGTCGACTGCCCCGTGGAGCCGTCCTGCGCCTACTCGGCGCCGCGCATCTACGGCCGGTTCGTGGCCGAGGGGCGGACCGGGTGGCCGCTGGACGTGCTCACGCCCAAGCCCGACGCGGAGTCCGTCGCGGCGGCGCTGCGCGACGGGCCGTACGGGCGGTGCGTCTACCACTCCGACAACGACGTGGTCGACCACCAGGTGGTGGCGCTGGAGTTCGAGGGCGGGGCGACCGCGACGTTCACGATGACCGCGTTCACCCGGGCCCGGCCGCGCGAGACGTCGATCTTCGGCACGCACGGCGAGGTGTACTGCGACGGGGACCGGATCACGGTCTACGACTTCCTCACCGACACCAGCGAGACCATCGACGTCGCCACGGCCAACGACGGGCTGATCGACTCCGGGCACGGCGGGGGCGACGACGCCCTGCTGGCGTCCTTCCTCCCGGCGGTCGCGGCGGGCGACCCGTCCCTGGTCGCCACCAGTGGGGAGGACGCGCTGCGGTCGCACCTCCTGGTGTTCGCCGCCGAACAGTCCCGCCTGGAGGGCCGCGTCGTCCCCCTGCGGGAGTACACCGGCTGACCGGGCCGGGGCCGGTCGGGGATGGGCCGGGCCGGGCCGACGCTGAGCCGGAGCCAGAGGCGGGACTGAGTCGGACCGGATCGGGCCCGGCCGGGGCCGTCCGAGCACAGGGCCGGCCGGGCCGCCCAGCCCGGCCGGTCAAACGCCGGCCAGGCGGGCGGACCCGAGTCGAGCCGGGGTCAGCGGCCGCGTTCGGTCAGCCAGGCGTCGAGGGCGAGGGCGGTGTCGGCGGCGTGCTCCTCCATCATGGTCAGGTGGTCGCCGGGCACGTTCAGCTCCGAGTGGGGGGCGTCCCACGCGAACCGCCACCGGCCGCCGCCCACCGGGGCGCCGGAGCGGTCGCGCACCGGCCCGGTGGGGCGGACGAGCACCGTCGGCGTCCGCAGCCGACGGGGCCGCCAGCCGTCGAACACCCGCAGGTAGGCGCCCATGGCGGTGACCCTGGTGGCGTCCATGAGGCCCAGCCGCTCCTCGCGTTCGAGCACCGCCGTCTGGATGATCGGATAGGTGGTGGCGTCGCCGGGCATCGGGCTGTCCAGCAGCACCAGCGCCCGGGGGCGCGCGCCCCGGCGCTCCAGCCGCTCGGCGACCGCGTGCGCGACCCACCCGCCGGACGAGCGCCCCACGATGACGAACGGGGCGTCCCCCCAGGTGCGGGTGACCGCGTCGGCCTGGAGGTCGACAACGGCGTCGATGGACGCGGGCAGCGGCTCCCCCGGGGCGAACCCGGGTTCGGGCAGGACCACGACGTCGCGGCGGCCGCGCAGGGCGGCGGCGAAACGGGCGTACTCCTGCGGTCCCGACACCATGACCAGCGACGCGAAGCAGGCCAGGGCGGGACGCTCCCGGTCGGCCCGGGCCAGCCGGACGGGGGCCGGGGGGCGTTCGACCTCGTCGGGGGCGGTGAACGACGGGCGCAGCAGCGACGCGGCCTGGACGAGGGTGATCCCGTCCTCGATCCGCCGGGCCCGGCACGCCGACCGGAACAACTCGACCACCCCCTGCTCCAGATCCCCCACCGGAACAGCGGCCGGGGTGGGGGGCGGGGTGGAGGTGGAGAGCGGGCTTTCGGACGGGGTGCCACCGACACCGGTCGCGGCGTCCGGGCCGGTCGGGTCGGCCGAACCGGAGCGGACCGAAGACCCGGGCGGGACGGCCGGGTCGACCGAGGTGGCCGGGACAGTTATGGCGGCCGCATCGGCCGGGGTGGCCAGGTGGGCACGGGCTCCCGGAGACGCGGTCGGGGACGCGAGAAGCGGCCGGTCGCCCCCGAGGGCTCCGGTCCCACTTCCCGGCGGGGCCACACGCGGGCGCCGCCGGGGCAACGGAGCCCCGACCGAGCCGGGCCGTCCAGGGTGGTCCGGTCGCGCGGGAACGCCCGGCACGGGATCGCCGTCGGTCGCGGACGCGCCCGCGAACGCGGTGGTGGCCGCACCCGCGCCGACGCCCGTACCGACGCCAGCAGCAGCGGCGGCGGCACCGGCGGCGGCAGCGCTGACACCGGTCGGCCCGGAACCACCCGCGACCGCGCCGATGCCGCGCGGGGCGGTGGTCGACTCAGCCGGGGGTCCGAATGGGGTCCCGGCCGGGGACCCGCTCCCGGAGGGGCGGAATCCTCCCTGGGGCGGGACGGCGCCGGACGGTTCGGGCGCCGCAGCCACGGCGGCGCCCGCGCCCGGGATCGAGGCGCGCAGCGCGCGGGCCACCGCACGCGGTGTCGGATGGGTGAAGACGAGGGCGGCGGGCAGGCGCAGGCCGGTGGCCGTGTTGAGGGCGTTCCGCAGCTCGACGGCCGTCAGCGAGTCGAAGCCGAGTTCGAGGAACCCCTGGTCGGGGTCGACCGCACCCGCGCCGTCGTGGCCGAGCACGCCGGCGGCGCGCGCCCGCACCAGCGCCGTCAGTACCTCCTCGGCCGGTTCGGGGGCGAGCGCGGCCAGGCGGGCGCGCAGCTCGCGGGGCCCGCCGTCCCCCTTCCCCTCGGCGCGCACCCGCCGACGGGGGGCGCGGACGAGGCCACGGAACAGCGGGGGGACGGTCCCGTCGTCGGCGGCGCGGCGGGCCACGGCGGGCAGGTCCAGTGGCATCGGCACCAGGTGCGGGCGCCCGTCCGCGAGCGCGGCGTCGAGCAGCGCCAGGCCGTGCTCGGCGGAGAGCTGGGCGGCCATGCCCATGCGGGCCATGCGGCCGAGGTCGGTCGTGTCGACGCGGCCGGTCATGGCGCTGCGCCGCTCCCACAGGCCCCACGCCAGCGCGACGGCGGGCAGGCCGAGGGCGCGGCGGTGGTGGGCGAGCGCGTCGAGGAAGGTGTTGGCGGCCGCGTAGTTGGCCTGGCCGGGGGCGCCCAGGACGCCCGCCGCCGAGGAGAACAGCACGAAGGCGGCGAGATCGCGGTCGCGGGTCAGCACGTGCAGGTTCCACGCGGCGTCGGCCTTGGGGCGGAGCACGGCGGCGAACCGGTCGGGGGTGAGGGCGGTGACCACGCCGTCGTCCAGGACGCCCGCGATGTGCGCGACCGCGCGCAGCGGACGGTGCGGCGGGATCGCGTCGAGGACGCGGGCGAGCGCGTCGGCGTCGGCGGCGTCGCAGGCGGCCGCAGCGACGTCGGCGCCCAGCGGGGCGAGTTCCGCCCGCACCTCGGCCATCCGGGGGTCGGCGTCGCCGCGCCGGCTGAGCAGCAGCAGGTGCCGCACCCCGTGGCGCCGCACCAGGTGCCCGGCCACCAACCGCCCCAGCGTCCCGGTGCCGCCGGTGACCAGCACCGTGCCCTCCCCGAGCCCGCCGCCCCGGGACGGCCCAGGGTCCATCGTCCCGTCCGGCCCGCCCGCCGCACGGGCGCCCACCGCCCCCACCCCACCCGGGACAACGGCCCCCGCCCCGACCGAGGACACTCCGGACAGCTGCACGCCGACTCCGGCCGAGGACGCTCCCGCAGAGGACGAGGCGTCCCCGGCCACAGGCGTTCCGTTTCCAACCGGGGGCGCGGCATGCCCAGCCGAGGACGAGCCGATCCCGGCCGCGTCCGCCATCGGCCCGGTACCCGCGCCGGACGCACGATTCTGATCCGGCCTCCCGCCGACCGACCGCTCCGGGCTCGCGCCGGCCGCGCCGACGGCGGGCGCGGCGGCGCGGTGCCGGGCGCCGATGGGTGCCGCGTCCGCCGCGCGGACGGCCTCCTCCCTCGGCGCCGGGAGTCCGTCGGCCGCCTTCCCCGAAGCGGAGCGGGCGCCGCCCGTCATCGGAGCCGGGAAGCCGTCGGCCGCCTCCGCCGAGGCGGGGCGGGCGCCGCCCGTCGCCGGCGGACCAGGGGCAACGGGCCGGAGTGGAGCAGGGACCTGTCGGGTGGCGGCTCGGGACAGGCGGGGGGCGTGCAGGGCACCGTTGCGAATGGCGGTCTCCGGTTCGCCCGTGGCCAGCGCCGCCGCCAGCAGGGCCGCGTCGGTGCCGTCCGTGTCGACCAGGACGAACCGCCCCGGGTGCTCCGCGCGCGCGGCGCGGAGGAGGCCCCACACAGCGGAGCGCGCCAGGTCAGGGACACCGTCGCCGGGGACGGCCGCCACCGCACCCCGGGTGACCACGGCGATCCGGGTATCGGCCAGGGCGTCGGTGTCGAGCAGTGTCCGAACGGCGTCGAGCACCCCGGCGAGCGCGGCGCGCGCCTCCACCGGGGGCGCACCGGAGGCGGTCGCGAGCAGGGGCAGCAGGACGACGCCGGGTGCCGGAGCACCATCGGCGACGGCCGCGCCGAGCGCGGCCAGGTCGCGGAAACGGCCGACGTCCGTACCGCCGGGTCCGCCCCCGACCTCGCCGGAACCACCCACAACACCGTGCAGTCCGTCCGGAGGGTCCGCGCTGGAGGCGTCCGGTCGTCCGGGTGGGTGGGTCGGTGGGTTCTCGGGGCTGAGGAGGGCCGTGTCCGCTGTGGTGCCGATGACGGCCCAGCGCTCCGGGGGTGGGGCGGTACGCGGCCACGGGAGTTCGGGCCAGTCCACGGTGAAGAGGTCGTCGCGGTGCGCGGGCGCGCCCAGGCGGTCGGCCGCGACCGGGCGCAGCGTGAGCGCCTCCGCCGTCAGAACGGGGCCGCCGTGCGGGTCGTCGGCGCGGACCGCGACCGTCTCGGGGCCGGTCCGGGTCAGCCGCACCCGCAGCTCGGTGGCGCCCGCCGCGTGCAGGGTGACCCCGCTCCAGTCGAAGGGCAGCAGCACGCCGACCGGGCCGGAGTCGGGCGCGGGGGCAGTGTCGGGGACGGTCTCGGGGGTGGCGCCGGTGGCGGTGGCGGTGGCGGTAATGGCGTCGGAGGCGGCGCCGGTCGCGAGGGCCGCGTCGGCGTCGGCGCCGGGAGTGGGTTCGGCATCGGTGGTGGCTGCGGGGATGGCGGCCAGGGGGTGCAGGGCGGCGTCGAGGAGGGCCGGGTGGAGGCCGCAGCGGGCCGCGTCCTCGCGCATGGCGTCGGGCAGGCGCACCTCGGCGAGGACGGCGCCGTCGACCCGCCACGCCGCCCGCAGCCCGGAGAACGCCGGGCCGTACCCGTACCCGGCCTCGGCCAGGCGGGCGCGGAGCCGCCCGACGTCGACCGGCACCGCGCCGGCGGGCGGCCAGGCCGCGTCCACCGCAGCGGGCACCGCCCCCTCCGCCTCCCGCACCAGGCGGCCGGTGGCGTGCAGGGTCCACGGCGCGCCGTCGTCGCCGGGCGCGTGCGCCGTCCACGGCCGGGAGTGGACGGACAGCTCCCGGCCGCCGTCCTCCGCCGGGCCGACGGCGACCTGGAGCGCGACCGCGCCCCGCTCGGGCAGGGTCAGCGGGGCGCGCAGGGTGAGGTCGCGGAGGTGCGGGTGGCCGACGCGGTCGCCCGCGACCAGGGCCAGGTCGGCGAACGCGGTGCCCGGCAGCAGGACGGTGCCCGCGACGGCGTGGTCGGCCAGCCAGGGGTGGGTGCTCAGGGAGAGCCGGCCGGTGAACAGGGTCGCGCCGGTGCCCGCGACGGGGACCGCCCCGTGGAGCAGCGGGTGGTCGGCGCCCGGCCCGGCCGGCCCGGCGGGGGCGGCGCTCATGGCGGCGTCGGCCCAGTACCGGGCCCGCTCGAAGGGGTAGGTGGGCAGCGCGACGGGGCGCGCGGGCGCGCCCAGGACGGCGCGCCAGTCCGGCGCCACCCCGTGGACGTGCGCGGCGGCGACGGCCAGGGCGAACCGTTCGGGGCCGCCGTCGTCGCGGCGCAGGGTCTCCAGGACGGCCGCGTCGGCGGCCCGGCCGCCCGCCTCCTCCAGGGTCTCGCTGATGGGTGCGGTCAGCACGGGGTGCGGGCTGACCTCGATGAACGCGGTGTGCCCCCGGTCGGCGAGATCGCGCACCGCCTGGGCGAACCGGACCGGCCGGCGGAGGTTGTCGCACCAGTAGGCGGCGTCGAGCCGGCCGCCGTCGACCCGTCCGGCGCGGACCGACGAGTGGAAGGGGACGTCCCCGGGGCGCGGCCGGATGGGTGCCAGCGCCGCCATGAGCCGTTCCCGCAGCGGGTCGACCTGCGGGGAGTGGGCGGCGAACGCGACGGGCAGCCGGCGGGCGGGGACGCCTTCGGCGGCGCAGGCGGCGGCGAGGCCGTCGAGCGCGGCGGGGTCTCCGGAGACGACCACCGACGCGGGGCCGTTCACGGCGGCGACGCACAGGGCGTCGCCCCACTGCTCCAGGAGCCGCGCCGCGCGCTCCTCGGGCAGCGGGAGGGAGAGCATCCCGCCCGCTCCGGTCAGGGCCGCGCCGAGGCGGGACCGCAGGGCCACCACGCGCGCGGCGTCGGGCAGGTCGAGCGCCCCCGCCACGCAGGCCGCCGCGACCTCGCCCTGGGAGTGCCCGACGACGGCGTCCGGCGCCACCCCGGCGGCCCGCCACGCGGCGGCGAGGCCGACCATGACGGCGAACAGGGCGGGTTGGACGACGTCGACCCGGTCGAGCGGCGGCGCCCCGTCGGCGCCGCGCAGGACGTCCTCCAGGGACCAGTCCAGGTACGGGGCGAGGGCGTCGGCGCAGTCGGCGACGCGGGAGCGGAACACCGGGGACGCCGCCAGCAGGCCGCGCGCCATGCCCGGCCACTGCGATCCCTGGCCGGGGAACACGAACACCACGGGGCCGCCGGCCCGCCGGTGCTCGCCCCGGACCGTGTGCCGGGGCGCGGCGCCGTCGGCGAGGCCGCGCAGCCCGGCCAGCAGGCCGTCGCGGTCGGTGCCCACCACGGCGGCCCGGTGCCGGAAGTGCGTCCGGGTGGTGGCGAGGGCGGAGGCCACGTCGACCGGGTCCGGGCCGGGGTCGGCGCCGACCCTGTCGGCGACGCGGCGGGCCTGCGCGGCGAGGGCCCGTTCGGTCCGCCCGGAGACCACCCACACGGCCACCCGCCCGCGCCCGTCCTCCGGGCTCGGCGCGAACAGGGCCGTGCCCGGTCGGTCCGCGCCGGTGGCGGCGTCCGCCGCCGCGCGTTCCGGCATCGGGGCGCGTTCCGGCCCGTGCCCGCCACCGGTCGCGGCCGGGGACGGGCCGCCGGGCGCGGTACCGGGCGGGTCCGCCCGCGTCCCCCCGTCGTCCCGCTGCGGGACGGCCATGGTGGCAGGGGCTTCCCGACCGTGCCCGGTGTCGGCCTCGGCCGTGCGGCCCCGGGCCTCGGGCGCGGCAGCGGTCGCGGCGGCCGCGTCCGGCCGCCCGGCGCCGTCGGGGCGCGGACGGGGGGAAGGGGAATCCGCCGGCTCGGTCTCCGGTGCGCGGTCGCCCGTGGCCCCGGAGCCGTCCCGGTTCTCGGCGGAGTGGCCCGCACCGCCCTCTGTCGGGGACCCCTCCCCCACCGGAGCCGCCTCCACCCCGACGGCCGCGAACGTCTCAGGGTCCGACATCTCGGACACACCGGCCGCAGCGGTCCCACCGCTCCCCGCCGTACCCGGCGCGACCGCCCCCGTTGCGGAGAGGTGACCGCCACTCGGCGCGGAGGCGTCGACCTCGCCGATGCCCTCGGAGCCGTCCCGGTCGGTCGCGGTGGCGGCGGGCC
>NZ_BCRK01000145.1 GCF_001552555.1 Nocardiopsis trehalosi NBRC 14201 | reverse complement strand
CCCCGCCCCGACCGCCGCACCCGCCGCCGCACCCAGACCCAGGCCGAGATCCTCGACATCGCCCTGCAGGTCATGGCCGAAGACGGCGCCGCAGCCCTCAGCCTCTCCGCCGTCGCCCGCCGCCTCGGCATCCAACCCCCCTCCCTGTACAAGTACTTCCCCTCCCGCACCGCCGTCTACGACGAACTCTTCCGCACCGGCCAGCAGCGCTACCTCGACACCGCCCGCACCGCCGCCGCCACCGCACCCCCCGGACTCCCCGGCTTCACCCCCGTCCTCGACGCCTGCGGCCGCTGGGCCGCCGCCAACCCCGTCCTCGCCCAACTCCTCTTCTGGCGCCCCGTCCCCGGCTTCACCCCCACCCCCGCCGCCTACGCCCCCGCCCTCCAACTCGCCGACCTCTGGCGCACCCTCACCACCACCGCCGTCGACCGCCGCGAACTCCACCCCGACGCCGCGACCGACGACGGCCTCGCCCTCCTCACCATCCTCATCGGCGGCGCCATCTCCCAACACCTCGCCAACGACCCCCACACCCCCTACGACCAGGGCCGCTACACCCGCCACATCCACCGCCTGCCCGCCCTCTTCGCCGCCGCCTACCCACCCCCCTCCACCCCCTGACCCCACCGACCCACCCGCGCGAACACCCACCGCCACCAGCACGTCACCGCTAGTATTCCCCCAGGCCACACCGCCACCACGACGCCAGGGGAGACACCGTGAAGGTCGGAATCGTGGGCGTGGGCGCCGTCGGATCCTCCATCGCCGCCGCCCTCGTCCACCGCGGCACCGCCCGCCACATCGTCCTCGTCGACACCGACCACGCCCGCGCCCGCGGCACCGCCCGCGACCTCGGCCACGCCGCCGCCCTGCACACCCCCACCCGCCTGCAGCCCGGCGACCCCGACGACCTCGCCGGCGCCCACGTCGTCATCGTCACCGCCGGAACCAACGAACGCGCCGGCGGCGCCACCGACCGCACCGACCCCGCCGGGCGCCTCCGCCTCCTCGACCGCAACGCCGACGTCTACCGCGACGCCATCCCCCGCATCGCCACCGCCGCCCCCACCGCCACCGTCGTCGTCGTCACCGACCCGCCCGACCCCCTCGCCGACCTCGCCCGCCACCTCCTCGGCCACGACCGCGTCCTGTCCACCGGCACCCTCATCGACACCCTCCGCTTCCGCGCCCACCTCGCCACCGCCCTCGACGTCGCCGCCGCCGACGTCCACGCCCAGGTCATCGGCGAGCACGGCACCACCCAGGTCCCCCTCTGGTCCACCGCCGCCATCGGCGGCGTCCCCCTCCCGGCCGCCGCCCACCGCGCCGGACACGACCCCGACGACCTGCGCACCCGCGTCGACGCCGCCGTCCGCCACGCCAACATCGACATCATCGACGACATCGGCGCCAGCCGGTTCGGCATCGCCGCCGCCGTCGCCGACCTCACCCGCACCATCGGCCGCGACGAGCACCGGATCACCTGCGTCGCCTCCCACCAACCCGACTACGGCACCACCCTGTCGCTGCCCTCCGTCGTCGGCGCCCGCGGCGTCCTGCGCACCCTGCACCCGCCCCTGGACGCCGCCGAACAGGCCGCCCTCGACCGCAGCGCCGCCGCCCTGCGCGACGCCACCGCCCCCCTCCTCACCTGACCCCCACCCGCACACGACAGCAAAAGGGGGCGCGGCGCCGCGCACCGGCACCCCGCCCCCGACCACCCCGCGGCGACCCGCCGGCTACTCCACCGGGTCGGCCTCGGTCTCCGGGTCGCCGTCCAGCAGCGCCACCAGCCGCGGCTCCATCTCCTCCAACGCATACGGCAGGCTCAGCACCGACCCGAACGACAGCGCCCCGTTCAACCGGCTCATCTCCGGCATCGCCAGCACCCGGCCCTCACGGCTCACGTCCAACGCCGTGAACACCCCCTCCTCCAGCACCCCCGACCCATCCGCGCCGTACACCCCCATCAGCAGCACGTCGGCCTGCAGCACCTCCACCTCCTCCAGGCTCACCTGCTGCGGCGCCCGGTTGGCGTCGGTGAACAGCGCCGCCGCGTCCTCGGGCAGCTCGAACCCCAACTGCACCAGGAACCCCGGCGCCGGCCCCTCGGCGTAGGCGAACGCCTCACCCTCGATCGAGGACGCCAGCAGCGCCGTCGACTCCGCGAACTCCGGGTGGTCGGCCCGCACCCGCTCGAACCGCTCCTCGATGTCGGCCACGATCGCCTCGGCGTCGTCCTCACGCCCCAGCGCCACCCCCACCACGCGCATGACCTCCTGCCACGGCGCACCGAAGTCGGCGTACTCGTCCGGCTGGGCGATCGTCGGCGCGATCGCGGCCAGCAGGTCGTACTCCTCCCGCGTCAGCCCCGAATTCACCCCCAGGATCAGATCCGGCTCCAACGCCGCGACCTGCTCGTAGTTCAGCGCGTCCACCGGCAGCACCTCCGGCACCGCCTCCCCGCCCAGCGCCTCACGCGCCCACGGCCACAGCGCCCCCTCGTGCCCGCCGAACCACTCACGCACCCCCACCGGCGCCACCCCCAGCGCCAGCACGTAGTCCTGCTCGGTCAGCCCCACCGTCACCACCCGCGACGGCGAACCCGACACCTCCGTCTCCCCGTAGCGGTGCGCCACCGTGCGCGCCGGGCCCTCCGCGGCCGGCCCCTCCTGCGCCGGCCCGCACCCCACCGCCGCCAGCGCCGCGACCCCGCCCGCACCCAGCAGCACACTGCGGCGCGACACGCGCTCGACGGCGCCCCCACGGCGCCAGGAGGGGAGGGGACGGCGGCGCGCCGCCGACGCGGCGAAACGCTGGATGGTGCTGCTCACGGGGTCTACTCCTCAGTCGCACGACGACGCACTAACGCATCCGCCGCCCGCCGGGCCGACCCCGACGGACAGCGGAATTAGGTTAGCCTACGCTGACCCCGAGGTGAGGGGGTGGGCCGCCGAACCACCCTCCCCCTCCACCCACGACAGATACGCGTCCAACCGCGCCACCCCCGCCACCGCCAACCGCGACCGCCGCCCCACCTCCGCCTCCCGCGCCGCGATCGCCGCCCGCAACTCCGCACTGCTGCCCGTCCGCCGCAACCCCTCCACCACCGGACGGATCTGCTCCACCCGATACCCGCTCCCCCGCAGCAACGCCACCATCCGCGCATCCCGCACATCCGCCGCACCGAACACCCGGTACCCCGTCGCCGCCTCACGCCCCGGCACCAGCAACCCCTCCGCCTCCCACAACCGCAGCGCCGACGTCCGCACCCCCAACCGCGCCGCCACCTCACCGATCCGCAACCCCGCCCGCGGACCCTGCGCCCCCTCCACCTCCTGGCCCGCCACCGCCGCCAACGCCTCACCCGCCGCCGCCAACGCCACCCGCTCCCCGTGCAGCGCCGCATACCCCCCATCGACCAGCGCCAGCGCCCCCGCCACCTCCCCCGCACCCACCGCCCGCATCACCTCACGCGCCCGATCCCACCCGAACCCCGCCGCCAACCCCCGATACGCCACCAGCGCCCGCACATGCCCCTCACCGAACCGCCGATGCCCCGCCGCCGTCCACACCGGCTCCGGCACCACACCCGCATCCACGTAATTGCGCACCTGCTGCGCCGACACCCCCGCGATCCGCCCCAGATCCACCGGCCGCAACAACCCCGCACCACCCACGACTCCACCTCCGCCTACTACGTGAGACTTGAAGAATAACCCCCGAAAACCCCACACAGAAAGGCCGCACTCACGTCAAAACCTCAACCCCCATATCAATGGAATACTCGAAGACATGCACCCCACCCCCCAAAACCCCCGCCACACCCATGCCCTCACCACCGCCGACGCCCACGACCACATCCAGGTCCGCGGCGCCCGCGAGAACAACCTCCGCGACATCGACGCCGACATCCCCAAACGCCGCCTCACCGTCTTCACCGGCGTCTCCGGATCCGGCAAATCCTCCCTCGTCTTCGACACCATCGCCGCCGAATCCCAACGCCTCATCAACGAGACCTACACCGCCTTCATCCAATCCTTCATGCCACCCCTCAACCGCCCCGACGTCGACGCCCTCCACAACCTCAGCGCCGCGATCATCGTCGACCAGGAACGCATGGGCGCCAACCCCCGCTCCACCGTCGGCACCGCCACCGACACCCACACCCTCCTGCGCATCCTCTACAGCCGCATCGGCACCCCCAACGCCGGCCCGCCCCCCGCCCACAGCTTCAACCGCACCGAAGGCATGTGCCCCCGCTGCGAAGGCCTCGGCCGCACCACCGACATCGCCATCGACGCCATCCTCGACCGCACCCTCACCCTCAACCAAGGCGCCATCACCGCCCCCGGCTACACCGTCGGCACCTGGTACTGGCAGAACACCGCCCACTCCGGCCTCTTCGACCCCGACAAACCCCTCACCGACTACACCCCCGCCGAATGGGACGACCTCCTCACCAAACCCCCCACCAAAGTCAAGATCGGCACCACCACCGCCACCTACGAAGGCCTCCTCACCAAGATCCGCCGCGCCTACCTCGCCAAAGACCGCGACACCCTCCGCCCCCAAATGCGCGCCTTCGCCGACCGCGCCCTCACCACCACCACCTGCCCCGACTGCCACGGCACCCGCCTCAACCCCGCCGCCCGCGCCTCACACATCAACGGCCACAGCATCACCGACTGCGCCGCCCTCCAGATCGACGACCTCGCCCGCCTCCTCCGCGACATCGACCACCCCCCCGTCAAACCCCTCCTCGACACCCTCCTGCACACCCTCGACTCCCTCACCGAGATCGGCCTCGGCTACCTCAGCCTCGACCGCGAATCCGGCACCCTCTCCGGCGGCGAAGCCCAACGCGTCCGCATGGTCCGCCACCTCGGCTCCCCCCTCACCGACGTCACCTACGTCTTCGACGAACCCACCGTCGGCCTCCACCCCCACGACATCCAACGCATGAACCACCTCCTCCTCCGACTCCGCGACAAGGGCAACACCGTCCTCGTCGTCGAACACAAACCCGAGACCATCGCCATCGCCGACCACGTCATCGACCTCGGCCCCGGCGCCGGCACCAACGGCGGCCGCATCCAATACGCCGGCGACCTCGCCGGCCTCCACACCTCCGACACCCCCACCGGCCGCCACCTCACCCACCGCGCCACCCTCCGCACCCCCACCCGCCCCCACCGCGGCCACCTCCCCATCCGCGGCGCGAACCAGCACAACCTCCGCGACATCGACGTCGACATCCCCCTCGGCGTCCTCACCGCCGTCACCGGCATCGCCGGCTCCGGAAAAAGCACCCTCATCCACCACAACCTCGCCCACCACAACGGCGTCGTCGTCGCCGACCAGACCCCCATCCGCGGCTCACGCCGCAGCAACCCCGCCACCTACACCGGCGTCCTCGACCCCATCCGCGCCGCCTTCGCCAAAGCCAACAACGTCAAACCCGGCCTCTTCAGCGCCAACTCCACCGGCGCCTGCCCCACCTGCAAAGGCATCGGCCTCATCTACACCGACCTCGCGATGATGGCCGACGTCGCCTCCACCTGCGACCACTGCGACGGCAAACGCTTCACCCCCGACGTCCTCGCCTACCGCCTCCGCGGCAAGAACATCCACGACGTCCTCACCATGACCATCACCGAAGCCCACGACTTCTTCCCCACCGGCCCCGCCCACACCATCCTCGACCGCCTCACCGCCGTCGGCCTCGGCTACCTCGGCCTCGGCCAACCCCTCACCACCCTCTCCGGCGGCGAACGCCAACGCCTCAAACTCGCCATCAACATGGCCACCACCGGCACCATCTACATCCTCGACGAACCCACCACCGGCCTCCACCTCGCCGACGTCGACCAACTCCTCGCCCTCCTCGACCACCTCGTCGACACCGGCAACACCGTCATCGCCATCGAGCACCACCAGGCCGTCATGGCCCACGCCGACTGGATCATCGACCTCGGCCCCGGCGCCGGCCACGACGGCGGCCGCATCGTCTTCGAAGGCACCCCCACCGACCTCGTCACCACCGCCACCACCCTCACCGCCACCCACCTCCGCACCTACACCACCCCCTGACCCCCGGCGTCATGGGGCCGCGCCCACCCCCCGCCGGCCCCATGACGCCCCCGCCCCTCAGGGATCACCCCGAAACCCACCACGGCAGGACCCGGCACGGAACCAGGGACCACCCCGATGCCCACCGCCCCACCCCCATGGGACGGTGACGCCCGACAACGACGTACCCCGAGCCGCCCCCCGCGGCCGCGTCCCTTCCGACACCGAAAGCCCCCGATGCGACCGCCGACCCCCCTGCTCTGCCTCCTCCTCACCCTGGCGGCCCTCCTCACCACCGCACCCCCCGCCCACGCCCGCACCGACACCGGCCCCGACCCGGCCCGGATCGACGCGTTCGTCACCGCCTACCTCGACCGCCACGGCCTCCCCGGCGCCGCCGTCGCCGTGGTCAAGGACGGCGAAACCGTCCACGAAGCCGGATACGGCCACGACTCCCACGGCCGCCCCATCACCGAACACACCCGCCTGCGCATCGGCTCCCTCTCCAAACCCTTCACCGCCTTCGCCGTCCTCCGACTCGCCGACGACGGCCGCATCGACCTCGACGCCCCCGCGGCCGACTACCTCCCCGACACCGCACCCGAGGGCGTCACCGTCCGCCACCTCCTCTCCCACACCTCAGGGCTGCCCAACCCCACCATCGTCGCCCCCGCCCAGACCCTCGAAGAAGCCGTCGCCGGCATCCAGGACCTCCCCCTCGAAACCCGACCCGGCACCACCTACCGCTACAGCAACCTCAACTACTGGCTCGCGGCACTCCTCGTGCAGCGCGTCACCGGCCACGACTTCACCGACCACCTCACCACCGACGTCTTCACCCCCCTGGGCATGGCCGACACCCTCGCCACCACCACCACGAACGACCCCGTCGACGGACTCGCCACCGGACACGTCACCGCCTACGGCCACGCCCTCCCCGCACCCATCCCCCACGCCATGAACAGCGGAGCCGGCGCCATCGTCAGCACCGCCCACGACCTCGCCGCCTGGCTCGCCATGCAGCAACGCGGCGGCACCACCCCCGACGGCCACCGCCTCCTGTCCGCCGACCTCATCGAGGAATCCCACACACCCCAACCCGGAGCCCAACGCGCGGGACTCGGCTGGCGCAACAGCTCACCCCACGTCACCCCCGCCCGCGTCTCCCACAGCGGCATCGTCACCGGCTTCAACGCCCAGCACGACCTCGTCCCCACCAGCGGCTACGGCGTCGCCGTCCTCCTCAACAGCTACACCCCCACCCGCGAGAACGCCTACGAACTCAGCTCCGGCATCATCGACCTCACCGAAGGCCGCACCCCCGACCCCGGCACCCCCACCGCCACCGCCATCGACCTCACCCTCGGCGCCACCACCATCGCCACCGCCGCCCTCGCCGCCCTCGGCCTCCGCCGCGCCCCCCGATGGGCCGCACGCCGCACCCACCACCCCACCTGGAGATTCGCCCTGCGCCTCCTCCCCCAATGCATCGCCCCGGCGGCGGCGGCCTTCCTGTTCCTCATCGCCCCCGCACTCCAGGACAACAGCTACACCCCCGCCGACGTCTTCTGGCTCTTCCCCGCCTTCACCGCCCTGCTCCTCACCCTCGCCGCCACCGGGACCGCACTCACCATCGCCCGGACCACCGCCCGCATCCGCACCCGGACCGCACCCCGCCGATAGCACCACCCCGGGCCGGCCCCACCCCACCGGCCCGGGCCGACCGCGACCGCGAAAACCCGGTGGCCCACCCCACCCGCCACTGCTACCGTTCCGCACGACCGTGCACGACGACGAGGAGGTGGTACCCGTGAACACCACGCCATGGGTGCTCCCCTCCGAGGCCACGGTCGGACGCTAGGTCGTCCGGGAGCGCCGCACAGCACGGCCCCCGAAAGGCACGACCATGCACTACACCGCCGAACACCGCCTCGACGGCGCCCTCGAACGCCGATTCACCCTCGGCGACATCCCCGGCATCCTCTGGACCCCCACGAACGCCCCCGCGCCGACCCCGCTCATCCTCATCGGCCACCCCGGCGGACTCCACCGCATGTACCCCCGCATCGCCGCCCGCGCCCGCCGCGCCACCACACACGGCTTCGCCGCCGCCACCATCGAACTCCCCGGCGCCGGCGACCGACCCCCCTCCCCCACCACCGAACAGGCCCGCGCCGACCTGCAACGCCAACTCCGCACCACCGGCCGCCCCACCGACGACGCCGTCGACCGGCTCGTCCTCCCCCTCGTCGAACAAGCCGTCCCCGAATGGCGGACCGCCCTCGACACCCTCCTCGCCCAACCCCACATCCGCGGCCCCGTCGGCTACTCCGGCGGCATCATCTCCATCGGCCTCCGCCTCGCCGCCACCGAACCCCGCATCACCGCCGCCGTCCTCTTCGCCGGCAGCTACGTCCCCCGCTCCATGCTCACCGAGGCCCGCGACGTCACCATCCCCCTCCACGTCCTCCTCCAATGGGACGACGAAGGAAACGACCGCCGACACGCCCTCGACCTCTTCGACGCCTTCGGCTCCACCGACAAGACTCTCAACGCCAACACCGGCGGCCACACCGGCGTCCCCGAACACGCCGGCGACGCCGCCGACCGGTTCTTCACCCGCCACCTGACGTAACACCCGACCACCCGCCGGAACCGGCCCCACCCGCCCCACAGCGCCGCCCCGACCACGACACACCGGTCGGGGCGGCGCTGCCGCGACCACCGCACCCCCGCCCCCTACCGCCCAGACCGACCCCGAAGAACGCCCCCGACCCGCCCTCACCGTCGACCCCCACCACGCCCCCGCACCGACACCAACGCCTCCCCCACCACCCGCGCACCCTCCACCAACTCCGACACCGGACTCGCCCCATACCCCACCACCAACCCCGGCGGCCCCGGACGCTGCGCATGCCACGACAACGGATGCACCCGCACCCCCCGCTCCAACGCCGCCACCGCCACATCCACATCCGACCACCCCCCACCCCCCTCCCACGTCACCATCACGTGCAACCCCGCCGCCGCACCATGCACCACCGCACCCGGCACCACCTCCCGCAACGCCCCCACCACCGCATCCCGCCGCCGACGATGCCGCCCCCGCACCACCCGCAACTGCCGCTCCACCACCCCCGACTCCAACAACCGCGCCACCACCAACTGCGGCACCACCGCATTCCCCAGATCCGCCAACCGCTTCGCCCCCACCACCGCCTCCCGCCACCGCTCCGGCACCACCACCCACCCCACCCGCAACGCCGGCGCCAACACCTTCGACACCGACCCCGAGTACCACACCCGATCCGCCAACATCGACCGCACCGCCGGCACCGGCGCCCGGTCATACCGATGCTCCGCGTCATAGTCGTCCTCGAACACCACCCCACCCTCCTCCGCCCACCGCATCAACTCCCGACGCCGACCACCCCCCAACACCACCCCCGACGGGAACTGATGCGCCGGCGTCACCACCACCGCCGACACCCCCACCTCCCGCAACGCATCCACCCGCACCCCCGCACCATCCACCGGCACCGGCGGCGTCGCCATCCCCCACCCCGCCAAATGCCGCCGCGCCCCCAACGACCCCGGGTCCTCCACCCCCACCGCCCGCACCCCCTCCGCCCCCAACACCTGCGCGAACAACGCCAACGCCTGCGTCACCCCCGCGACCACCACCACCTCCTCCGCACCCACCCGCACCCCCCGGAACCGCGCCAACCACCCCGCCACCGCACGCCGCAACTCCACCTCACCCCGCGGATCGCCATAACCCAACCGCGCCGCCGACACCTCCCCCAGCACCGCACGCTCCGCCCGCAACCACGCCGCCCGCGGAAACGCCGACAGATCCGGCAACCCCGGCGACAGATCGATCCGCGCCGGCACCGACCGCAACACCTCGAACGCGTCCACCCCCGGCGACCCCCCGAACACCGCCCCCGCATCCGCCACCACACCACCCCCACCACCACGGCCCCCACCCACCACCCCCACCGGC
>NZ_BCRK01000144.1 GCF_001552555.1 Nocardiopsis trehalosi NBRC 14201 | reverse complement strand
CCCCCCACGACCACGCCCCACCACATGCCCGTCCTCCCCCAACCGCCGATACGCCTCCGTCACCACCCCCCGCGACACCCGCAACTCCGCCGCCAACACCCGCGACGCCGGCAACCGACCCCCCACCGGCACCCGCCCATCCGCGATCGCCTCCCGCAACCGCCCCGCCAACCACTCCGCCACCCCACCCGCCGGCGCCTCACGCACGTCCAACTGCAGGAAATCCGACCCCGAACCCACCACGACCCCCACCTCCCGACACCCCGCCGCACCCCGCGGCAGGCCCCACGGCGCCGCAGTATCCCACCACCCCGGACACGGCGAACGGCCGCCGGGCACACCCGACGGCCGTCCACCCACCCCTTCACCGCTCCGAGGGCACCCGCACCCGCCCACGGGCCAACGCCACCACCCCCACCGCCACCACCAGCGCGAACACACCCAACCCCGCACCCACCACATGCAGCGCACCCGTATACGCCGGGCCCGCCAACCCACCACCGGTCACCGCCGCCAGCACCGCACCCACCACCGCGATCGCCACCGTCTCCCCCGTGATCCGCACCGTGTTGAACATCCCCGACGCCGTCCCCGCCCGATCCTCCGCCACGCTCCCGATCGCCAACCCGTCCAACAACCCGTTCGTCACCCCGGCGCCCACACCCACCAGCACGAACGGCACCACGACCCGCCACGGCGACGCGTCCCCGTCCACCACGAGCAGCAGCGCCGCACCCGCACCGCACACCGCCACCGCACCGGCCACCAGCGGCACCGCCGGCACCCGCTTCGCGACCTCCGCACCCACCGACGGCAGCAGCACCGTCGGCAGCGTCATCGGCAGCAGCCACCACCCGGCCGCCGACGCCTCCACCCCCACCACCGTGATCAGGTACGACGGCAGGTACACCAGCAGCGGAACCAGCACCGCCATGATCGCCCCCGCCGCCACCGCGAACGCCAGGAACCGCCGGTTCGCCAACACCCCCAGATCGAACAGCGGGGCCTCCCGCCGCCGCTCCACCCGCACCAGCACCACACCCAGCACCACGGCGACCACCGCCGCACCCACCACGACCGGCGACCCGAAACCGCGCTCCGGACCCTCCACCAGCGCGGTCACCACCAGCAGCAGCGCCACGGTGAACAGCACCGCACCGGCGCCGTCGACCCGGCGCCCCGCCTCGGCGCGCGCCGCCGGCAGCAGCGGGACCAGCACCAGGACCAGGCCCGCCACCACGGCCGGCGCCGCGAAGACGCCGCGCCACCCCAGCAGCTCCACCAGCGTTCCGGCCACCGCCGGACCGAAGGCCGTACCGACCCCCAGCACCGTCCCCAGCAGCCCGAACGCGCGCTTGCGCGCCGCCCCGGAGAACGTCTCGGCCAGCAGCGACGATCCGCCGGTCACGGCCGCGGCCGCACCGACGCCGCCCGCGGCGCGCAGCCCCGCCAGGACCGCCACGTCACCGGCGAACGCGCACAGCACACCGCTCAGGAAGAACAGGCCCACACCGCACGCGAAGACGCGCCGCCGGCCGAGCACGTCGGCCAGGGCGCCGGTCACCACCAGGAAGGCCGCGAAGCACGCGTTGTAGGCGTTGATGACCCACTGGACCGCCGCGAGGTCGGCCCCGAGGGCGGACCGGATGTCGGGCAGCGCCAGGGACGCCCCGGTGATCGACAACGGGAACGTGAGTGTGGACAGCAGAACGGCCGCGAGCACGATGGCACGCCGACCGTCGAACAGAGGACTCGACACGAGAAGGCTCCGCACGGATCAGATCGGAGCCGGGGCAGCCCGAACGGCCGCACCGGCGAAGGACGCGCTGATGCGGCGAAGCGACTCAGGGGGTCACGCCGCCGCTAAGGGCGGCGGAGTCTGTCCGAGGCAGGCATGCGCGCCACCATAGCGAGCCGCCGATCCGAGGCCAACCGATTTTCCGCACGACAGCGGGGACGCGGCCCGCACCCCCGCTGTCGGCACCCGCCCAAGAGCCCTGTTGTGTTTGAAGACCGGCGGCGGAGCCGCTCCTTATGGGGTTGAGAAAAAGAATAGGTAAGACTCCAACGGCTACCTTGACAACGTAGATTTCTAACCTCGGCACGGGGAATCGCCGCCTCCGCCCACGCATCCCCTGGAGACCATCCCCCGGCCCACCCCCACCGGAGTCGCCGTCCCCGCCTCCATTCCACTCCCCCGCCGCAGAGCCCTCCGCTGCGCGCGCTCCTCTCCCCTGCGAGCACGGCGCCGGCCCCCGCGCTCACCGCGGCCGACAGGAGGACTCCCCCACCCGGTGCTCCCCCGGCGGTTCCGCGCAGCCGGATGGTTACCTCGGAGGTCATCGACCCCCGGCGTCAGCATCTGCCAAGATCACGGGCAACGGAACCGCTCGAACCTGGAGGACTCCCCATGGCCGCCTACGTCATCGCCAACCTGTACTCGGCCGTCCCGCACCCGGAGGTCGCCGAGTACATCGAGCGCATGCCCGGCACCTTCGCCCCCTACGGCGGGCGCTTCCTCGTGCACGTCACGCCGCACGAGGTGAAGGAGGGGAGCTGGGACGGCGACATCGTGATGATCGGCTTCCCGGGGATCGCCGAGGCGCGCGCCTGGTGGGACTCCCCCGCGTACCAGGAGATCGCGCCGCTCCGCTCCCGGCACATGAAGGGCGACATCATAATGATCGAGGGCGTCCCCGAGGACTACGACCCGGCCGAGACGGCACGGGCGATGCGGGAGTCGCTGGCCGAGGGCTGACCCGGTTCGGCGTCGGCCCCGGAGCCGCCCCGCTCCCCCGGACGTCAGCGGGGCGACGCCCGGCCGGGCGTCAGGCCGCCCCGGCGGCGAACGGCCCGCCGGCCGCGAACACCCGGGCGGCGAAGCGCTCCCCGATGCGGCGGTGGGTCTCGGCGTCGGGGTGCAGCCCGTCGGGTAGCGGAAGTTCGGCCTCGTCCGCCTCGCCGTACAGCTCGCGGCCGTCGAGGTGGTACAGGTGCGGGTCGTCGGCCGCCCGCTGCGCGACGATGCGGTCCAGCTCCGTGCGGATCACGCCGAGGGTGAGCTTCCCTGCGGCCCGCTCGGCGGGGTCGCCGGTTGCCCGGAACCGGACCTCGCCGACGCGCAGCGCCTCCGGGTCGAAGGCGCCCGGCCCGGGGGTGTCCTCGTGGATGGCGCAGTGGAGGGGGCCGACCACCAGCAGCGGGGTGGTGGGGTGCCCTTCGCGGATGGTGTCGAGGAGGCCGTGCACCGCCGGGCCGAACGCCCGCCGCCGCATCAGGTCGGCGTTGACCAGGTTGATGCCGATCTTGACGCTGATCAGGTCGGCGGGCGCGTCGCGCAGGGTGCGCGCGGTGAACGGGTCGAGCATGGCACCGCCGCCGAACCCGAGGTTGACCAGGTCGACCCCGCCCAGGGCGGCCGCGAGCGCCGGCCACGTGGTGCTGGGGCTCGCGGCGTTGGAGCCCTGGCTGATGGAGCTGCCGTGGTGCAGCCAGACCCGGCGGCCGCCGGTCGGGACCGGCGCGACCGGGGCGTCGGTGCGCAGGGCGACCAGCCGGGTGGTCTCGTTGTGGGGCAGCCAGATCTCGACGTCCTTGTCCCCGGCGGGCAGCCCGGTGAACCGGACGGTCCCGGGCGGGCCGGGCCGGGTCTCGGCGCCCCCGGTGGCCGGGTCGAGCACCAGGACGTCGCCGCCGGGGGCGGTGGCGCTGCAGGTGCGGCGGCCGTCGACGACCAGGTCGTAGACCCCGTCCGGGCGGGGCGGGGCGCCCCGGTAGACCACCGTGGTGCGGTGCACGTCCAGTTCGACGGCGGTGGCCCTGGTACGCAGCGCGACGCGGACGCCGGACGGCTGGGACTCGGCCATGGCGAGCTGGGCGTCGGGGACCTGCGCGCGCGCCCACGCCGGCAGCCGGTGCGGCAGCAGCCCCTGCGGCGTGGCCTCCGTGTCGAGCGCGCCGCGCAGCAGCTGCGGGGTGACGGGGGTGGTGGTCCATTCGGGTCCGGCAGCGCCGGAGGCGTCGGATCGCGGGTTCATCCCTCCACTCTGCCGCCCCGGCACCGGTCGCGTACAGCCGGTTTCCCGGCGCGGCGGCCCTCAGCGAGGACGCGGCCGTCGCCGGCGCCCTTCCGGGCGGGCGCCCGCGCCCGCAGGGCGCCGGCCATGCCGGAGGAGCCGGTTACCGGCGCCCTGGACGTCCCGGCCCCCGCTGCCCACCGAGCAGCGGCCCGGTCCCGACGCGGCCGCCGTCCCGGGCCGCCCGGCCGCCCCCTTCGCGCCTGGGTCGCCCGCGACCGGGGGCGTACCACTAGGTCGGCCCGGGCGACGGGTGCGCCCGGCCTGGCCGGGCGCACCCGCCCCGTGGGGGGTGCCGCGCCCGGCCAGGCGGCACGGCCGCCCCTGTCGGCGCGCGGGTCGCCCGCGACCTGGGGGCGTCGGTGGCGGCCCGCCCGCCGCGCGCCCGCCCACCGCCGCCCGGTCGGCGGGCACAGCCCCCGTGCGGGGGGCCGCCCGGCCCGGGCAGCCCGGCCACTCCCGTCGGGGCGCGGATGCCGCGACCTGGGGCGTTCCGCCGGCGGCCCGCCCGCGACGCCGGCCCGGCCGGGCGCGGCCCCGTGGGGGGTGCCGCGCCCGGCCGGGCCGCCCGCTCCACCGCCGCTAGAAGGCGGTCGACAGGGCCTCCAGGCCACCGTCGACCGGGACGCGCACGGCGGTGCTGAACGTGGCGTCGTAGGCGAGGTACAGCGCCGTCGCCGCCACCTCGTCCACCGTCGCGTGCCGCTTCATCGGCGTGACCTCGTCGCCGATCCGCATGAACTCCGCCTTCTGCTCCTCCGAGGCGTCCACCCCCATCGTCGGGGTGTCGGTGAACCCCGGCGCAACGGCGTTGACGCGGATGCGGCGCGGCAGCAGCTCCGCCGCGAACCCCTGGGCGAACGACCACACGGCGGCCTTCGCCCCGGCGTAGGCCATCATCCCGGGGTTGGCCCCGGTGTCGGCGACCGACGTGGTGAACACGACCGCTCCCCCGTCGGCCAGCTTCGGGGCCAGCCGCTGCACCGTGAAGAACGCGCCCTTGGCGTTGACGTCGAAGTGCCGGTCGTAGATCTCCTCCGTGACCTCCTCGAAGGGCCCCAGGCGGGAGTAGCCCTGGTTGACGAACAGGGCGTCGACGCCGCCGCCCAGCAGCTCGCCCACCCGCCCGGCGAGGGCGTCGCGGTCGGCGGCGCTCGTCACGTCGGAGCGCACCACGTGCGCCGACGGCCCGAGCACCGCCCGCGCCTCCTCCAGCCGCTTCTCGTCGCGCCCGGTGACGACCACCTCGGCGCCGCCCGCGACCAGGGCCCGTGCCATGGCCAACCCCATTCCCTGGCTGCCGCCGATCACGACCGCCCTACTCCCCCGGATCTCACCCATGTGTCCTCGTCTCCGCTCTGTCGACCACGGCCGGCGCCGCCCGCTGTGCGCGGCGGCGTCCGGCCGCCGACCGCGGTCCTTCGCGGCCGGCGGGACCACTCTGCGCGGAGGCGCTCCCGGTCGGCTCCCGGCCCGCTCCCGGCCCGCTCCCGGTCGGCTCCCGGCGGCCGCGCCGGGCGGGCGTGCGGCTCGACTACGCTGGCCGCATGCGCTTCGGGGTACTCGGTCCGGTCGCGGTGTGGACCGGCGGGGGCGAACCGGTCCGGGTGGCGGAGGCCAGGGCGCGGATGCTCCTGGCCGACCTGCTCGTCCACGAGGGGCGCCCGGTCGCCGCCGAACGCCTCATCGACGACCTGTGGGGCGGCGACCCGCCCGCCAACCCGGCCGGCGCCCTGCAGACCCGGGTGTGGACGCTGCGGCGGGCGCTTGAGGACGCCGAACCCGGCGGCCGCGCGCTCGTGGAGTCGGGCCCGGGCGGGTACGCGCTGCGGGCCGGCGCCGACACCGTCGACGCCCGGCGCTTCGACCTCCTCGCCGCGCGGGCGCGCCGCCTGCCCGACCCGGCCGAGCGTGCGGCGGGCCTGGCGGACGCGCTCGCCCTGTGGCGGGGGCCCGCGCTCGCCGACGTCGCCGACCGGGGGTTCGCCC
>NZ_BCRK01000143.1 GCF_001552555.1 Nocardiopsis trehalosi NBRC 14201 | reverse complement strand
CCAACCGGATGACGCCGGAGCAGACCGCCGCCCGGACCGCCATGGCCACCGAGAACGTCCACGTGTCGTTCGGCCAGGGCCAGCAGGGCGGCTGGGGCTACGGCATGGCGGTGCGCACCTACCGCGCCGACTACGCGCCCATCGGCCAGTTCGGCTGGGACGGCGGGGCCGGCACCTCCACCTACGCCGACCCGGTCAACGGGCTCACCGGCATCCTGCTCACCCAGGTCGGCATGTCCGTGCCGGACCCGGCGCGGCTCATCAACGACTTCTGGACCACCCTCTACCAGGCGATCGAGGACTGAGCCCGGGCCGGCGGCCGAACGAGTGCCGCTCCCCCACCGCCCCCGCCCCAGGAACACGGGGACGGGGGCGCCGCCGTCCCGGGGGCGGGGCGGCGCCACCCCGCTGGAGCCCCCGCCCGGACGGCGCTACAGTGGCCCACCATGGATCCCGAAAACGTCCGGATCATGATCGCGGCGCTCTCCGGTGCGGCCGTGACGTACGGCTCCCTCAACCTCGCCAGGTCCTACAAGATCCTGAGACTCCTGGACGACGTGGACCACCAGGCCCGGCACCAAGCCGTGCGGGGCGAACAGGCGGAGGCCGCGGCGGACAACCGTTTCGCGGCGCACGACACGCGCCTGGAGCGCATCGGCTGGGACGTCGGCGACCTCAAGCGGCAGGCGACGCGCATCGATCAGACCACCGCCGAAACCGCGCGGGGGGTGGACGGCCTCGAACGCACCGCCAAGGTCACCGAGGCGCTCGCTCGGGCGGGGCGCCCCGCGCAGGGGCCCGCGCGGCACACGCTGCGCGCCGGCCGGCTCCGCGCCGCACGCGAGGGCGTCCGCACCGACCGCACCGGCCGCACCGCCTGACGGCGCCCCGGCAGGTGCCGCTCACCGCGGGATGCGGATGACGAGGAGGGCGACGTCGTCATCGTTGCCGGCCGGACGGGCGCGCCGGAGGAGCTGGTCGGCGAAGACCTCCAACGGGCGGTGGGCCAGCGCGGCCGCGTGGCGGCGCATGTTGTCGAGACCGCTGTCCAGGGACCGGTCGCGGGACTCGATCAGGCCGTCGGTGTAGAGCACGAGCGTCGACCCCGGCGGTAGGCCGACGCGCGCGTCGCTGCGCGGTACCCGGGCGTCCGCGCCGAGCAGGACGCCGTTGCCCTCTTCGAGGTAGTGCGCCACACCCGTGCGGTCGACCAGCAAGGGGGGCGGGTGCCCGGCGCTGGTCCACAGCAGCTCCCACCCGCCCTCGCGGTCCCGCGACAGGCGGGCCAGGATCATGGTGGCCATGAGGACGTCGCTCACGTGCTCCATGGCCTGCGCCAGCCGCTCCACGATGCCGTGCGGGGGCTGCTCCTGCGACCAGGCGTAGGCCCGCAGCATGTTGCGGAGCTGGGCCATGCCCGCCGCGGCCTCCAGGTCGTGCCCGAGGACGTCGCCGACGACCACCGCCGTGTCGCCGCTGGGCAGCGGGAAGGCGTCGTACCAGTCGCCGCCGACGTGGGAGGCGTCCGGCGCGGGCAGGTACCGCGCGGTCATCTCCACCCCCGGCACGTGCGGCAGGTGCGGCAGCAGGTAGCGCTGCATGGTCTCCGCGACCTGGCGCTGGCGCTGGTAGTGGCGCCAGTTCTCCAGCGCGATGCCGATCCGCCGGGCGATGTCCTCCACCACCGCGAGGTCGCCGGCCGTGAACGCCTCGTCGGCGGCCGACCGGCCCAGGGTGAGCGCGCCCACCACTTCGCTCGGCCCCCGGATGGGGACGATGGCGGCGGTCTCGATGCCGGTCACCTCGAACAGCTTCTGCTGCTCCACGGTGATCCCCGTATCGGGCTCGCCCGCGTAGGTCTGCGGACCGACGAGCGTGGAGGTCACCCCGCGCAGGGCCTTGGACAGGGGCATGGTCGACGTCTCGATGACCGGCGGCATGGGGCCCTGCAGCTCTTCGTGCGCGACCAGGCCACCCGGTTCCGCGTGCACCACGAGTTCGCGCGAGACCTCGTCGTGCTCGGTGATCAGGTCGATGACGGCCCAGTCGGCGATCCGGGGCAGCATCAGCCCGACGACCCGCCACAGCGCACTCTGCACATCGATGTTGGAGATGAGCTGCGCGGTCGTGTCGGCCAGCAGCGCCAGCCGCTCCAGCTGCGACAGGGTGCGCGCGCCCGAGGCCGCCGGCCCGGCGTCGCCCTCGGGGCCGACGTCGTGGAAGAAGACGAGCGCGTGCGCGCCCTGGTCGTCCGGTTCGCACGGCAGCCGGAACCAGGAGACGGGCAGCAGGGACCCGTCGCCCCGCTCGAACCACGCCCGTTCGGCGCGCACGGGCCGCCCCGCGGACACCGCCCGGTCGGGGTCGCCCCAGGCCGCCACCCGCCCCTGCCGGTCGCGGTGCAGCGCCTCGCGGGCGTCCCGGCCGATCAGGCCGTCGGCGGCGCGCGCCAGCAGGTGCGCCGCGCGGGTGTTGACCTCGACGATGCGCTCCTCGGCGTCCACGGCGTAGGCGCCCACGCCCAAGCGGTCGAGGGCGGCCTTCAGCCCCACCGGTCGCCGTGGTGTACCGCGTGCCAACGCCATCCCTCGTCTCGCCGCCGAAGCCTGACGCGGGCGCCCGGGGAGCCCCGGCACGCCGGCGCGGGGCCGCGTCCGCGCGGCACCGTGCCCCACCCACGCTACAACCACCGCGAACGCACCCACGCCGACCGGAGCCGGACGTCCGGCCCGGGGTGTCGCCCGGGCCGCCCCTGTCGAGCCGCCACGTGCAGGGCACGGCCGCCGTCGGCGTCCCGGAACCCGCGTTCCGCGAGACTTCCGGGCGTCGTGGGTCAGTAGTCGTCCTCGCCCCGGGGGTGGACCGACTCGTACTCGTCGACGAACGCGTCGATGGGGCGCTGGCCGCCGAGCCCGTCCTGGGGCATGGCCATCGACCGCTCGATGCTGCTGCGGATCAGGTCCTCCCGCGCGGCGGCCAGCTCGTCGCCCTTGAGCGGGCGGCCCTTGGCGTCGCGCAGCCGATCGGGGTGGGCCTCGACGTGGTCGAGGGCCTCGCTGTAGATCTGGCGCATCATCGGGTCGGCGACGTGGGCCGGGGCGATGCCGTCGTTGTCCAGGGCGCGCACCGACGCGAGGTACCCCTCGGTCTGGAAGTTGACCGAGGTCTGGACGTAGATGGACAGGTCGCCGCGGTTCCACTCGTCGCGCTGGCGCCAGTTGATGGCGCGCAGGCCGTCGGCGCGCCGCTCGTAGTAGCCGCGCCCGTCGAGGATCAGCGTGCGGGCGACCGCCGCGGTCAGCTCGGCGTCGCTGTTGTAGAGGGAGCGGTCGACCCGCAGGATCGGACGCCCGCCCTCGCCCACGGTGGCGCGGTCCAGGTAGGGGGCGCCCGTCCCGTTGTAGTCCATCACCGGATCGACCTGGGCCCACTGCTCGCGGAGCGGCTTGGGGCCCGTGGGGCTGGTGACACTGCCGGGGACGTCGTCCAGGCGCTGGACCATCTGGGCCGTCCGGGCGCCGTCGCGGGCGCGGACCAGGGCGAGGTCGGCGGTGTCGGCGGCGTCCTCCAGGAACCGGCGGCGGTCGGGGTCGGTCTCCTTGTCGGCCTGGCGGCGCAGGTCCTCGGCCAGGGTCCGGGCGCGGTCGGCGCGCCGCTCGGCCTTGCGGCTCCGGCCCTCGCGGCCGAACTCCTCGGCCTCGTCGGCGGTGTTCAGCAGTTCCTCCACCTGGGCGGCGACGCGGCGGCCCGTGCGGGTGGCGAAGAAGTCGCGGCGCCGGCGCTCGGTGTCGAGGATGTCGGCCAGGTGGGCGTCGCCGGTGACGCCGAGTTCGGCTGCGAGCCGGTCGGCCGCCCCGCAGTCGCCGCCCGCCGCCAGGTGGAGCGGCGCGGTGGCCATGGGGGTGGGGCCGGTGCCGGCCGGGCGCGCCGGGGCGGCGCTGGGGCAGCCGGCGTGCTCGGCGCGCTCGGCGACGTCGTCGATCTTGTCCTGGGCGGCCGCGATCGCCTCGTCGGCGGCCTCGATGTCCCCGCGCTCCGCCGCCGCCCGCGCCTCGTCCAGGTCGGCGCGCAGGTCGCCGGCGGTGAGCGGGTCGGGCGGGTCGGCGCGGTCGCGGCCGAGGAACTTGAACGCCTTGAGCGCCCCGCCGAGGGCGGCGGGCAGGGCGTAGGCGATGGTCTTGCCGGGCCCGGCCTCGCGCCAGTTCTCGCGGAAGGGCGCGGAGAAGCCCTCCCACATCTGCCCGGCGGTGGTCAGCGGGTTCTGCCGGAAGACCTGGCCGACCGACGACCAGTTCTCCGTGAACCCGGCGTGGGAGCACACGTGCAGCAGGCAGAGCCCCGAGGCGGCCCCGTCCCACAGGTCGCGCACCCCCTGGGCGAACCCGCCGCCGATCTTGCAGGCCACGTCCGCGACCGTCCCGCAGTCCCAGGTGTAGTCTCCCCGGTCCTCGAAGGAGAACCACTCCTCGTCCGCGCCCGGCTCCCACTGGCCCAGATCGCCCCGCCCCTCCTGCGGCGGCGGGGGGCCGGGCAGGTCCTCCAGCGGGACCAGCCAGCCCGCCCCGGTGGGGTCGGCGGCGGCCAGGGGCCGGGGCGCGCCGCCGGTGGCGCCCGCGTCCGACCCGCAGTCGCGGTCGTCCTGAGCGGCCGCGCCGACCGCGCACACCGCGTCGGCGATGCCCTCGGACACGCGCGCGGAGACGCCCGAGCCGATCAGGGCCGCCAGCACGGCGGCCACCAGCAGGACCGTCAGCGCGTACTCGGGGTAGCCCGCGCCGCGATCGGCGGCGGGGCGGGGGACGCGGCGCGAACGGGGCATGGGGGCGGCTTTCCGGGGCCGGTGCGGCGGACGGCGGGGTGGGCGCCGACGCGGGACGCGGGGACGGGGGGACGGGGGGACGGGGTGCACGTAACGTACGCCCCACCGGGGTCGGGCGTCGTGGGCCCCCGGACCCAAGATCACCGGACCTGGGGCACGGGCCCGCCGCGTGCGGTGCCGGGGGCGCGCGCAGGGGCGCTCCGGTCGTGCGCCCCCGGCGCGCCTCGTCCCCGCCCGCGCCCGGCCGGCCGTCGGAGGCGGGCGGGACGGCCACCGCCGGGGTCGGCCGTGGCCGGGGGCGGCGCGGACCACCCGCAGGGGCGCGTTTCTGCCATCATCGGACTCCGTTCGGCGAACCCCCCACGCAGAAGCGGTGCCATGGTGCAGAACCTCAGCGGCGGCGACCCCGCGCACATCGGTCCCTACCGGCTCCACGGGCGGCTCGGAACCGGAGGGATGGGCCACGTGTTCCTGGGCCGCTCCCCCGGCGGGCGGCTGGTCGCGGTCAAGGTGGTGCGCCCCGAACTCGCCGACGACGGCACCTTCCGGCGCCGCTTCGCGGCCGAGGCCGCCGCAGCGCGGCGGGTGGGCGGGTTCTACACCGCGCAGGTGGTCGACGCCGACCCCGACGGCGACCCGCCGTGGCTGGCCACCGCCTACATCCCGGGCCCCTCCCTGCACCAGGCGGTGGCCGACCACGGCCCGCTGCCGCCGGGGTCGGTGGCGGTGCTCGGCGCCGGGCTGGCCGAGGGGCTCGCGGCGGTGCACGCGTGCGGCGTGGTGCACCGCGACCTCAAGCCGGCCAACGTCATCCTCGCCGAGGACGGGCCCCGGCTCATCGACTTCGGCATCGCCCGCGCCCTGGACACGACCTCCCACACCCGCACCGCCACCGTCCTGGGCACCGCCGCGTTCATGTCGCCCGAACAGGCCCGCGCGGAGCGGGTCGGGCCGGCCTCCGACGTGTTCTCCCTGGGCTGCGTGCTGGCCCACGCCGCCACCGGCCGCAGCCCGTTCGGCGACGGCCCCGTCCACGCCGTGGTCTACCGGGTGGTGCACACCGCCCCCGACCTGGCCGGGCTGCCCGAGCCGCTGGCCGGCCTGGTCGGGGCGTGCCTGGCGAAGGACCCCGCTGCCCGGCCCGCCCTGGCGGACGTGCTGGCCCGCCTCACCGCGCTCGCCGCGACCGGCCCCGGCGCGGGCGGTGGCCGGTGGCTGCCCGACGACCTCACCCAGGTCATCGCCGAGCACCGGACCCTGGCGCTGACCGCCTTCGGGCCGCCGACCGGGGGCGCGGCCCCCGGCGGGCCCGCTCCCCGGACCGCCCCGCCGCACGGTGGGACCGAGGAGGCAGCCGGGGTGACCGGCCCGCTGCTGGCCGAAGAGCGTCGCGGCGCGCGCGGCCGGGGGCCGCTGCACCCGGCCTCGGGGCTGCAGGCGGCCCTCTACGTCCTGCTCGGCCTTCACGTGCTGCTCGCCACCGTCACCGCGACGTACCAGATCACCATCGCCAACGGTCACGCACGATGGGACAGCACGGACCTGTACGACCACCTGATGACCGAGCATGAGATGTACGGCTTCATCCTCTTCTACCCCCAGGTGGCGTTGATCGCGGCGCTGATCGGGGTCTGGCTGCCGTGGTTCCGCCGGGCACGGGACATCGCCGAGCGGTTCGCGCCAGGGCGGCTGCGCTACCGGGCGTCCATGGCCGTGGGCGGGTGGTTCGTCCCGGTGGGCAACCTGTTCCTGCCCAAGCAGATCGCCGACGACGTCTGGCACGCCTCCAGCCCGCCCGGACCGAGCGGTGCGATGGCCCCGGCCGGCCTCCTGCACACCTGGTGGGTGCTGTGGCTCACCACGCTGGTGACCTGGCCGTTCGTCTTCACTCCGTGGCCCGAGTCCATCCGGACGGAGAACATCCCCGGATACGACAGCCTCGACCGGTACGTACTCGACCCCCTCGTCTGGGCCAACCTGGCGGGGCAGCTCCTGGCCGTACCCGCGGCCGTCGTCACCGCCCTGTTCGTGCGCCGGCTGAGCGCTCTACAGGCGGCCCGGCTGCGGGCGTGACCGGAGGCCCGGCACGGGCGCGTCAAGACCGCGTATGAACCGCGCCGGACCCCTGGACCCCGGCGGACCGCGGCGTACATTCGAGGCGGAACGGCCCTGGACATGCCGTGGGCCGGCGGCGCGACCGCCTCCGGACCGCCTCCCGCCCCGCTGCGGCGTCTCGCCCCCCGAGGACGGCGCGGGGCGGACGCGGCGGCCCCGAACGGAGTGAGGGGTGAGTGGCGTGGACATGGTCCTCGACCTGGCGGAGATCGGCCCCGGCATGATCGGCCTCGTCGGCGGCAAGGCCGCCGGCCTGGGCGGCCTGGTGCGGGCGGGCGAGCGCGTCCCGCCCGGGTTCTGCCTGACCACCGAGGCGCACCGGTCGGGCGCCGTCCCCGAACGCGAACTCGCCGACGCCTACGCCCGCCTGGGCGGCGGGCGGGTGGCCGTGCGCTCCAGCGCCACCGCCGAGGACCTGCCCGACGCCAGCTTCGCCGGGCAGCAGGACACCGTTCTCGACGTCGAGGGCGTGCCGGACCTGGTGGCGGCGGTGCGGCGGTGCTGGGCCTCGCTCGACTCCGAGCGGGCCGACGCCTACCGGCGCACCCACGGCATCGACCGCGCCGGGACCTACATGGCGGTCGTGGTGCAGCGCATGGTCGACGCGGAGACCGCCGGCGTGCTGTTCACCGCCGACCCGCTCAGCGGCAGCCGGTCGGTCATGGTCGCCGACGCCGTGCGCGGGCCGGGCACCGGCGTGGTCGACGGCACCGCCGTGCCCGACCACTACACCATGGGGCCGGACGGGGTGGACGGCCCCGGCGACGGCTGCCTGTCCCGCGCCCAGGCGGCGGAGCTGCGCGCGGCGGGCGGGCGCCTGGAGCGGTACTTCGGCGCGCCGCAGGACGTCGAGTGGGCCTACGACGCCGACGGGGTCCTGTGGCTGCTCCAGTCCCGCGCGATCACCACCCTGTTCCCGCTGCCCGACGACGCCCACCTGCCGCGGCCCCGCGCCTACATGGAGATGGGCCACATGCAGGGGCTGCTCCGCCCGATCACCCCCATGGGCCTGTCCGCGCTCAAGCTGACCACGGACGGGTGGATGGGCGCGTACATGCGGACCCGCGGGCCGGGCGGCGCGTGGACCCCCGTGCTCGTCGGCATCGGCGGCCGCCTGTACTGCGACCTCACCGACCTGCTCCGCAGCACGGCGTTCCGGTCGCGCCTGTCGGCGGGGATGGACGTCTACGGACCCCGGGTGAAGGAGGCCGTGGAGTACCTGCTGGCGCAACCGGACTTCTCGCCCGTGCGGTCCATGCCGCTGAGCACCGGCCCGCTGGCGGGGCTGGCGCTGCGGTGGGCGCCGTCCGCGCTGGTCGGCGTCGCCCGCTCGGTGGTGCGGCCCGCGACGGCCCGCCGCAGGGCGCTCGACGGGGTGCGGCGGCTCCGGGCGGAGTCCGCCGACCCGCTGCCCGCCGACGCCCCGGCCCTGGACCGGCTGCGGCTCCTGGAGGGGGACCACTTCAAGGACGTGATGTTCCACGGCCTCGGCGAGCTGATGTGGCCGATGACCACCGGCATCGCCCTCGGCGTGCTCCCCTCGGTGCTGCTGGCGGGCATCGCCGCGCCGGAGGAGGCCGACGCGGTCCTGGGCGGCATGCCGCACAACGTCACCACCGAGATGAACCTGGAGCTGTGGCGCCTGGCGTCCGTGGCGGCCGCGCACCGCGGGCTGTTCCGGGACACCCCGCCCGAGGAGTTGGCGCGGCGCTACCGGGCCGGCGACCTTCCCGACATCGGGATGGCGGGGTTCCTCGCCGTCTATGGGCACCGGGCGGCGGCCGAGGTCGACATCGGCATGCCGCGGTGGGGCGACGACCCGACCCCGCTGTTCGGCGCGATCGCGAACTACCTGCGGCTGGACGACCCCGGGCAGGCGCCCGACCGGCGGTTCGCCCGCGCCGCCGAGCGTGCCGAGGCGGTGATCGCCGAGTTGGACGGGCGCGCGCGCCGGCTCGGTTCGGTCCGCGGCCGCGTGGGGGTCTTCCTGATGCGCCGCTCGCGCGAGCTGACGGGGCTGCGCGAGCTGGCCAAGTACGCCTGGCTCCTCCCCTACCACCAGATGCGGCGGCAGCTGCTGCTGATCGGCGCGGAGCTGGCCGACCGCGGCCTGCTGGAGGACGCCGGCGACGTCATGTTCCTGGACCTGGCCGAGGTGCGGACGGCGGTGGCGGAGGGGGCCGACCACCGGGGGACGGTGGCCCGGCGGCGGGCCGACCACCGGCGCGAGCTGCGCCGCCCGGTGGTGCCCGGCCTGCTGCTGTCGGACGGCACCGACGTGGAGTCGCTGCTCCCCGCCCCGCCGGCGGTGGAGGGCACGATGGCGGGCACGCCCGCCGCGCCGGGGCGGGCCACGGGCCGGGCCCGGGTGGTGCGCGACCCGGCCGGGGCGCACCTGGAGCCGGGCGAGATCCTGGTTGCCCCCACCACCGATCCCGGGTGGACGCCGCTGTTCATGACGGCGGCGGGGCTGGTGACCGAGACGGGGTCGCCGATCGCGCACGGCCCGACGGTGGCGCGCGAGTACGGCATCCCGGCGGTGATCTGCCTGCGGGACGCCACCCGGCGCATCCGCGACGGCGACCTCATCACCATCGACGGGACGGCCGGCACGGTGCGCCCGGAGCCCGGCGGCGACGCGGACGGCGGGGCGGACGGCGCGGCGCCGGCGGACGCGGACGCCCTGGAGCCGGACGCCGCGCCCACCATCGGCCCCTGACGGTCGGCGCCGGCCCGCGGGCCGGCCCGCTCCCCGCCACGGCCCGACACGGACACTTTGCCCTTGCGCTGAGTGTCTCGACGGACAATACTTAGCCACATGGCACAGTATTCGGCGGAGGTCGACGGAGTGTTCGCCGCCCTGGCCGACCCGACGCGGCGCGGCGTCGTCCGGCGCCTCGGCCGCGGCCCGACGAGCGTGGGCGAGCTCGCCCGCGAGTTCCCGATGACCCTCCCGTCCTTCATGAAGCACGTGCGGACGCTGGAGACCCACGGCCTGATCCGCACGGTCAAGACGGGACGGGTGCGCACCTGCGTGCTCAACCGCGACCGGCTCGCCCTGGTCGAGGACTGGCTCGCGGAGCAGCACCGCGTCTGGGCGGACCGGACCGACCGGCTCGACCACCTCGTCACCCGTCTCGAAGAGGAGCAGCAGTGAACCCCGAGCTCGACCTGTCCGTGGAGCGGATCATCCGCGCCCCCCGTGCCGCCGTGTGGCGGGCGTGGACCGATCCGTCCCTCTTCGAGCGGTGGTGGATCCCGGCTCCGACCGTGTGCCGCGTGGACCGCCTGGACGTCCGCCCCGGCGGGGGCCTGGTGACCCGGATGAGCGACGACGGCGCGGAGTTCGTCCCGCACCTCGACGCCTGCTTCCTCGTGGTCGAGGAGCCCGACCGCATCGTGTTCACCAACGCCGTCGACAGCGCCTGGCGCCCCGCCGTCCCCGCCCCGGTCCCCATGACCGCCGAGGTCGTCCTGCGCGACCATCCGGACGGCACGGACTACCGGATCACCGTCCGCCACGGCGACCCGGCCGCCCGCGCCCGCCACGCGGCGCTCGGCTTCGCCGACGGCTGGGGCTCGGTCACCGACCAGCTCGCCCGGTGCGCGGAGAGCGGGGCCGCGCGATGAAGGTCGCCCTGACGCAGTTCGTCACGCTCGACGGCGTCAGCCAGGGCCCCGGTTCGCCCACCGAGGACACCAGCGGGGGCTTCACCCGGGGCGGGTGGCTGGTGCCCTACCTGGACGCGGCCTTCGTCCGGCGGACGTCCGCGTGGCTGGACCTCGCCGGCGGCCTGCTGCTGGGGCGGCGCACCTACGAGGCGTTCGCCCGGGACTGGCCGCAGATCACCGACCCGGACGACCCGTTCACCGAGCGGATGAACGCCCTGCCCAAGTACGTGGTGTCCGCGACCCTCACCGAGGGGACCTGGAACCCGACGACCGTGCTGCGCGGCAACCCGGTCGCGGCCGTCGCGGAGCTGAAGGCGCGGCCCGGGCGGGAACTCCAGATCCACGGCAGCGCCCGGCTCGGCGGCGCCCTGCTCGCGGCGGGCCTGGTCGACACGCTCCGGCTGGCCGTCGCCCCGACCGTGGCCGGGTCGGGGCGGCGGCTGCTCGACCACCCCGGCGTGCCCGTCGGGCTCCGGGTCACCGCCCACGAGGTCACCGGGAAGGGCGTGCTGCTCATCGAGTACGCGACCACGGGCGACGCGCCGGTGGCGGCCTACGAGGGCGCCGCCGACCTCGGCTGACACTGCGCGGGCGCCGGCCCTCCGGCGCCCGCCGCGGGTCGGCGGGCGCGGCGCGCCCTCACCCGTCCGCCGCGGCGGTCCGGCGCCCGCGCAGCGCGGCGGCCCCCGCGAGGAGCGGGAGGGCGGCCCGGGTGAGCGGCGCCCCCAGGCGCGTGTCGGTGGCGAGCACCCCGTGGACGGTCCGCAGGGCGAGTGCGACGACGGCGGCCCCGCGCTCGCGCATGTCGGCCTCGAAGTCGCCGACCGCGACCGCCGCGGCCTTGCGGCCCGCGCGGACCTCCACGATCTCGCGCACCAGGCGCGCGGCGTCGCGGATGGCGGCGCCCGCGCCCATGCCCGCGGTCGGCGGGGTGGCGTGGACCGCGTCGCCGAGCGCGGTGGCGGTACCGGCCGGCCACGGCGCCATCCGCCGGGGGTCGGTCGTGGCGGCGTTGAACCGGTAGTAGGCGACGTCCTCCGCCTCGGAGCGCTCGACGACGTCCAGCGGGCGGGGGCCCCACCCGCGCCGCCGCAGCAGGTCGAGGGTGGCGTCCCGGAGTCGCGGGCCGGGCAGCGCGCGGGGCGCGCTCGGCCCGGCCGCCTCGGGGAACATCGCGCCCCAGATGTAGGTCGGGCCGGTCGTCACGGACGCGCGCAGGTGCGGCGCGTCGAGCACGGCGCGGCCGACGGGGTCGAGGAAGCCGACGTACAGCGCCGTCCCGTACGGGCCGACCGCCAGGCCCGAGCGGGGCCCGAGGCGCCGCAGCCCGTCCGCGTCGAGGCGGTCGGCCGGGGTGCGGCCGGAGACGCCGACGAGTCCGGTGGCGCGGTGGGTGGGGCCGCCGGCGAGGCGCCGCGCGACGACCGAGTGGGCGCCGTCCGCGCCGACGAGCAGGTCCCCGTCGGCGGAGGCGCCGTCCTGGAACGCGGCCGTGACCGTGCCGTCGGGGCCGCGTTCGAAGCCGGTGCAGGTGCGGCCCAGGGTGAGGCTGTCACCGGCGGCCTCGGCGAGCAGCAGGCGGAGGGTGATCCGGTCGACGTCGACGCTCGCGTCGTTGCCCTTCACCCGGCCCTGGCCGAGTTCCCGGCCGAGGTGGTCCCAGAAGACGTCCGGCTCGCGCAGCCGCACGGCCGAGGCCGACGCCAGCAGCCGCTCCAGGACGTCCGGCGCGACCAGCTCGGCCAGCGCCGCCTGGGCGTTCCCGTCGAGGGTGATGTGGTAGCCGCCCGTCGCGGACAGGTCCGTGTCGCGCTCGTGGACGGCGACGTCGACGCCGTGCCGCCGCAGTCCCGCTGCCAGCGCGAGCCCGCCGATGCCGCCGCCGATGACGATGACGCGCATGTGCGCCCCTCTCTCGTGGTCCGATGCGGGGAGGATGGCACCGCAGGCGGACACCGGATGGCCGCTACCGTGCGCCGTCGCCGAGGGGGATCCGCTCCAGTCGGCCGCGCACGGTGGCGAAGGCGCGGCGCAGCTCGGCCGGTTCCACGTCGGTCATCTCGGCCCCGAAGGTGATGAACAGCCCGGCGAGCCCGGCCCAGGACCAGGCGCCCATCACCACGCGGCACGCGTGCGCGGAGACCGCGTCCACGACGGCGCCCCCGGGCACGAACTCGGCGGCCGTGGCCGCCGGCAGGCGGAGCACGGCGGAGCCCGTGCAGGGCCAGTCCGCCGCCCGGTCGCCCCGGTCGGCCGTCCGCTTCACCAGGCCCACCGCGCCGCCGGGGGGCAGGGGGCGGTCGGCGAAGGGGACGTTGGTCGTCCGCGCGTCGCGGACGCGGTCCAGGCGCAGGACCCGCCAGCGGTCGGCGGCGGGGTCGTGGGCGGCGAGGTACCAGCGCGCCGCCCACACCACGAGGTGGTGGGGTTCGACCCGCAGCGCGGCGGGTTCCCCGGCGCCGTCCCGGTAGACCAGCCGGACGACCAGCCGCCGCCGGACCGCCGACCCGACCTCGCGCACGAGCCCGGCGTCGATCGGGTCGGCCGGGAACTCCCACAGGTTGGGCACCGCCGTGAACGTGAAGGCGTCGGCGTCGGCGCGCAGCCGCCGGGGCAGCACTTGGCGCACCGTCGCCAGCGCCCGCCGGCCGGACTCCTCGATCCCGCGCAGGACGGCGGAGGTGGCCTGCAGGGACACCGCGATCGCCACCGCCTGGTCCTCGTCCAGGACGAGCGGCGGGAGCGCGCCGCCGGCCCCGATGCGGTACCCGCCTCCGGTCCCCTTGACGGGTTCGATGGCGTAGCCGAGTTCGCGCAGCATGTCGATGTCGCGGCGGACCGTGCGCCCGGAGACGCCCAGGCGCTCCGCGAGGTCCCGGCCGGAGAGGGTCTCGCCCGTTCCGATGAGCGAGAGCAGGCGCAGTGCGCGCGCCGAAGTGGTCGCCATGCGGGCATTCTGCCGAAGGTTTCACCTCAAGAATGGTCGAGGTCGTAGCTTCGGCCCATGGACACCACGACCCCCACCGCCACCCCCGCTGCCACTGCCACTGCCACCGACGAGCAGCGCATCCGCGCCCTGGTGGCGCGCTCCGAGGAGGCGCAGTTCGACGCCGCCGTCCTGCCGGAGCTGCACACCGCCGAGACCGTGATCGTCAACTCCGGCGGCCGCCGCCTCTTCGGGCGCGACGCCTTCTCGCGGCCATGGCGCAGGCGCTCGCCTCCCCGCTCAAGGACGTCCGGACCGCGCTGGAGGTCCACGACATCCGGTTCGCCACCCCGGACGTCGCGGTCGTGAGCCCGACCAAGACCGTCCACGACGAGCGGCCCGACGCCGACGGGGACGCGCTGCCCACCACCGGCGCCATGACCTACGTCCTGGCCCGCCGGGACGGGGACTGGCGCATCGCCCTGGCCCAGACCACCCCGATCCGCCGAGCCGCCCGGCCCCGGGCCGCGCCGCCGCCCCGGGCGCTCCGCCGAGTCCGGGCGCTCCGCCGGTCCGGGCGTCTGCGGTGCGCCGCTAGCCGCGCGCGGCGCGGCGTGAGCGCATGGCGCGGAGCTGCTTCAGCGCCGGGTCGGCGGCGAGTTCCCGGTACCGCTCGGACTCGACCGCCACGAGGGCGACGCGGCCCTCGGCGTCGTGGTGGATACCCCACCCGTGGCGCTTGGCCAGCGGGGAGGCCCGCAGGCACGCCCGGCTCCGGGCGAAGAAGCGGTCGCGCTCGGCCGCCCGCTCGGCGTCGGGCACCGCGTTGCGGATCGCGTGCACCTCGAACAGGAGGTCGTCGGAGGTCAGGGCGTAGGGGCGGGCGGAGACCAGCCCGTATTCGAGGGCGGCGACGGTGCCCGCGCGCGCCGGTACCTCGGCGGACTCCACCGGGCAGTCCTCGGCGACGCGGATGAAGGTGTCGACGTAGTTCGTTGTCACACCCCCAGTCTGCGCGGCGCCGAGCGGGCGGCGCGCCCCGGGGGCCGTCGTCGGACGGCGCCCCGGGACACCACCGGCGCGGCCGGGGGCGGTGCCGGTCGGGTCAGCGCCGCGCGGCGGCCTTGAGGGTGCGGCGGTAGTCCTGGAAGCGGGCCTTGGCGATGGTGGAGCGGTCCGCCGTGCGCAGGACGATGCCCTCCGGGGCGCCGCCCGCCGTGTCGTCCAGGCCGACGCGCGTCGCGGGCAGGCGCTCGGCGAGCAGGTCGCTCATCTCCTGGACGCCGGTGGGCAGCAGGGCGGCGTCGACCTCGCCCAGGCGCGGCACGAGGTCCAGCCCGGCGCCGCGCGCGGCGGCCGCGAGGGCGTCCTCGGAGAGGAACCGCTGGCCGCCCTCCTCGCGCCAGGCGGAGATGCGGACGCGCGGCCACGTCAGGACGTCCGCGTCGACATCGGCGACGTCGAACAGCCGGTGGGAGACCGCCCCGGTCCCGCTGTACTGCCGGCTCGCCCCGCCGATCCGGCCGCCGTAGACCTCCAGGTAGTGGACGCGGACGCCGGTGTCGGGGGCGGGGAGGGTGTCGGCGACGGCGCGCAGCGCGTCCACGATGCCCAGCGCCGGATTGGCGATGACGTCGCCCCGGGCGTACAGCAGCTCCTCGCGGGAGCCGATGACGTAGGCGCCACCGGGCAGGACGGCGATCCGCGCGTTCGTGCCGTCGACCTTCTCGGTGAGGTGGACGGTGCCCGAGAACGGGACGGCGTCCTCGGTCAGCCGGCCCTTCTCACCGAGCGCGTGGTAGGTGGGGATGCTCGGATACTTGGTGGCGCTGTTGAGGGCGTCGAGGTCGATGCTGCGCAGGTCGGTCACGGCGTCTCCTCCCAGGGGGTGTCGGGGGGGGTGGTGGACGTGCAGGCTACGGGGACCCGCCCGCCCGGCGCACGCGGTTTTCCGGGCCCCGGAGGCCGCCCCGGGCCGCCGGCCACCGGCCGCGCGGCCCCCGACGCGACGGACCCCCGTGTCCCATCCCACGGCCCCCACTCCCCCGGCGGGCGGTGCGCCGATCAGGTCGAACGGCCGGACCACGCCGGACCTCGCGGATCGGCGTGCGGGCGCCGCCCAGGGCCGCCGCTGTGCCGGCCTGCGCAGCAGGCGCAGTAGGGGCGAGGCCGCTCGCTGATCCGGAAGCCCCCGAAGAGCACGCCCTAGGGAACCGGGTCCCCGGCGGTGTCCTCGGCTCCGGGGGTCCGCACGGGGGCGTCCTGGCAGGACGGGCAGATGCCGGAGAGGTCGAAGGCGTATTCGACGGCCGTGTAGCCGCCCGCCGTGCCGATGCGGGTGGCGAGTTCGGCCGCCGCCCGGGTCTCGGTGACCTCGGTGACGCCGCCGCAGGACCGGCAGAGCAGGTGGTGGTGGCGCGCCGAGGTGGCGCACAGGCGGTACAGGCGCTCGCCGTCGGCGGTGTGCCCGGTGTCGAGCACGCCGTCGCCGGCCAGCCGGCGCAGCGCCCGGTAGACCGTCGACAGGCTCGGGACGCGGCCGGCGCCGTCGGCGGCGGCGGTGAGCGCGTCGTGGACCTCCTGCGCGCTGCGGAAGCCGGGGTCGCGGCGCAGTACGGCCAGCACCGCGCCGTTGTACCTCGCCATGTGCCGTCTCTCCTCACCGGAACGGGTCGGCGGCGCGCCGTCCGGCCCTCCGGCGCCGCACCGCCTCTCGCGGAATGATTATCATTTTTGCACGCTTGCGCCACCGCCACCGCCACCGCCCGCACGCCCCGACGGGGGCCCCCGGTCCCCCCTCGGCGCACCCCGGCCGCCGCCGTCCGCGCGGCC
>NZ_BCRK01000142.1 GCF_001552555.1 Nocardiopsis trehalosi NBRC 14201 | reverse complement strand
ACCCGGCCGTCCGGGCCCGTCCTCGTCGCCGGTGTGTTCGGGGCGGTCGTCGTCCTCGCCGCCGGTATAGGGAGGGACGCCGGTGCCGGAGTCCTCGGACTGGTCGTGGTCGCCGGGGGTGGAGTCGTCGCCGCCCGGCCGCCCGGGCCCGTCCTGGTCGCCGGGGGTGGAGTCGTCGCCGCCCGGTCGGCCGGGCCCCTCCTGGTCGCCCGGCGTGGTGCCGCTGTCGTCGCCACCCGGGTGCGACGAGTCGGGCCCCACCAGCGTGATGCGCCCGGTCTCCTCGTCGACGACGAAGCGCCCCTCGCCGGGGTCCATCGTCACCACGTCGGACTCCGGGTCCACGGTGATGTCCAGCTGACCCATGTCGATCGACGTCGTGCCGGTCTCGCTGTCGATCGTGATCTGCGGGTCCTCCACCGAGCCGTCGCCCGATGACTCGTCGTCCCCGCCGTCCGACCCCGTACCCTGCGGCAGGTCCACGCCCTGGGGCGCGTTGCCGATGGTCAGCACCCCGGTCTCCGGGTCGATCGAGTACGGCGCGTCACCGGGGTCGATCACCGACCCGATGCCGTCCTCGCCGCGGGGGTCCACGGAGATCGCGCCGTCCCCGCGCTCGATGCTGATGTCGCCGGACTCCGAGTCGAAGGAGATCTCGCCGAGTCGTCCGTCCTCGGGCGTGGTCTCCTGGTCCGAGTCCGAGTCCGAGTCCGAGTCCGAGTCGGAGCCGGAGCCGGAGTCCTCCCCGCGCTCCGGGGCGTCGGCCTCGTCCTCGCCGCCGGTGCCGTCGCCGATCTCGACGTCGTCCCGCTCATCGCCGACGGAGAAGTCGAGCCCCTCCTCGTCGTTGGGCAGGACCGCGCCGTGCCCGGGGTCGGCGGTGTCCTCGCCGGGCCGGTCCCGCGACGACTCCTCGGAGTCCGAGTCGGTCCCGCCGATCGTGATGCGCCCCGTGTCGGGGTCGATGCTGAAAGGCTCGTCCCCGGGGTCGATCGTGATCGCGTCCGAACCGAGGTCGATCGTTGCCGTCAGGTCGCCCGCCCCGACCGTGATGAGGCCGTTCTCCTCGTCGATCGAGATGGTGGGCGTCGCGAACGCGTCGGCGCCCTCCTCCGGAGGGGCGATCAGTTTGCCCGTGGTCTCGAAGCCGTGGTCGCCGGCCGGCTCGCCGCGCTCCGCCAGGAGGAGCGGCTCCGTGCCCGGCTCGCCGGCGAGCGGCTCCACCCCCCGATCGGCGATGAAGGGCTCGCTCTCCTCGGCCGGGGTGAACTCGCTCGGCCGGAAGTCCGACAGCTGGTCCGGCCGCTCGCCCGCCAGGGGGGTGGAGACGTCGTCGGCGGGGGGGTCGACGGGCTGCTGCGGCGCCAGGGCCTGCATCGGCTGGAGCGGCGCCACCGTACGCGCCGCCAGGGTGTCGGCGGAGGGCGTCGTGCCCTGCTGGACGGGGGTCAGGGGGTGCGAGGCGACCGACGGGGTGGTGACCGTCCCGGTCTCCCCCCGCGCCAGCGCCTGCGAGGTGGGCGACAGGGCGGCGCGGAACATCTCGGAGTGGTCCTGGACCGGCGGGGAGAAACCGGGGTCGTCGGACAGGTCGGCGTGCTGCGGCTCGATGACCCGCACCTCCGCCAGCACCTCCGGCGCGTCCTCCCCGCGGTTGAGGTTGATCAGCCCGGTTTCGGGGTCCACGTCCAGGGTGGAGGAGCCGGGGTCGATGACGGTCCGGCCGGCGACCTGGTCGAGGACGACGGGCTCGCGACCGGTCTGCTCGATCGTGACCCGGCCGGTCTCGCGGTCCTGCTCGACGCTTCCGGACCCGGTGTCGTCCTCCCACGAGGCCCGCCGCACACCCATGCCGTCCGTCTCGGTGTTGATGACGAGGCCGGCGGCCAGCGCGGCGTTGCGGGGGATCTCGGTGGGGTCGTTAGGGGTGGACACGGCCGTGTCTCCTTGGTCTCCTGGGCGCCGATGCGCGCTTCACCGGGGGAGTAGGGGGAGTGCTGCGGTGCCCGAAAGGGCGGGGAGGTGCGGAGCGGGGACGCCGGGGGCGGTCGTCCCGCCGGGCGGTGGGCACCGGGCGGGACGACCGCGCAAGGAGTGGAGCCGGCGCCCTACTGGAGGGCGGCCCAGAGGCCGCCTTCGGTCCGGTCGGTCGTCGCGTAGTCCTCGCTGATCTTCCTCAGGGTGAGGTCGGCCTGGTTGAGCAGGAACTTCATGTCGTCCACGTGGCCGCGCCACTTCGCCATCGCGATGTCGTAGTTGGTGGCGGTGTCACCTTCGAGCTTGCTGCGGACGCTGTCCAGCGTCATCTGGAGGGCGTCGAGGTAGTCGTCGACGTTCTGGGTCTCGGTGCGCATCGCGTCCGTGGCGTCGGAGACCTTGCCGTAGGCGATGGAGAAGCCGTCCTGCATGATGGTCCTTTCCCTGCGGTGGGGGTGGGGGGTGGCGCGGCCCGCGCACGTCGCGCGGGCCCGGCGTCAGTTGTTGGGGTTGAGGTCGCTCATCCAACGGCTGCTCGCGACGAGGTTCTGGTCCTCGACGTTGATCATCGCCGTGCTGGTGCCGCCCCACTCGCCGATCTTGGAGTTCATGTCGTTGATGAGCAGGCGCAGCTCCTCCAGCCACTTCACCATCGCCTCCTGGTAGATGGTGGAGGCGTCACCCGCCCACCCGCCCCGCAGCCCGTCGCGAATGGAGTCGACGTTGTTGTAGCTGCCCTGGCACTTGGTGTGGGTCTCCTCCATGGCGGCCATGGCCTGATTGTTGGCTTCCTGGGTACTGATCGTCAGACCGGACATCGCGTCCTCCTCGTTGGCGGTGTGGTGGTGGTGCGTGGTCGTGCGGTCCGTGGTCGGTTCAGGGGCACTCCGCCGCTGCGGCCGCCCCGGCGCCGGCCTCGCCGACGGGTTGGGAGGCGGCCTGCGGGGAGAGTGTCGGGCCGCTCGGCAGGAGCCGCAGCAGCGACGTCGGTACGTCCATCCGGACGCTCGGCTGGTAGCCGAGCGCCGAGAGCGCCCCGTCGTCGGGCACCCGGTACTTAGCGGGGGTGTCGGTCACCAGGTAGGTGGCGGGGGCGCGCGCGGACCCGCCGAGCGGGCTGGCCGCGGCGACGGTGCCGCCCCCGGTGGGGACGCCGATGAGGTCGGGGGTGGGGCAGCCGGGCGCCACACCGGGCACCTCGGCGACCTCCCACGCGTCGACGGTCTCCGGCGCGTACAGGGTCAGGGCGAGTTCGCCCTCCTGCAGCCGCAGGCAGGGCAGCCCCGCCTCGGCCGGGGCGGTCTCCGGCGGCGACGCGGGACCCGGCGACGCGGCCGGCCCGGCCGCCTCGGGGTCGGCCGCCAGGGCGGAGGTGGCGTCGCCGGCCGAGATGACGACGGCCGCGGCCTCGCCGCCGCCGTACACCGACTCGCGGATATCGGGGTCGGCGAGCAGGAGCAGCGTGTCGGTGAGGGTCAGCGGCACCAGCCCGTCGCGGGTGAGCAGGTAGTGCTGCTCGCGCTCCGCGCTGCCGTCGGGGGCCGCCACGGTGAAGACCTGGCCGACGCGGCTGGGCGCCCCGGCGATGGCCGGGCCCTCGTCGCCCGCGCCCCGCACCTCGGGGGCCGCCAGCTCGGGGGCCTCCGGCACGGTCTCCAGGAACTCCTCGGGCACCTCTGGCGCCGGCGTGGTGCCGTAGCCCAGCGCCTGCAGGGCGCCGCTCTCCTCGGGCAGGGCCATGCGGACGTCGTTCCACAGCAGGTGGTGGACCCCGTCGGGGCCGGTCACCAGGGCCGCGCGCCCGCCCAGCGGCTCACCGCCGGCGTCGGGGCCGATCATCAGGGCGCTGCGCGGGTCGCCGTTCTCCTCGGCGGGCGGCAGCGCGCACAGCCGCCACACGTTGTCGGCGAGGTTCTCGGCGGCGGGCAGGGCGTCGGGGGCGCCGGGGATGCCCACCGGCCCGCCGAGGCGCTCGCCCTGGATCGACGCGGACCGGACCTGGCTGGCCTGCACCTGGCCGTCGGCGATGAGCATGGCCGAGGCGTAGTTGGCGACCGGCCGCAGCATCCCGTCGCCGTAGAGGTAGGTCGCGCCGGTCTCGCGGTCCACGACCAGGCGGCCCTCCTGGCGCCACGTCGACGCCCCGCCCGGGAAGATGAACCCGAAGATGAGGAAGCCGATGCAGATGAGCGCCCCCAGCCCCATCCCGATGTAGGTGCCGGTGCGGGTGCGCAGCATGGGCTTGTCGGCGGCGTCGGGGTCGGCCTCCAGCATGGCGGTGCCCAGGCGGCCGACCGTGTAGTTGTGGGCTTGGACCCGGTCGCGTCGCGTCTGCATGTCAGCCGCCGATCGCCCGCAGGGCCGTGAAGACCCCGAACTCGGCGAGGATGAGCGGGAAGACCGCGACGATCAGCAGGGACTGGATGATCTCGGCCGCCCTTCCCCAGTGCGGTAGCGGGCGGGTGCCCGGGAGGGTCCAGGCGAGCACCGTCAGGATGGTGATGGTCGCGTAGACGCCGAGCAGGACCAGCGAGCGGCCCAGCCACTCCGCGTCCCAGGCGAAGGCCAGCACCAGCACGGTCAGCCCGACGCACGGCGGCGCGACCATGAACGCCCGCTGCCAGGCGCTGGCCAGGCCGCGCGTCTGCAGCAGCATGACCAGGGCGACCAGGATGCACAGCGTCGTGGCGATCCAGCCCGGTGCCAGCGCCAGCACGACCAGGCAGGCGGCGAGCACCGCGCCGGTCCCGGCCAGCAACGCGGTCAGGAACTTGTCGGCCAGCGCGCCGCGGTCCAGCACGTCGCGGGCGGGGTAGGGGTCGATGTGCTGCTGGAGCTGCTCGGGGTTGGCCGGCAGCGGGGGCAGCCGCAGGCCGGAGATGCGGAACGCCAGCTGGGGGGCGAAGGTCCCCACCAGCAGGGCGATCAGCGCCAGGGCGCCGGCGACCGCCGGGAGGGTGCCGTTGGGCAGGAACATCAGCCCCAGGCCGCCCAGGACCAGCAGCACCTCGGCCACCAGGAGCCCGGTGAAGAAGGGGACCGCGCCGGCCACGGCGGCGATGCCGAGCACGGTGGCGCCGGCGCCCGTCATCGCGCCGGTGAGCAGTCGGGCCCCGAGCAGGGTGGTGCCGGGGTCGCCGGTGGGCATGACGGCGCCGGCCATGGCGAGGTAGCAGGTGGCGGCCCCGGCCAGCCCGGCGGCGGCGGGCAGGTCGCCCATGGCCCGCGAGGCGGCCCAGGCCGACATCAGCATGACCACCCCGGAGATGGCGCAGGTGAGCGCGGTGAACAGGGTCGCGCCGCCGGCGATGGGGATGGTCAGCGCGCCCAGCAGGGCGGCCAGCGCCAGCGACTGCAGCAGGACCCGGGTGTAGGCGGGGCGCCACTTGTCGGGGCGTTCGGCCAGGCCCGTGGCCAGGCCGTCGATGAGGTCGTCGAAGTGGATCGGGGGGAGCTGGTCGCGGCGGGGCCGCAGGTAGACCGTCTCGCCGTGGCACAGGCCCAGGTCGCGCAGGGTCTCGTCCTCGTCGAGCGGGTCGTCGCCGAGCTGCTGCAGGACCCAGCCGTCGTGTTCGAGGCCGCTCTCGTCGAGGTCCTCGCCCTCGTCGCCCTCGGCATAGAGCACAAGGGTGGGGACCAGTTCGGCGAGCGGGACGTCGCTGGGCGCGGCGACCTCGAACGAGCGGCTGGGGGCGCGGACCAGAAGGCGGCACAGGTCCGAGGCGGAGGGGTCGTTCATGCGGCCTACCCGGATGGGGCTCTTGGAGGGAAGAAAGCAGGGCACCTCGGCGCCGCATGGTCGCGGCGTGGCCCTATGTTGTTTGCCTGTTGCGGTTACTTGATATCACATGGCAACGCTAGTGTTTAGTGGCAATCCGTCTGCGGACCGACACCGTGGTCTCGTGTCGTCCTGCTGGTCGCCGCGCGTTCAGCTCGGTCGGCCCGCAACCACCGGACCGTTCCGGTCCGGCCGCCCGATCGTTCCGGGCCTACCCCGGCCGCGCCGCCGGCCCCGCCCCCGCGGGTCCGGGTACTGGAGTGGGAGGACGCCGTCTCCGTGAGGATCTCGTGAGCACGATTCTGGTGCGCCGGCCGCCGCGCAAGCCCGGCCCCGACATGCCCGCCGGCACCATCACCCTGCAGGAGCCCCCCGAGCTCGCCGAGCCGCAGTCGAGCATGTCCTCGGTGGTGACCTACCTGCCGATGGCCCTGACCTCGATGGCCATGCTGACGATGATCATGCGCCCCAGCATGTTCGGCGCCGGCGGCCAGGGCGGCGGGAGCAACATCATGCCCTACATCGCCGGCGGCATGATGCTCGTCGGCGCGGTCGCCATGCTCGGCGGCCAGTACCTGCGCACGATGATCGAGCGCCGCAACAAGCTCAACGGCGACCGCCAGGACTACCTGCGCTACCTCAAGCAGATGCGCGGGCGGCTGCGCGACGTCGTCACCGAGCAGCGCGACGCCATGCTGTGGCGGGCGCCCCACCCCGATGCCCTCTGGTCCATCGTGCGCACCTCGCGGCTGTGGGAGCGGCGCGCCGACGACGAGGACTTCGCCGAGGTCCGCATCGGCGTGGGAGAGCAGGCCATGGCCATGAGCATCGCCCCGCTGTCATCCAAGCCCGTCGAGGACCTCGAACCCCTCAGCGCGCACGCGCTGCGGCGCTTCGTCCGGGCCTACTCGCAGGTGCAGGACCAGCCGGTGCTGGTCTACCTGCGCGGGTACGCCCACATGTCGCTGCGCGGCGACACCGCGGCGCAGCGGGCGCTCGTGCGCGCCCTCATCGGCCAGCTCGTCGTGTCCCACCCCCACGACGAGCTGCGCGTGGCCGCGTGCGTCTCCGACGAGCTGCGGACGCACTGGGCCTGGCTCAAGTGGCTGCCGCACAACCAGCACCCCACCCAGAACGACGGCGCCGGCTCCGCCCGGCTGATGGCCGCCGACGCGGTCGAGCTGGAGGAGCTGATCGGCCCCGACCTCGCCGACCGGCCGCGCTTCGACCCCGAGGCCGCGCCCAGCCGCGAGGAGCCCTTCACCGTCATCGTCCTGGACGGCGGGAAGATCCCGGCCGGCTCGCGCCTCCTCGGCGGGGGCTACCGCAACGGCATCGTGATCGAGGTGGACGACCCCGCGCCCCCCGAGGACGACCCCTACACCCTCGCGCTGCGCGTGGCCCCCGACGAGCTCACCCTGCTCTCGCGCGACAACAACGGCCGCCAGGTCACCACCGACCTTGGCCGCCCCGACGCCCTGGGCGCCAACCGCGCGCTGAACCTGGCCCGGCTGCTGGCGCCCTACCGCATCGGCATCACCACCGAGGTCAACGAGCCGCTGACCAGCGACTTCGAACTGACCACGCTGCTGGGCATCCCCAACCTGCACGACCACGACGTCGAACGCATGTGGGCCGAGCAGCACCCCAACAACCGGCTGCGCGTGCCCATCGGCATCTCCGGCGACGGCGCCCCGCTGGAGCTGGACCTCAAGGAGTCCGCGCTCGGCGGCATGGGCCCGCACGGCATGCTCATCGGCGCCACCGGCTCCGGCAAGAGCGAGCTGCTGCGCACCCTGGTCCTCGCCCTCGCCCTCACCCACTCGCCGGAGACCCTCAACTTCGTCCTGGTCGACTTCAAGGGCGGCGCGACGTTCATCGGGCTGGACAAGCTGCGGCACACCTCGGCGCTGATCACCAACCTCGCCGACGAGGCGATCCTGGTCGACCGCATGCAGGACGCCGTCCACGGCGAGATGGTGCGCCGCCAGGAGGTGCTGCGCTCCGCGGGCAACTTCAGCTCGATCCACGAGTACGAGAAGGCCCGCGAGTCCAACCCGGCCATGGAGCCCATGCCGACCCTGTTCGTGATCGTCGACGAGTTCAGCGAGCTGCTCGCCGCGCACCGCGACTTCATGGACCTCTTCGTGATGATCGGCCGCCTCGGGCGCAGCCTCGGCGTGCACCTGCTGCTCGCCTCCCAGCGCCTGGACGAGGGCCGGATGCACCAGCTGGAGGGCCACCTGTCCTACCGGGTCGGCCTGCGCACGTTCTCCGCCATGGAGAGCCGCGGCGTGCTGGGCGTCCCCGACGCCTACGAGCTGCCGTCCGCACCCGGCAACGGCTACCTGAAGAGCGACATCGAGACCCTCACCCGGTTCAAGGCCGCCTACGTCTCGGGCGCCTACAAGATCAAGCCGCGCAAGGTGCACCAGAAGGGCGGCCCCACCGAGGTCGTGTTCTTCCCCGACGAGTACCTGCCGGTGGTCGAACCGGAGGTCGAGGAGGTCGAGCCCGAGCCCGAGGACGAGAGCGTGCCGACCCTGCTCGCCGCCGCGCTGGACCGGCTGCGCGACCAGGGGCCGCACGCCCGCGAGATCTGGCTGCCGCCGCTGGGCGTGCCCCCCACGCTGCCCGAGCTGATGGAGATGACCGGCGTGCGGCTGCCCGAGAGCGGGCTGGCCTGGACCGCGGAGGGGCGCCTCACCGTCCCCCTGGCGATCATCGACCGCCCCTTCGAGCACACCCGGCTGCCGATGTCCGCCAAGCTCACCGGCGCCGGCGGCCACGTCGGCATCGCCGGCGGCCCGCAGAGCGGCAAGAGCACCATGCTCGCCTCGCTCGTGCTGGGCCTGGCCGTGCTCAACACCCCCGCCCAGGTGCAGTTCTACTGCATCGACTGCGGCGGCGGCGTGCTGCAGACCCTCAGCGGCCTGCCGCACGTGGGCAGCGTGACCGGGCGCTCCGACGAGCGCAGGATCGGCCGCACAATCATGGAGATGCAGGAGCTGCTGACCCGCCGCGAGGCGCAGTTCGCCGAGCACAACATCGACTCCATGCCCACCTACCGGCGCCGCCGCGCCGCCGGGGAGTTCGCCGACGACCCGTACGGCGACGTCTTCCTCGTCATCGACGGCTGGGCCACCATCCGCCAGGAGTTCGCCGACCACGTGCCCGCGATCCTGCAGCTGGTGCAGCGCGGCCTCAACTACGGCATCCACGTCGTGGTGGCCTCGCCGCGCTGGGCCGACTTCCACACCGGCCTGCGCGACCTCATGGGCACCCGCTTCGAGCTGCGGCTGGGTGACCCGGTCGACTCCTTCGTCAACATGCGCGCCGCGCAGACGGTGCCGCGCACCCCCGGGCGCGGCATCACCGAGGACAAGTCGCACTTCCTCACCGGCCTGCCGCGCGTGGACGGCAGCGCCGACCCGGTGACGCTCTCCGCGGGGATCAGCGACGTCATCGGCCGGGTCACCACCGCCTGGGGGGACCGGCCGACCGCGCCCCCGGTGCGCACCCTGCCGGCCGTCCTGCACGCCGCGGAACTCCCCGCGGCCAAGGCCACCGGCCACGGCGGCATCAAGATCCCGCTGGGCATCGAGGGCCGGCGCATGCGCCCGTTCTGGCACGACTTCTCGGTCACGCCGCACCTGCTCGTGGTCGGCGACACCGAGACCGGCAAGACCACGCTGCTGCGCCACATCACCAACGCCATCCGCGAGCACTACGACCCCACCACGGCCCGCGTCGTCCTGGTCGACCAGCGCCGGCAGCTCTTCGACGCGATCCCGCGCGAGATGCAGCTGGGGTACGCGGTCACCGGCGACAGCATGCGCGAGATGATGGCCGCCGCCGCCGGCGCGATGAAGGAGCGGCTGCCCGGCCCCGACATCACCCCCGACCGGCTGCGCCGCAAGGACTGGTGGAACGGGCCCGAGCTGTTCCTGGTCATCGACGACTACGAGATGATGTCGGGCAGCGGCCCCAGCCCGCTCGCCCCCCTGCTGCCGATGCTCTCCCAGGGCGCCGAGATCGGCATGCACGTGATCCTGGTGCACGCCGCGGGCGGTTTCAGCCGGGCGAGCGGCGACCCGGTCATCCGGTCGATGATCGACGGCAACACGCCGTCCATCCTGTTCTCCGCGCCGCAGTCGGAGGGCGTGCTCTTCGGCAACATCCGGCCGCGGCGCATGCCGCCCGGCCGCGCGCTGTGGATGGCGCGGCGCGACCCGGTGGAGGTCCAGCTCGCCATCGCCGAGGGCGCCGAGGAGTGACGGCGGGCCCCGGTCCGGCGCGGGCCGGACCGGGGCCCCGGTGGGGCGGGGCGCCGCCCCACCGGGGCACACCGGGCGGAGGGGGCGCGCCACCCGCGCGCGGGCCGCGCTAGTCGGAGTGAAGCCGATGCCGCATGGGTGACGGGCGGCGCCCACGCGCCCGTGCCGCGCCCCGCCCCGGCCGGGCTACCGGCGGTCGGGCGCCGGTTCGTTCCGCTTGTCGTAGTCGGTCTCGGCCTGCGACCGCAGCGGGTCCTTCCAGAGCCCGCCCTGCCCGGAGCCCGCGGCGGCGTCGTCGGGCGTGTCCGGCGCGCCCCGCGCCGGGCGCCAGGCGCGGGCGCGGCCCCGCCGCAGCACCGCCGCCGTGAGCACGCACGCCACGATGAGCAGGAAGGCGGACCCGGCCACGGCGACCGTCACCCACACGTTCCACGTGCCCAGCCCCGACGCGCCGGCCGTGAACGGCTCGCCGGCGCCGGGAGCGTCCGCCTCGACGTCCTCCGGGCTGCCGGTCAGCGCCGCCATCGGGTCGATCGGGCCCCGGCCCACCGCCGCCGGCTCCGCCTCGGGGACCATGCCGTAGGCCGTGGCCATCAGGCGGTCGCGCACCTGCTCCGCCGTGAGGTCGGGTTCGTGCGCGCGCACCAGCGCTGCGGTGCCGGCCGCGAACGCCGCCGCGACGGCGTCGCCGCTGCCCACGAAGTGCCCGCCGCCCGGGCCCACCGCCAGCACCTGGGTGCCGGGGGCGGCCACGTCGGTGCGGGCGGTCTCCTCCCCCTCGGGCATCGGCAGCGCCGAGGGCAGCACCATCGCGCCGTTGGGATCGTAGGAGCCGACGCTGAGCACCGCCGGGTCCTGCGCCGGGTAGGACGGCAGGGCCTCGGACTCCGGCGCGACCGTCGCGGGCGCCACCACCAGCACGTCGGCCTCGGCGGCCGCGGCGACCGCGTCGTCGAGGGCGGAGCCGCCCTCCCAGAGTCCGGTCCCCACCAGCACGACGTCGGCCTTGGCCGCCACCGCCTCCTCCAGCCCGGCGGCGACGTCGGCGGCGGTGGCCAGCCCCGTCCGGGCGTCGCCGGTGGGGACGGCGACCAGCCCGGCCTCGGGCGCGACCCCGACGAACCCGCTGCCGGCGACCTCTCGCGCCCCCACGATTCCGGCGAGGAAGGTGCCGTGCCCCAGGCAGTCGTCGCCCTCCGCGCCGTCCACCGCGTCGGACAGGGCGGGCCCGTCGGCCGTGACCGCGCCCGCCAGCACCGCCACGGTCGTGCCGGCGCCCCGGGTCAACTCGTGGGCCGCGTCCAGGCCGAGCGACACGTGCGTCCAGGGCTCCTCGGGCACCATGGTGGCGGACTCGGAGACGCAGCGCGGGTTCGCGCCGCCGAAGGCGTACACCTGCGGCAGCGCGGACGGCGCGGACGGCGACGCGGACGGGGCCGACGGCCCGTCCGACGCGCCGGGGGAGGGCGAGGCGGCCGCCGGTGCGGGCGGCAGGACCAGGGCGAGGACGGCGGCGGCACACACCGCCCGCGTGAACGGCCGGCGTCGGCCGCGCACGGGCGCGGCGCCGGGGGCCGGCCCGGTACTCCTGCGGATCATGGTCTCTTCCACGTCGGGGGGCGGGGCGGGGCGGGGTCAGCGGGCGCGCGGCCGGGGCCGCGCCCCGGGAAAAGCTACCGCGCCGCCGGGTCCCGCCGGTGACGGGGCGGTGGCGTCCGGCCCACCGCCGGCCGGCGGCGGTGGCTCCGGTGCCTCCGGCGGCTCCGGTGCCTCCGAGGACTCCGGTGCCTCCGAGGACTCCGGTGCCGCCGAGGGCTCCGGCGGCTCCGGAGCCTCGAAATAGCGCACGTAGGCGTTGGACTGGGCGGCGCAGTCCGCGAAGATCCGTTCGCCGGACCAGCCGCGCGTGGCGCGCAGGCGCGGGATCGCGTCCGCCATCTGCGGGCTCTCGCTGGTCAGCGTGCCGTCGTCGTGCAGGGTCAGGTAGCGCCACGTCCGCCGTGTGCGGCGGTCCTGCGCGTAGAGCACGCGGGTCATCGGCGGCCTCCCGCCAGCAGGTCCGCGGTCCCCTGGGCGTTCTGGGCCAGCATCGCGAAGCGCGCCATCATCTCGTCGTACCAGTCGGTCCGGCCCAGGCGGACGAACTCGGGGCGCAGCCGGGCGAGCCGGGTCTGCAGCCACTGGACGTCGGCCGGGGTCAGCGGGTTGGGAATCCAGGTGTTCTCGGTGAAGTCGTAGAAGTCCGTCATGTGGCGGGTGAAGGCGAGCCCCTCCAGGTCGGTGGGGTCGTCGGGCGTGAACTCGTACTTGAACCAGCCCTTGCCGTGGTCGATGCCCGCGACGTGCCCGTTGCCCTGGTCCAGCCAGTTGCCGGGGTTGCGGTCGCCGTTGCCGATCAGCAGGTCGAGCAGGCCCAGGACGCGGCCGTCCCGCGTGTGGAGCAGGGGGGACTGCGGGGAGTCGAGGTGGGTGAAGCCCGAGACGCCGGCCATGAAGTGCATGATCAGCTCGGTCTCGCCGAGGCGCAGCACGCCGGGGACGTTGGCGCGGATGGCGCGGCCGACGATGGAGGCGAGCTGCTCGGCGTCGGCGCGGTCGCGGGCCCGGGTGGCCTCCTCGGTGTCCTTGTAGACCGCCTGCGCGCCGTTGTCGAACAGCATGAGCTCGGTGGTGCCGTCGGAGCCGCCACCGGTGAACGCCCGCCGGTCCACCACGTCGGACCGGATGGCGGCGACGAGGTCCTCGACGCCGGCGAAGGACGCGTTCCACCGGGCCATCAGCTCGTCGGCGCTCGGGCCTTCGTCCTGGTCCTGGTCCGGCGCGGCCTCCTGGGCCGAGGCGGGGTACTGCGGATAGGTCTGCGCCGCCTGGGCCGAGGCGGGGTACTGCGGGAAGCCCGGCGCGGTCGTGGCCGGGTACTGCCCGTACTGCGGTGTTCCGCCCGGGTCGTCGTAGGTCTCGGCGGGGTACTGGGGGTACTGGGAGAACTGGGGCGCCGTGGGGTACTGGGAGATCTGCGTTCCGGCGGGGTACTGCGGGTACGCGGACCCGGCGCCGTCCGCCTGGTCGTCCGCTGCGTCGTACTGCTGGGAGGGGCCGGGGTCGCCGCCGGTGCCGCGGTGGTGGCCGCGGTGGCCGTTGCGGTCCCGCCGGCGGCGGTCCTCGCCCGCCATGAAGACCTGCACCCCCGCGTCGGCGGCGGTGTGGGGGCGGATGTCGTCCAGGCCGTGGCGGTAGGTGAGGTCGGCGATGAGGTCCTCGATGGTGCGGGTGTGGGGGTAGTTCTTCTTGGGGTCGATGAGGGCGCTGAAGTCGGGTGTGGTGGGCGGGTCGCCGTTCCAGGGGTCGGTGGGGTCGGCGACGGATGCGGGCGCCGGGGCGGGTTCCGGGCCGGTGTCGGGGTCGCTGTCGTAGAGACCGCCGAAGTCGTCGTCGGCGGCGTCCTGCTCGGTGCCCGCCGCGCGGTCGCGCCCGGGGATCGCCGAGGGACCGGAGCGCTCCGGCCCGCCCTGCCCCTGCTCGGGCGCACCGCCGTCGCGGCCCTCCGGCCGGGGCCCCGGCGCGGTCGAGGAGCCGCCCCGCGCGCCCGCCGGCGCGGGCGCCGGCGCGTCGTCGTCGGAGTCCGACCCGTCGTCGGAGTGGCGGTCGGGGCCACCCGCGTACTCCTCGTCGGAGGACGCGTACCCGTCGTCGCTGTCACTGTCGTTGTCGTTGTCGTTGTCGCCGTCGGAGTCGTCGTCCGGCGCCGGGCCGGGGGCCTCGGTGGCGGGCGCGGGCGGCGGCGTGCCCCCGTAGCCCGCGTCCGCGTCGCCCGCCGGGTTGGGGGTCCAGCCCTCGGGCGGCTCCCACCCGTCGGGCACGATCTCCGCCTCCAGGAACCACAGGTCCTCGACCGGCTTGTCCGGGCCCTGGCGGCCGGGCCGCTGGTAGGCGGCGTGGAAGACGAAGCGGGGGCTGCGCCGCGTCAGGACCTCCCGCTCCATGGGGGAGCGGGACCAGCGCGAGATGTTCAGCGCCGGGTAGCCCTGGGGGACGCGGAGCATGAGGTACACCGGAGCCGCGTAGACGGCGCGGGACCCGAAGGAGGACGAGATGGGCCGCGCGGTGGTCCCGACCGTGCCGACCAGGTCGGTGAGCGTGGAGGGGTCGGAGACGTCGATGCCGAGGTCGGCGATCAGGTCGTCCTCCAGCCCCAGGTGCACGATGAAGGGCGCCGGCGGCCGCGCCCGGCCCACCGCGCCGTCGAGGTGCTGCACCATGGTCACGAACTTGTGCCGGTCCATCGTGCCGACGTTGCCCTCGCGCAGCCCGTCGAAGACGATCTGGTAGTCCACCCCGGTGTAGTCGTAGATCGACGTCGCCTCCAGGGCGTAGACCTGGGTGGCGTACTCGCTCACGCCCTCCGGCCGCTCCCCCATGTAGCCGGCGACGGTGGCCAGGTAGTGGTCGGCCCACCGGGTGGCCTCGTCGTCGTCCATGAAGCGGACGGCGTTGCCCATGCCCTCCCCGGGCTCCTGCGGGTCGTCCGGGTGGCCGTTCCACGGGCGCATCGGCCGGACGAGGTTGCGGACGTCGTCCGCGCCGCGCAGGACCGGACCGCGGAGGCCGACCTCCTCCTCGGAGTCGCTGTCGTGGGCCTCCTCCTCGGACTCGGTGCCGTCGCTCTCCTCCGCCGACCACTCGGCGCCGTCCCGCCGATCGTCCGGCCCGTCGTCCCGCTGATCGTCCGCGCTCTGCTCGTCGCCGCTCTCCGAACGGTCGTCACCGCCGTCGTCCGGCGCCGACCGCTGCGGGTCCTCGTCCGCCGACCCCTCCGACTGCTCGGCACCCTGCTGACGGCCGTCCGTGCCGGACCCGTCGCCGCTCTCCGTCCCGTCGGCGTCCGCCGCGGTGGACGTGGGGTTGAGGGCGCTGGCGAACATCTCCGTGATGCTCTGCACCGCCGGCTCCGGCGCCGGAGCGACCGGGGCCGGCCGCGGTGCCTCCGCGATGGTCGCGGCGGCCTGCGGCTCCGCCGCCGACCCCGTCGCGGAGTCCGTCGTGGAGTCGGCCGCACCGCCGGGCGCGGGGGCCGCCGCCGGCGTCGGCCCGTCGGAGCCGCCCTGGTCGGCGGCCGGGTCGGGCTGCGGGGTGAACACGGCGTTGACCTGGACGGTCCGGTCGGCCGGGGACGGCGCCGGGATGTCGTCCAGGCCGTAGCGCCGGGTGATGGAGGCGAGGACGTCCTCCGGCGTCTCCGCCGGGGCGCCGTCGAGGGGTCCCGTGGGCTTGACCAGGAACGAGAGGTCGGGGGCCTTCGGGGCGATCCCCTCCCACGCCGGTTCCGCTCCGCCGGGCTCATCGGCGGTGCGGTCGGCGGAACCGGGTTCGTCTGCGTACAGGTCGTCGTCGTACAGGTCGCCGATGTCCGACCGGTCGCCGTCCGCCTCCTCGGCCGGCGGGGCCGAGGTCTCCGGCCGCCGGGTGCCGCCGGAGGCGCCGCGCCGGCCGGCGCCGGTGGAGCCGCCGCCGCGGCCGCCGCCCTGTTCCCCGCCGGAGCGGGGCGCGGACGAGTTGGCGGTGAAGCCCCGGCCGTGGCCCGCTGCGGGGGCGGGGGCGTCGTCATCGTCGTCCGAGGTGTCGCGGCCGTGGTCGGCGGCGTCGTCCTCACTCTCGGAGTCGCTGCCGTCCTCGCTGTCGGAGTCGCTGCCGTCCTCGCTGTCGGAGTCGTTCTCGGAGTCGCTGTCGGAGTCGTCCTCCGCGTGGCTCTCGGAGTCGCTGTCGGAGTCGTCCGCGTCCGGCGACTCGGCGTCCAGGTCCATGTCGTCGTCGCTGATGAGGACCGGGGCCTGGGTGGCGGGAGCCGCCGGCGGGTCGGCCATGTCCGTGTCGTCGTCGCTGATGACGACGGGCGCCTCGGTCTCGGGGGCGGCGGTGGGCGGCCGGCCGCCGGGCGAGGCGACGGGGACCAGCCCCGCCTCCTGGGCGACGGCGGCCGCCTCCGAGCGGTCGGCCACCCCCAGCGTGCCGATGGTCTCTCTGACATACCTCGCGACGGTCCCGGGCCGGACCCCGAGCTGCTCCGCGATGACGCTCTCGGGGTGCCCCGCCCCCAGGCGGACGAAGACGTCGTACTGGCGGTCGGTCAGGTCGTTGACGTTGCCCAGGGCCCGGGCCAGCACCTCATCACTCGGCCGCGTGGCGATGACGGGTTCGGGCGGACGGGCGGAGGTCGGGACGGGAGCGGGCCCGTCGGTCAGGTCGGCGGCGCGGCCGATGGCGGTCGCCTCGGCGACGTCGTCCGCGTGGAGAGAGGCCACGAGGCGTTGGACGCGCTTGCGGACGACATCCGTCCCGGCCCCGCCGAGCCGTTCGCCGATCTCGGCGGGGCCCGCGCCGG
>NZ_BCRK01000141.1 GCF_001552555.1 Nocardiopsis trehalosi NBRC 14201 | reverse complement strand
TCCGCGCCCCCACCCCCCGGCGCCGCCCCGCCTGCCGGCGGCGCCCCTCGCCCGGCACCGTCAGCGGGGCCGGGCACCGGAGGTCGGACACCAGAGCGGGGGCCGCCCGGTCCGCCCGGCGGCGCACTACCCGGCGGCGGGCGCGGGAGCCTGGTGGCGGCCCGGCGGGGTGGCGGGCTCCACCGTCAGGTACCGGGTGTTCGGTCCGTTGCCCACCGTCCACGTCACCGCCTGGCCCGCGTTGAGGCGGAGTTCGGCGAAGTAGGCGCGCGCGACGGGGTTCGCCATGTACAGGTCGGCCTCGTCGATCCGCTCGGAGCGGTCCTTCAGCCAGGCGGCGGCCTCACGGGCGCTCCCCCACGTCCCCACGTGCGCGCGCTGCGCCCCGGCGGCCTGTTCGAAGCTGTGGAAGGACATGCCGGAATCCTACGTACCCCCGCCCGCACCCGGCCCCCGACACGACCCGGGTCGGCCGGTCCGCCCGAGCCCCGGCCGGCGCGGCCGGCCCACGGGTACGGGAGGCCCGCGGCCGGGGCCGACGCACCGCGCCGGGCCCGGTGGGCGGCCGCACCCCGGCGGCCCGGCCGCCCACCGGCGGAGCACCCGTCAGCGCGGTGTCCTCGGTTCCCGGGAGAGGAGTGCGTCCGCGATCGCGATGTCCGTCCCGTCCAGTTCGTCCTCACCGTCGGCAATGGTCCACAGCGCGTTCTGCAGGATCCGGCCCAGCGTCCAGGCGGTGGCGCGGCGGCGGTCCAGGCCCAGTGCGTCGGTCAGCAGGTCGAACCGGCGCAAAATCCCGCGGCGGACGTCGCCGCCCGACCGCGGCTCCGCCCATCGGCCCTCCAGTGCGGGCCAGAGGTCGAACCCGGGGTCGCCGGCCAGCGGTTCGGGGTCGATCGCCAGCCAGGGTTCGCGGTCCCCGGCCAGGACGTTGTCCTCGTGCAGGTCCCAGTGCAGCAGGCGGTCGCCGCACCCGTCGGCGGCGACCTCTGCGACGGCCGCCGCGCAGGTGCGGACCAGGCGGCGTTCGGACTCGGCGCGCAGCGGTACCTCGCGCGGGACCTCGGCGAGCATGGCGGCTGCGATGTCGCCGAGGCGGCGCACGCCCGGCGGCGCGGGGACGGCGGTCAACCGCGCGAGCAGCCCGGCCAGGACGGTGAGGGCGGTGTCAGCGTCCGGGAGGGACGACAGCGGACGGTCGGCGTCGAGGCGCTCCAGCAGCAGCGCGTTGCTCTCCGGGTCGTGGTCGAGCAGCAGCACCGCGCCCGCCCCGTTCCAGGTGCGCAGGCCGACAGCGGTGTCGGCGCCTTCGGGCGTGGGGCGCTGGAGCTTGAGCACGGCGGGTGTGCCGTCGGCGCGCCGCACGGGCAGGGCGACGCCGGCCTGGCCGTGCGCGGCGGGGCCGTCGGGGCGCAGGTCCCACCGGCCGAGGGTGTCGGTGACGAGCCGGGGCAGCGCGGCGATCCAGGCGCGGCCGGCGGGGTCGCCGGTGTGGGACGCCGCCAGGGCGGCGGGGACACCGAAGGGTGTCGACGTGGGCATGCGGTCTCCTCCGTGGGTGGTGGTTCGGGATCGGCACGGAGGAGCCGAGGCGGTGCCCGAGCGCGGTCGCCGGGCGGAGGTCATCTCATGCCCGCACGGTAGCACCACGCCCCCGCGCGGCCGCACGCCCCGCACGCTCGTCGGCCCCGACGTCACCGGCAGCCGGGGGCGGGTCGTCTCCCGCCTCTGCTGCAACGAGGTGGCGACCGGTCGCCAGGAGAGGGGCCTGCCGGGTCGGCGTGAGCCGCGATGAGCGGGTCCGCAGCGAGACGCCAACGCGCCTCCGGTGTCCCGGCGTCGCCGTCCTCGGGCAGAATCGTCCGGGCTGCGGCGCGCGGCGGCGTTCGGGGCCGCGGCCGCCCGATGAGAGAGGACGCTCCGCCATGGCACCACCGCCCCGTACCCGGCTCCAGCGCAGGGAGGACACCCTGCGCCGCCTCACGACCGACGTCGACGCGTGGGTCGCCACCGCCGACCCGGCCGACGGGACCCCCTACCTGGTGCCGCTGTCGTTCCTGTGGGAGGGCGGAACGCTCCTGCTCTCGACCGCGGCGGCCTCCCCCACCGCCCGCAACCTGCTGGCCACCGGCCGGGTGCGCGTCGGCGTCGGCCCGACCCGCGACGTCGTCCTCATCGAGGGCACCGTCACGTCGTTCCCGGCCGAGGAGATCCCGGCCGACCTCGGCGACGCCTTCGCCACGGCGACCGGCTTCGATCCGCGCGCGTCACGGAGCCCCTACCTCTACTTCCGCGTCCACCCGGACCGCCTCCAGGCGTGGCGCGAGGTGGACGAACTCCCGGAGCGGGACCTGATCCGCGACGGGGCCTGGCTCGTCCCCTGAGGGTCGGCCCTCGCCGCCCGGCCCCGGCCCGGCGCCGCGCGGCGAGGGGGATACTGGCCGGCGTGCCCTTCACCGTCAGCCACGTCGCGGCGGTGCTGCCGCTGGCGCGGAGCCCGCTGCCGACGGCGGCGCTCGCCGTCGGGGCGGTCGTGCCCGACCTGCCCTACTACCTGCCGCTGCCGCTGTCGTCGCACACGACGCACGGCCCGCCCGGACTGCCGATCGGCGTCCTGGCCGGGGCCGGGATGCTCGCCGTGCTGCGCTGGGGCGTCCACGCGCCGGTGGCGGCGCTGGCCCCCGACCGGGTCCGGTCGCGCCTGACGGCCGAACCGCCGCCACTGACCGCCCGGCGGGCCCTGCTGGTGGCGGCGGCCCTGGTGGTCGGCATCCTCACCCACCTGGTGTGGGACGCGTTCACGCAGGTGGACGGCGCGGCCGTCCGGTCGTGGCCGCTGCTGTGGACGATGGTCGCGCCGCCGCACCGCCTGTTCAACGTCGTCATGTACGCGAGTTCGGTGCTCGGGCTGGCCGCCGTCGCCGGATGGGCCGTGCTGCGCCTGCGGTCGGCCCGCCCGGAGCCGACCGCCCCGCCGGGGCTGCCGCCCCGGGTCCGGGCCGCCGTCGCGGCCGCCGTGGTCGTGTGCGCGATCGCGGGCGCCGCGCTGCTCGCGGCGACGCCGCGCGCCGCCGTGAGCGGTTACGACCTGGTCCGCTGCCTGGTGCTGGGCGGGATGCAGGGCGGCGCGGGGGCACTGGCCTGCTACGTCGCCGCCTGGCACGCGCTCCGGCCGTGGCGCGCACGCGGACCCGGCGGCCACCGGCCGGGCGGCGGCCTCCCCTATCCCCCGTAGCGACGCCCCCCGACGGCCGGCGCACTCCGGCCGTCGGCGTCCGGACGGTGCGCCCGCCCGAGGAACGCCCCAGGAACACCTGTCCCATGCCGCCGCCACCCAGGCGTGCGTGGAGCCGGTAGGGGCCGATGCGGACGGGGCCGCATTTCGAGCAGCGGGTCGATCATGGCACCGCTTCCAGGGGGCGGGGCCGGTCGGCAGCAGAGGATTCCAGGCGCCCTCGCGCCCGCTGCGCCGATCCAGGGCGGCGCCCCCCTGCGCCCGTCGCCGCGGCCCCGGACGACCCGTGACCGATCCACCCCCATAGGACGACCGTCGACACGCGGGAGCCCACTGGCCCGGCCGGGGATCTCGGGCCGGCGAGCCGCACCGCCGGTGCCCGATGCGCGACGTGCGAGGGTGGGCCGACCGGCGACGTGGGGCGGGCGACGGGCATTGCGGCGCGCACATAAAGTAGTCATTCGGTGACGCAAAGTATGGCATGATCTCGCCATGACTCTCGCCCGCACACTCCTCGGCCCACTGGCCCTGATGGCGGCCGCGCTGGTGGGCGCGCCGTCCGCCGTCGCCGCGCCCGGGCCGGCCGCGCCCCCCGCCTCCACGCCCTCCGACGCGATCGTGCACACCGCCGCAGGGGCCGACGACCAGAGCGACGTCCTCGCCTACTGGACCCCGCAGCGGATGGCCGACGCCGAACCCGTCGGCCGCCTGCTCGGCGGCGTCCTCGACTCCCTCGCCCCCGCCGACCCCACGCGCTCCCAGGCCGCGCCGCGCCCCGACAGCACGGGCGAGCGCTGGACCGGCGGCGGCAAGGTCGCCCGGACCACCGGCCGGGTGTTCCTCACCATGGACGGCCGCGACTTCACCTGCTCGGCCTCCGTGGTGTCCGCCCGGAACAAGGACACCGTGGTCACCGCCGCGCACTGCCTCAAGGACGGCACCGGCTCCTGGGGGACGAACTGGACGTTCGTGCCCGGCTACGACGACGGCGCCGAACCCTACGGCCGCTACACCGCCCGCAAGCTCCTCGTGGCTCCCGAGTGGTCCCGCGACGCCGACGACAGCTTCGACTTCGGCATGGCCGTGCTGAACACCGCCGACGGCAAGCACGTGCAGGACCGCACCGGGTCGCAGCGGATCGCGTTCGACCGCACCCCCGGCGACCCCACGTACGCGTTCGGGTACCCGTCGTCCGGCGGCTACAACGGCCGCCACCTGCACTACTGCTCCGGCGGCACCACCCCTGACACCGGGGGCACCACCGCCAACGGCATGCGGTGCTCCATGACCGAGGGGTCCAGCGGGGGCCCGTGGCTGTCCGACTTCGACACCGCGTCGGGCACCGGCACGGTCACCTCGGTCGTCAGCTTCAAGTACGCCGACGACTCCCGCACCCAGTACGGGCCCACCCTGGGCGACGCCGCCCGGGAGCTCTACGACCGCGCGGTGGCGCTGTAGGCGCCGCCCGGGCCCCGGCGCCCGGCCCGGTGGGCCGCGGCGCCGGCCGGCCCGGGAAGGGGAACGGGCCGGGAAGGGGCGCCTCCCCGGCCCGCCGCGTGCCGGCGTCCGCTCAGAGCTGGACCCCGGTCAGTACCAGCACCCGCTCGTAGGTGAGGTCCCGCATCGCCGCGGCGACCCCCTCCTTGCCGGTGCCGGACTTCTTCACCCCGCCGTAGGGCATCTGGTCAGCGCGGAACGACGGGACGTCCCCGATGACCACGCCCCCCACCTGGAGTTCCCGGTGCGCCCGGAACGCCACCTCCAGGTCGCGGGTGAACACCCCCGCCTGCAGGCCGAAGTCGCTGTCGTTGACCTTCGCGAACGCGTCGTCGACCCCCTTCGCGCGCTGCACCACCAGCACCGGGCCGAACACCTCCTCGCGGACGACGCGGGCGTCGTCGGGGACGTCGGCCAGGACGGCCGGCTCCACCGAGACGCCGTCGCGCGTACCCCCGGTGAGCAGGGTCGCGCCGGCGTCGACCGCCTCGCGCACCCACGCCTCGACGCGGACCGCGGCGGTCTCGTCGATGAGCGGCCCGACCTCGGTGGCCGGGTCGGCGGGGTCGCCGGTACGGAGTTCACGCACCCGGCGCACCAGCTCGCCGACGAACTCGTCGTACACCAGGTCGTCGACGATCACCCGCTGCACGCCGATGCAGACCTGGCCGCCCTGGTTATTGCCGAACAGGGCGACACGGCGGGCCGCCCAGTCGAGGTCGGCGTCGGGCAGGACGACCGCGGCGGCGTTGCCGCCGAGTTCCAGGGTGACGTGCTTGTGCGGGGCCCGGCGCTGCAGCTCCCACCCGAACTGGCCGCCGGTGAAGGAGATGACCGGCAGCCGGGGGTCGGTGATGAGGGACGCGGCGCGGTCGTTGGGCATCGGCAGCACCGACACCGCGCCCGCCGGCAGGTCCGTCTCGGCGAGGATCTCGCCGAGCACCAGCGCGGTCATGGGCGTGGCGGGGGCGGGCTTGAGGATGATGGGCGCGCCCACGGCGACCGCGGGGGCGATCTTGTGGGCCACCAGGTTCAGCGGGAAGTTGAACGGGGAGATGCCGAGGACCGGCCCCTGCGGGACGCGCCGCACCAGGGCGATCCGGCCGGTGCCGGCGGGGTCGGTGTCGAGGCGCTGGAGGTCGCCGCTGTCGCGGCGGGCCTCCTCGGCGGCCCAGCGGAACACCGACACGGCGCGGCCGACCTCGCCGCGGGCCCAGGTGATGGGCTTGCCGCTCTCGGCGGTGATGAGGCCGGCGATCTCGTCGGTGCGCTCGGCCAGGCGGCGCGAGACGTGCGCCAGGGCCTCGGCGCGGACGTGCGCCGGCAGGGCCGCGACGATGGGGGCGGCGGCGTCCGCGGCGGCCACCGCCTCCTCGATCTGCTCCACCGAGGGCACCGCGACGGTCCCCGCGGTCTCCCCGGTGTAGGGGTTGGTCACCACCAGCTCGCTGTCGCCGGTCGCGGCATTTCCGGCCAGCCAAAACGGACGCGTAGACATGGCTGCGACGCTAGTGCCCGCGCCCGGAACCGTCGTTGTCCAGTTCGGCGCACGGCGGCGGACGGTATGGCCGAACCGGCGCGGCCGCGGCCGGCCGGGCGCGGGGTGGCGGTCAGGGGCGCGGCGGTCAGGGGCGGCGGCGCCGCCCGCTGCCCTGCCACCACCGCATGACGCGGTGCAGCAGGTCGTTGGGTTCGGGTTCGGGTTCGGCCGGGCCGTCGTCGGGTCCGACCGGCCGCTCGACGTGCCGGACCGGCGGGTCGACGGGGGTGAACTCGATGGGCAGCTCGGCCAGCCCGCGTGACATCAGTTCGGGGCGCCACCGGAGTTCGGCGGCGTCGACGGCGAGCCGGACGCCGGACAGCCGGTCGAGCAACCGCTCGATGCCGATGCCCACGATCTGCCGGGCCAGCGACTGCGCCGGGCAGCGGTGTTCGCCCGCCCCCCAGGTGAGGTGGGCGCTGTTGTGCCCGGAGGGCAGCGGCGACCCGGAGTCGTCGTCGGGGCGGCCCAGCCGGGGGTCGGCGTGGGCGGGCGCGAAGCCCAGTAGCAGCGGTTCGCCCTCGGCGACGGGGGTGCCGTCGATGACGACGTCCCGGGTGGGGAAGCGCGCCGAGAGCACCTGCATGGGCGGCTCGGTCCAGATGACGTGGTTGACGATCTCGTCGAGCAGCAGCCCGCCGCTGGCGTACTCACGGGCGATCTCGGGGTCGGTGAGCAGTTCCCGGAGCACGTTGCCGAGCAGGTTGGCGGTGGGTTCCTGCGCCGCGCCCGACAGCAGCACGAGCTGGTCGATGACCTCGGCGTCGGTCAGCCCGGTGGGGTGGGCCATCATCCAGCTGGTGAGGTCGGGCCCGGGGTGGGCGCGCTTGTGCTGGACCAGGCCGGCGAAGTAGTTGCGGAGCTGCACGACGGCGTCGGCGCCGCGCGCGCCGTCGGCGGTCCAGATGATGCCGGACAGCTCGCCCAGCACGTAGCCGTAGGTGTCCTCCAGGCCGAAGAACCGGTTCATGAGCAGGGCCGGCAGCAGGTCGGCGTAGTCGGCCACCAGGTCGGCGCGGCCCTCGGCGCAGAAGTCGTCGATGAGGCGGTCGGCGGCCTCGGTGATGTCGGTGCGGATGCGGGTGTCGGTGAGCCGCCCCAGCGCGTCGGTGATGGGGGCGAGCAGCCGGGCGTGCTCGGCGCCGTCGGCGTAGAGGGCGCTGGCGCGGTAGCCCATGGCGGGGCGCAGCCCGGCGTCGAGTTTGCGGCGGCCGTCGCGGATCTCGTTCCAGCGCCGGGTGTCCCGCGAATAGGTGCCCCAGTCGCGCATGACCTCCAGGTTCTCCTCGTAGCCGAGGAGCAGCCATGCGGGCAGGTCGGGTTCGAGCAGTACCGGCGCGACCTGCCCGAACCGGGAGCGCAGGGCGTCCCAGACCCGGTTGCGGTCGGGCTCGTTCACCGTCTCGTAGAGCGGCACGGCCTCGGCGTGCCAGGGGCACGCGCCGGAGGCGCCGCCGTCTTGATCCGTCATCCTCGGCCTCACGAACGCTGTGGTCAGGGGGATAAGCGCGTCCGATGAGACTAGCGTCACAAGGCTGCCGTCTCCACCCGGACCACGGGTTCGGCCACCACGGGCCGGGTCGGCGTGAACGCGCACGGTGTAGATTGCGGCTCGGAAACGTCTGCCTGCGCGGCGTTCCCGCTCTCGACCGTCCCACGAGGAAAGGAGCTGCTGTTGGCTCCCGAAAGACCGAGACCCGGGCTGCGGAGGCTGGCGTTCACCGTCGTCTCGGCGGCCGCGCTGGTCTCGCCTCTGGCCGCCCCGGCGGCCGCCGACACCGCCGACGGCGCAGCCGACCTCCGGGCCGACATCGACGCCCTGCTGGCCGACCCCGCGCTGGAGGGGGCGCTGTCGGGCGTGGTGGTGCGGAGCCTCACCGAAGGCGATGTGCTGTACTCCGCCGAGGCCGACACCCCCGTGGTCCCGGCGTCCAACGTGAAACTGCTGACGTCGGCCGCGGCACTGGAGGTGCTGGGCCCCGACTATCAGTTCGAGACCACGGTGGCGGCCGACCGCGACCCGGTCCGCGGCACGGTCAAGGGCGACCTCTACCTCGCCGGAACGGGCGACCCGGGCCTCACGCCCGAGGCGTTCGACGCCCTGGCCGCCGAGGTGGCGGCGGAGGGCGTGACCGAGGTGACCGGCGACCTGGTGGCCGACGACACCTGGTTCGACGACGACCGCTACAACGCCGCCTGGGACCCCACCGACGCGCCGTACTACTACGCGGCGCAGATCTCGGCCCTGACCGTGGCGGCCAACGACGACCTGGACACCGGGGTGGTCAACGTCAGCGCCGTCCCGGGGGCCGCCGAGGGCGACCCCGCCGCGGTGGAGCTCGACCCGATGACGGACAACCTGGCCCTGGACAACCAGGTGACCACGGGCGCCGCCGACAGCACCGGGTCGTTCGCCATCACCCGCGCGGACGGCACCAACGACTTCACGGCGACGGGCTCGCTGCCCACCGGCGGGTCCGAGGTGACCACCCTGCGCACGGTCGACGACCCCACCGCCCACGCGGTCCACCTGTTCGCGGACGCGCTGGCCGACCACGGGGTGAAGATCCACGGTGACATCGAGCGCGGCGCCGTGCCGCGCGACACCGAGGAGGTGGCCGACCGGGAGTCCATGGAGCTGGACGAGCTGCTCGTACCGTTCATGAAGCTGTCGAACAACATGCACGCCGAGATCCTGGTCAAGGCCATGGGCGCCGAGACCACCGGCGAGGGCAGCTGGGCGGCCGGGCTGGCGCAGGTGGGGCCGGCCCTGGACCGGATCGGCGCGGATCACGGCGCGACCGACCTGGTGGACGGGTCGGGGCTGTCGCACGGCAACGTGTCGGCCGCGTCGACGATGATCGATGTGCTGGAGGCCACGCGCGACGAGCCGTGGCACGACGCCTGGTACGCGTCGCTGCCGGTGGCCGGGGCCGAGGACCGCCTGGTGGGCGGCACGCTCGCCAACCGCATGAACGGCACCGCCGCCGAGGGCAACGTGCACGCCAAGACGGGGTCGCTGACCGGGGCCTCGGCCCTGTCGGGGTACGTGACCACCGCCGACGGCGAGGAGCTGGCGTTCGCGGTGATCAACAACGACTACACCGGGGCGGCGCCGCGCGCCGTCCAGGACGCCATCGCGGTGCGGCTCGCGGAGTTCTCGCGGACCGATGTGGCCGCGGCGCCGTCGGTGTCGACCCTGCGCCAGCAGGCGCCGGAGTCGGAGTCGGAGCTGGAGTGCACCTGGGCCGGCACCTGCTGATGCCCTGACCTGGCGCTTGGGTGCGCCGTCCCGCCGCGGGGCCGACCCGCGGCGGGGCGGTTCGCCGGCGGGTACCGCCCCGGCGGAGGTGAGCGGCGGCCCGGCGACCAACCCCCGGTCCTCGATCGCGTCTGGCGAATCCGCCCGGGTTAGGCCACAGTGGTCGATGAGGGCCGTCGACCACATCCCAGGCCAGACCGCTCCGAGGCCCTCCGGATCTCGTGACCCACCGGGAGAGCAGGAGTGTCCCTCGTCTACCGCAGCATCGTCACCGTCCCCCAGGACCACGATGTGATCGCCTCGACCACCCATGTCCTCTCGGAATGGCTGAGCAGGAGGGGCACCGCGGGCGCCCGGGTGTCGTTCACCCATTCCGGCGCCTATGAGCTCAGTAAGCGGTCGCGCGCCATGGTGCTGCGCCACGACAACCGCGATGAGGACATCAGCTTCCTCAGGCTGACCACGGAGTCGGACAAGGCCGACGGGGTGTGGCGCACCACGGTGACCGCGGTGTCGGACCCGCAGCGGCTGGCCCACCGCTACATCTGGATCGACATGACCGCCGATCCGCGCAGCGACCTGGTGAGCAACGAGCGGCTCGACATCGCCCCGCCCGACGCGGTGCGCATGCTGCTCGACGCGGTCCCGGGGTTCGACGGCGGGCACCGGCTGCCGGCCGAGCCGCTGATCGTGCGCGGCAAGGAGGACGGCGCCGTGCAGGCGCTGATCGACTCGATCGGCGACCCCGACCGCCATCTGGCGGTGGTGGTGTGCACGCCGCCGGCCGACATGACCGTGGCCGGGTGGCGCGACACCATGGCGGGCGTGCTGTCGCGGTCGACCGGCATGTGCGCGGGGTACGTGCTCGACGCCGCGGCGCAGGAGCAGGTGGACGCGCTGCTGCCGCACGGGTTCGACGTGCCGCACGGCGGGGTGCGGACGTTCCTGCCGCGCGTGGTGTTCAGCGACGCCTCCGACGCGCTGCGCCACCCGCGGATGAGCGCCCACACCCTGGACTCCGCGCGCGACGGCGCCCGGGTGCGCGCGTGGGTGAGCCTGGCGCTGGCGCGGTCGGTGCGCGACAACGCCCTGGACTCGCCGCTGCCGCCGGCCCTGCGCGACATCGACTCGCTCCTCAACGAGGAGGAGATCGATGTGTTCATCCAGGAGGAGGAGGACTCCGACCCCACGGTGCCGTCGCGGCCCACACCGCTGATGTCGGCGTCGCCGCAGGTGACCGAGATCGTGATGCTGCTGAAGGGTCGGCTGTCGGACAAGGCGCTGGAGGCCAAGCGGCTGGGCACCGAGGCACGGCGGTTGACGACCCGCACCACGGAGCTGACGCGCGAGCGCGAGCGTCTGGCCGCGGAGCTGACGGAGCTGACCGAGGAGCTGGACGCCGCGCGGGAGGCGCTGCACGCGGCGCGCCACGAGCTGTCGTGGCTGCGCGGGCGGATCCACGAGGAGGGCCTGTACCGGTTGGCGGCGGAGCAGGTGCCGCCCGACCCCCGGCAGCGGCCGCCGCAGAAGGTGGAGGACCTGCTGGAGCGGATCACCGACGACTTCTGGTTCCCGCACCTGTTCTTCACGATCGAGGACCGCGACACCGTGCGGGAGCTGACGGGCAGCCGCAAGGAGAACCTGTGGGTGGCGCGCGCCTGGGAGGCGCTGCTGGCGCTGGACGACTACGCCCGCTACCAGCTGGAGCACCCCGAGAGCGGCCTGAGCTTCCACGCGTACCTGCGGGAGCCGCCCGACGGCTACCGGGCGATCCCGGTGCGCCGGCTGGCCGCGCAGGAGAGCGAGCACGTGCGCAACCGCGACAAGCTCAGCGAGAAGCGGGTGTTCAAGGTGCCCGCCGAGGTGGACCCCCGGGGCGAGGTGCCGATGTTCGCCCACATCAAGCTCGACACGGAGTACGGGATCTGCCCCCGCCTGTACTTCTATCCCCACCTGGGCCCCCAGACGACGAACCGCATCTACATCGGCTACCTGGGCCGGCACCTGCCGATCCAGCACACGAACTGACACCGGCCCGCCCCTAGAACGGCGGGTCGCCGGCGGCGCCGGCCGGGGCGGGCGGCCGCGCCGGCCCCGGGCCGGGGACGGCCGGCGCGGGCAGGGCCATGGGCGGGGGTTCGCCGGGGGCCTGCCGCGCCACCCGGGCCACCGCCCAGGCCAGGGACGGGGCGGCCTCGTGCACCCGGAGGTCGGCGATGGAGCGCAGGGCGCCCTCGGGGGTGGTGTAGCGGCGGCGGCGGAGTTCGCCGGTGACGATGACCCGCATGCCCCGCCCGAGGGTGGCGGAGATGTTCTCGGCGTAGCGGCGCCACGCCGAGCAGCGCAGGAACACCGGGCGGGAGTCGCGCCAGGCCGCCGCCGCGGGTTCGAAGAACCGCGGCGTGGTGGCGACGGTGAAGCTGCACATGGGGGTGCCGTCGGCGAGGAACCGCACGACGGGGTCGCGGGTGAGGTTGCCGACCACGGTGATGACGATGGGGTACACGGGCCTGCCCTTCGACGCGGTGGCCGCCCGCGCGGCGCGGGCGGTGCGGAAGGGGAAGGGCCGGGATCGATCGGCGGTGGCGCGGGGCGCGGGGCGGATGCCGGTGCGGTGCCTTCCTCGTACCTCCAGGAGAGCACCCCGGCGCACGTGCCCGCCACCCGTTTCCCCGGCCTGTGGACGACGGTGGTCCCGCGCCGCGGCAGCCCCGCGCCCGTCCTACCCTGGAGGGTGATGAGAACGGACACCTCGACCGGCGCGGCGCCCGGCCCCGTGCTCGACCCGGGCGCCTGGCGCGACCGCGAAGCCCGCCACCACGCCCGCGTCGACGCGCTGCTGGCGGGCCATCTGCGCCGCCGCGCGGAGCGCGTCGCCCACCCGGTCGAGGACTTCCTGTTCACCTACTACAGCCACAAGCCGGCCCACCTGCGGCGGTGGCACCCGGGGGTGGGCGCGGTCCTGGCCGGCGCCGCGGCGGCGGACCGGCCCGACGCCCGCTGGTACCGCGACGTCGACGCCGTGGACGCGGCCGGGCGGACCGTGCGCGGCGCCACCCTGGACACCGCGGCGTTCGCCGCCGAGCGGGGCCGCACGATCGCCTTCGTCGCGTCGCTGCTGCGGGCGGTCGCGGCCCGTCCGCCGCACCTGGGCTGCTTCGGGCTGCACGAGTGGGCGATGGTGTACCGGCTCGACCCGTCCGACGTGCGGCACGCGTCGATCCCGCTGCGGTTGGGGGCCGAGGGCACCGACCGGGTCGTGGAGCGGCACCGCATCCGCTGCTCGCACTTCGACGCCTACCGGTTCTTCACCCCGGAGGCCCGGCCGCTGAACCGGCTGCGGCCGACCCGGGAGGACCAGGTCGGGCTCGACCAGCCCGGGTGCCTGCACGCCACCATGGACCTCTACAAGTGGGCGTACAAGCTGGGGCCGGCGGTGCCGGGGGAGCTGGTGGCGGACTGCTTCGAGTTGGCCCGCGACGTCCGGGAGCTGGACATGCGCGCCTCCCCCTACGACCTGGCGGACCACGGGTACGCGCCGGTGCGCATCGAGACCCCCGAGGGCAAGGCCGAGTACACCGCCGCGCAGCGGTCCTTCGCCGAGCGGGCCGCCCCGTTGCGGGAGCGGCTGCTCGACGTGTGCGCGCGGCTGGGCTGACGGGAGCGGGGCGGGGCCCGCCCCGCCCCACCCTCGCGGGGGTCAGCGGCCGGCGGCCAGCAGCGCCTCCACCATCACCCCGCCGAGCGCGACCGACGCGGCCACCGACACGGCGAACAGCGCCGCGTGCAGCCACCGGAACCGGGCGGCGTTGCCGGCGATGCGCGGCCAGTACCAGGCGCCGACCGCGGCCGACGCCGCGACCGCCCCGACCGCCAGCGCCCACACGACGGGCGGGGTGGAGACCCAGCTCCCGGTGCGCAGGGCCGCCAGGAGGACGGCGGCGGCGCCGATCGGCATGGAGACGACGCGCAGCCGGTCCAGGGGCCGCTGCCCGATGAGGGTGCGGCGGCGGGCCATGAGCGCGACCGGGAGCAGCGCGGGCACCAGCACGAGCGGCAGGGTCATGGCCAGTGCGGTCCCGGGCGCGACCGCGAGCGGGGCCTCGGCGACGGAGTCGACGGCGGGCGCCCCCATGACGTGCGGCCCGACGTAGGCGGTGTCGACCTGCATGCTGTTGGACAGGGCGATGACCGCCCGGTCGTCCTGGACGGCGACGAACGCGGTGGACCCGAAGGTGCCGCCGCTGTGCTGGACCAGGCGGACGCCGTCGCCGAAGTCGGTGGTCATCCAGGCCAGGCCGAGCCGGGTCTCGGGAACGGGGCCGTCGTGGACGGGTTCCAGGGCGGCGGCGCCCGGGGCGTCCCCGCTGATGACGGCGCGGACGAACCGCTCCATGTCGGCGGTGGTGGTCCAGGTGCCGATGCCGGCGGGCGCCCACGGCACCGCCCGCCACGGCTGGGCGCGGGCGCCGGCCTCGCTGTGCGGCAGGGCGGCGCCGGCGGGGATGGCGTCGGTGCCGGCGCCGAGGATGAACGTCCCGTCCATGCCGATGGGGGCGAGGACCCGCTGCCGCACCAGGTCGGGGTAGGGGGTGTCGGCCTCGCGGGCGAGCGCCTCGCCGAGGACGGCGAACCCGAAGTTGGAGTAGGCCCATTCGCCGCGCGTCTGCGGGACGGCGGACGCGAGGGACTCCTCCAGCGGGGGCAGGCCCCGGTAGGGGTCCTTCAAGGTGAAGGCCTCCACCAGGCCGCCGCCGGTCTCCAGCGGCATGCGCGGCAGGCCGGAGTGGTGGGTGGCCAGCTCCTCCAGGGTGATGGACGCCGTCTCGGGGGAGGCGAACGCGACGTCGGGGAAGACCTCGCCGAGGGTGCGGTCGAGCGAGGTGTCCCCGGTTTCGACCATGTCGGCGAGGGTCATGGCGGTCATGACCTTGAACACCGATCCGGTCTCGAAGGGGGTGTCGGCGGTGATGGGGGCCGTCCCGTCGGCGGTGCCACCGACGACCGCGCGGGTCTCGTCACCGTCGACGACGGTGACGGACAGCCCCTGCACCTGGGCCTCGCGGCCCTCGATCGCCTCGGCGACGGCCGCGGTCAGCTCGGGGTCGCCCGTCAACTCGGCGCGGGCGGCGCCGGCGGGCATCAGCAGGTAGGCGGCCACGGCGGCCGCGGCCCCGATGGCCAGAGCGGTGCCCCACACCCGCAGCGGAGCGGGGGCGGGCCGCACCCGTGCGCGTACGCGCACGGCCCCCCGTGCCGGTCCCGCGCCGGTGGTGTCATGTGGTGTCGAGGTCATGTCCACACTCTCGCGGGCCCCGGACCGCCCTGGTAGACGGCGATGTCACGCCCCGGCGATGCGTCCTTCCCGGCGCCGCGATGACAACTCCGCGCCGCGCCGATGACAGATGTCATGTCCGCGAAGGCGAAGGCGGGGCCGGTGGGGCGGAGGCGAGGCCGGCGGCCCCTTCGCGCCTCCCGCCTCCCCCGCTCCCACCGACGGTCCCGCCCGGCGCCGGCCGGCCTCGAATCGCCACTGCCGGACACTCCACCCGTGCCCCGCCGTGGCCCGCCCGCGTCCGCCGCCGCATCGACGGCCTCTTCCCTGAGCAACGGTGCCGCCCGGGCGAACCCCGGCTGCACGACGGCACCGCGCCCGCCCGCCGGAGACCGGTGAGCGCACACCACCGGCGTCGCACCGACCGGACCCGCCGCCGCCGAGGACCGGGCCGGCACCGTGCCGGACCACCACCGCGACCGCGTCGGTCGGCCCCTCGCCCCATGTCGACACCTCCACGACGGTGCCGCCCCGGCCCGCGACGACTCCGCGTCCGCCCCCGCGAGACCGGGGCCACCCACCACCCGCGTCGCGCCGACCGGCCCACCACCAACGGTCGGGCCGCCGCGCCGCGCCCGGCCGGACCCCCACCTCCACACCGGCCCCGTCCGCGTGAACGCGGCGGGCCGGCCGGCGGGCCCCCCGCTGCCACCGGAGCCGCGCCGACGAGGGGAACCGGGGGGCCGGTCCGTGGCGTCTGACCGGGGTGACTTGGCCTCCTCCGCAGTCCCCGCCACCCGCTGTCCCCTCCCGGCCGCCGCGCGGGCGGGGTCTCGCCGTCGCCGTCGGGATCGTCACCGGGGCGATCGCGGTCGCCGCCCTGGTGGTCGCGGTCCTGGTCGTCCGCAACCTGGACCCGTCCGGCCTGCCGACCGCCTCCGACGCGGAGCCGTCGGCCTCGCCGTCGGAGACCCCGGTCCCGGTGTCGACGCCCACGGCCGACGACGAGGCGGCGCTGACCGCGGCCTCCGTCGACGGGTGGAAGGGCATCGCCGTCGAGGACCGCGGTATCGCCTACGACGTCCCGGCGGACTGGTTCGCCTTGAGCCCCGGGGTCATCACGGGGTTCGAGGAGGAGGACCCGGACGCCCCGTTCGGCTACTCGCCGCGGGTGGCCATGAGCGGGGCCGCCGAGTTCGGCGCCCGCGAGGAGCCGTGCTACGACTACGCGCCCTCCCCGGGGATGGCCGGGACCTCCGGCGCGGGCGAGGCCGTGGACACCGCCGAACTCTCCGGGTTCCTCGCGGGAGAGTGGGCGTCGGCCGCCTACGACAACGACAGCGGGGCCGCCGAGGTCGAGGTCGGGGCGACCGAGCCCTTCACCGCCAACGGCCTGGAGGGGCACGTCACCACGGCCACGGCGGCGGTCGCCGAGCGCCCGTGCTACCCGGAGGCGGCGCGGGTGACGGTCGCGACCGTCCTCGCGCCGACCGGCGACGACGTGTACTCCCTCATCGTCTACACCGATACAGCGGGCGACCAGGCCGTCCCGGAGGACACCGTCGCCGCCATCACCGGATCACTGCGCCCGCTGTAGCGGCGGGGCCGGGGACCGCCGAGGGACGCCGGGGCGCCCA
>NZ_BCRK01000140.1 GCF_001552555.1 Nocardiopsis trehalosi NBRC 14201 | reverse complement strand
GGCGGGCGGGCCCGCGTCCGGCGGGCGGCCCGCCCGCCGGTGGATGCCGTCCGCGCCGCGGGCCTGGTTCACCGACGTCATCGCCGTGGCCATGGCGATCGCGGTCAACTCGGCGCTGGTCGGCGCGGCGGCGTCGCAGTCCCCGGCGGACTTCCCCGACATCTGGACGACGGGCCACCTCGCGGGGGCGGTCCTGGCGCTGGTCCTCACCCTGCGCCGGTTCCTGCCGCTCACCACCCTGGTGGTGCTGGTGCTCGGCGGGTTCGTCGGCGACGTCACCGGCCTGTTCCTGTGGGGGGTGGTCGGCCCGGGGACGGCGGTGGCCGCGTACTCGGTGGGCCGCTACCTTCCGCTGGCGCGGGCGCTGGCCGGCCTGGCCGCGGGCGTGGTGCTCGACCTCGTCGTCACGGTGGGGGCGCCGGTGTTCCCGGAGGGCTTCCAGCTCAACGGGGCCCAGTGGATGACCTACCTGGTCTACCTGGGGTGGATCATGGCGTCCTGGTGGGTGGGGCGGCTGGTGCGCATGCGCGCGTTCCACGTCGCCGAGCTGAGCGCCCGCGCCGAGCGGCTGGAGCGCGCCCGCGACGCCCACGCGCGCGCCGCCCTGGCCGAGGAGCGCTCCCGCATCGCCCGCGAGCTGCACGACGTGGTGGCGCACCACGTGAGCGTCATGACGGTGCAGGCGACCGCGGGGCGGCGGGTCATCGACCGGTCGCCGGAGCGGGCCCGCCAGACGCTGGTCGAGATCGAGGAGACCGGCCGGCAGGCGCTGTCGGAGATGCGGCGGATCGTGGGGGTGCTGCGGGCGGCCGAGTCCGGCGACCCCGACCGCGACCCGCAGCCCGGCCTGGAGGGCCTGGCCGACCTGGTACGCCAGGTGACGGAGACGGGTATCCCGGTGGAGCTCAGCACCGAGGGCCGGCCGCCGGTGCTGCCGCCCGGCCTGGACCTCACCCTGTACCGGGTGGTGCAGGAGTCGCTCACCAACGTGCTCAAGCACGCCGGCGAGGGCGCGTCGGCGGTGGTCACCCTACGGTTCGAGGCGTCGGCCGTCGACGTGGCCGTCGAGGACGACGGCGCCGGCCCCGACCCCGACCGGTTGGCGGCCGACGAGCCGGGGCACGGGCTGCTGGGGATGCGCGAGCGGGTGGCGCTGTTCGGCGGCCGGCTGCACGCCGGGCCCCGCCCGGGCGGCGGGTTCGAGGTGCGGGCGCGGCTGCCGCTGCGTCCCCCGGTGTGAGCGCCGCCGGGGGCGGGGAGCGGGCCGGAGCCCCGGGGGTGCGGCGGATCGGCCACAATCGGGATATGCCCATCAGCGTCCTGCTCGTCGACGACCAGCCCCTCCTCCGCACGGGGTTCCGCCTCATCCTGGAGTCGGAACCCGAGGTCTCGGTCGTCGGCGAGGCCGCCGACGGCAGGGCCGCCGTCGCCGCCGCCAAGCGGCTGCTGCCCGACGTGGTCCTCATGGACATCCGCATGCCGGGCAAGGACGGCATCGACGCCACCCGGGAGATCCTGGCGTGGGCGGCCGACGCCGGGCAGCAGGTGCGGGTGCTCGTGCTGACGACGTTCGACCTGGACGAGTACGTGGTCGAGGCGCTGCGGGCGGGCGCCAGCGGGTTTTTGCTCAAGGACGTGCCGCCCGACGAGCTGGTGGGCGCCATCCGGGTGGTGTCGGAGGGCGCGGCGATCGTCGCCCCCACCATCACGCGGCGGCTGCTCGACCGGTTCGGCGACAAGCTGCCGTCCACGCGCGAGCGCCCCCCGACACGGCTGGACATCCTCACCGAGCGCGAGCGCGAGGTGCTGCGGCTGCTGGCGCGCGGGCTGTCCAACGCCGAGATCGCGCGCCGCCTGGTGGTCAGCGAGACCACCGTCAAGACCCACGTCGGCAACGTGCTGACCAAGCTGGGGCTGCGCGACCGGGTGCAGGCGGTGGTGCACGCCTACGAGACCGGGATCGTGCGCCCCGGGGAGTCCGACGACTGACCCGGCCGCGACCGTCCGGGGTCCGAGGGGCCCGTTGCGGGTAGGGGTGCGCGGGGACGCGGGCCGGTGACCGACCTCACCGCCCCATGGCGGGGCCGGACGCCAACCCGCGGGCGGCACCGGGCGTCCTCCCGCGTGGCCGCGCCGCGGGTGCGGCCGCGTCCGCACGCCGCACACGCCCGCCGAGGAGGTGTCGAGAGCCGCTGATGGCCGAGAACCCGCCGCCGCTCCCGCTGAACGAGACCAATCTGCTGAGCCGCCTGAGGGACTGGCGCGCGGCTCGGGAGTCCGAGCTGCACGCCGAGGGCCTCGACGACGACGCCGCCGAGCTGCCCGACCCGCGCGCCATCGACCTGGTGCTGCGCGTCGGCGAGCTGATGCTCGCCAGCGGCGAGAGCACCGAGGCGGTGAGCGAGGCGATGCTCAGCCTCTCCGTCGCCTTCGAGCTGCCGCGCTCGGAGGTGTCGGTCACCTTCACCGCGCTCACCCTGTCGACGCACCCGGGGCCCGACCACCCGCCGATCACCGGTGAACGGGTGGTGCGGCGGCGCACCCTCGACTACTTCCGGGTCAACGAGCTGCACACGCTCGTGCAGGACGCCGCGCTGGGCCAGTTGGAGCTGGAGGGGGCGGTGGCCCGGCTGCGGGCCATCAAGCGGGCGCGGCCGCCCTACCCGAACTGGCTCATCGTGACCGGGTTCGGGCTCATCGCCTCCAGCGCGAGCCTCATGGTCGGCGGCCAGTTCATCGTCGCCGCCGCCGCGTTCCTGGCGACCGTGCTGGGCGACCGCGCGTCGGCGTTCCTGGCGCGGCGCGGGGTGGCGGAGTTCTACCAGATGACGGCGGCGGCGGTGACGGCGTCGGTCATCGGGGTGGCGCTGCTGTGGGCGAGCGCCCAGCTCGGCCTGGGGCTGCACGCGGGCGCGATCATCACCGGCAACATCATGGCGCTGCTGCCGGGGCGGCCGCTGGTGTCGAGCCTGCAGGACGGCATCAGCGGCAGCTACGTGTCGGCCACGGCCCGGCTGCTGGAGGTGTTCTTCACCCTGGGCGCGATCGTGTCGGGCGTCGGCGCGGTCGCCTACACGGCGGTGCGGCTGGGCGTCGACATGGACCTGGACAACCTGCCGTCGGCGGGCACCAGCGTGGAGCTGCCGGTGCTGATCGGCGCGGCGGGCATCGCGATGGCGTTCGCGGTGTCGCTGACCGTGCCGCCGCGGATGCTGCCGGCCATCGGCGTGATGGGCGTGCTCATCTGGGTGATCTACGCGGCGGTGCGGTTCGCCGCCGACGCGCCGCCGATCATGGGCACGGTGGTGGGGGCGGTCGTCATCGGCATGGCGGGGCACTGGCTGGCCACGCGCACGCGGCGGCCGGTGCTGCCCTACGTCATCCCCGCGATCGCCCCGCTGCTGCCGGGCAGCACCCTGTACCGGGGGCTGCTGGAGATCACCCTGGGGCACGCCGTCGACGGGCTGCTCAGCGTGTCGGAGGCGGTGGCGATCGGGCTGGCGCTGGGCGCCGGGGTGAACCTCGGCGGGGAGCTGGTGCGCGCGTTCCAGCGGGGCGGCCTGGCCGGGTCGGGGCGGCGCGGTCGGCCCGCCGCGCGGCGCAGCCGCGGCGCGATCTGAGCGGGGCGGTCCGAGCGGGGCGGTCCGAGCGGGGCGGTCCGAGCGGGGCGCCGGTCCGCGGTCGACGTCCGGGGCGCCGCGCGGGCCCGGGGCGGCCGCCGGGCCGGCCGCGCGGCGGACGCGCGTCCGGCCGGGCGCGGTGGTGTGCCGCGCCGGGCACCGTCGGCCGCCCCGGGTCGTGCCGCCGTCGGACCCCGCATCGGCGGACCGGCGCGGGCGGCCGTCCGCTACCGTGTGCCCCCATGAGCGCCGCCGTTCCCGACCCCTCCCCCGCCTGGCCCGCCGACGCCGAGGAGGCGCGCGCCGAACAGGTGCGGCTCGCCCCGCGCGTGCGCGTCGAGCCGATCGACGCCGACGCGGTGGAGCTGGTGTGCGGGCTCGACGTCACCTACGCCCCCGGCGACGACCGCCTGGTGGCGGCGGCGGTGGTGCTGTCCGCGCGCACCCTGGAGGTCGTGGACACCGCGACCGCCGTCGCCCGGCCCCGCTTCCCCTACGTGCCGGGGCTGTTCGCGTTCCGCGAGCTGCCCCCGCTGCTGGAGGCGGTGACGTCGCTGTCCACGGTGCCCGACGTCTTCGTGTGCGACGGGTTCGGCCGGGCCCACCCGCGCCGGTTCGGGCTCGCCTGCCACTTCGGGGTGCTGCTCGACCGGCCCGCGTTCGGGGTCGGCAAGTCCCCGTTCGTGGGGGCGGCGCCGGACCCGGGCGGGGAGCGGGGGTCGTGGACGCCGCTGGTGGACGGCGGCGAGGTGGTGGGGCGGGCGCTGCGCACCCGCACCGGGGTGCGGCCGGTGTACGTGTCGGTGGGGCACCGCACCGACCTGGAGGGGGCGACCGCGCTCACCCTGCGGCTCGCCCCGGAGTTCCGGCTGCCCGAACCCGTCCGGCGGGCCGACCGGCTGTCGCGGGACGTGCTGGCGCGCCTTTGACGCGCCGGCGGCGCGTCCGGTTCGGCGGTCGGCCGGAACCGGCCGTAACGCGGCCGGACCGGGTCGAAGCCGTGTCGCGGGACGTCGTATCCCCGGAGGATGTGAAACGGTGTGACGAGGGCCACTGGAGCGCTAGAGTACGAACGGCCGCGCGCGCCGCGACACGATGACCGACGACCGAACCGGAGCACACCATGTGCCAGCACGATCCCGCCTGTCCGCCGTACGACCATCTCGACCGCGAGGCCGCGCGCCTGGTCGCCAGCCACCCCGAGCAGGGCTGGAGCCTGCTGTGCAACGGTGTCGTGGTCTTCGAGGACACCGGGGAACTGCTCCCCGACGGCGGCGTCATCGCCCCGCACCGGCCCACCGACATCCGCACCGCCGCCTGACCCGGACGGCCCCGGAAGCCACCGCGCGCGCCCGCGGGCGCGCCGGTGCGACACGCCCCGCCACCGCGCGGCCACGCGGGTGATCTTGTTCCGCGCCCCGGTCTGCCTTAGGGTGTCGGCGCGCTGCCCGGACCGGCGGCGCGCACCCCCCGGCCTCCACGGACAGGACGCGCACATGGCCCCCCGTACAGCGACCGACCTCGACGCCCTCTTCTCCCCCGCCGCTCCGACGCACTACAGCGGCGAGAGCCACACGCCGCACCTGCCGGGGTCGGGCCTGCGCGACGAGACCGCCGTCCCCACCGGCATCGACGCCCTCTTCACCGACCGCGCCCCGGCCGCCTACAGCGCCGACAACGCCATGCCGGGCACGCCCCGCTAGGCGGCGCCCCCGTCCGCGCCCGCCGTCCGCCCTCGTGGCGGGCGGGCGGTCGGCGCGTGCCCAAGGGCGGCCCGCCCGCGCGCCGCCGCACCACCTCCACACGACACCGAGCCATCCGAGGGACGACGTGCGCAAGGTCTTCTTCACCGGCACCCACCGGGTCCGGCCGCCGGAGGAGACGGACGCCGCCATCGCCCCGCTGCTGGCGGACTACGGCATCACGCGCCTCGCCGACGTCACCGGCCTGGACGTGATCGGCATCCCCGTGGTGATGTCGGTGCGGCCGCTCGCCGCCACACTGTCGGTCTCCCAGGGCAAGGGCGCCGGCCCGGTCCTGGCCCGCGTCTCGGCCGCCATGGAGGCGATCGAGCTGTGGCACGCCGAGAACGCGGTGCCGGCCCCGACGCTGCGCGCGGTGCCCGCCGCCGACCTGGACCCGCCCTACGACGTCACCGAACTGGAGTGGCCCGAGGGCCACCTGGTCACCCCGCACACCCGGCTGGACTGGATCGAGGCCACGGCCCTGCCGGACGGCACCCCGGTACCGGTACCCCGCGCCGCCGTCGACCTCGGCCCCGCCCCCGACGCCTGGGACGTGCCCGGCCTGACCACCTCCTCCAACGGCCTGGCGTCCGGCAACACCGTCGCCGAGGCCACCGTCCACGCCCTGTACGAGGTGATCGAGCGCGACGCCGTCGCCGGGGCTCCCCCGGAGCGCCGCCGCCGCGTCGACCCCCTCAGCGTGGACGACCCCCACTGCGCCGACCTCATCGGCCGCATCCTCGCGGCCGGGTGCCGGCTGGAGATCGAGGACGTGCCCAACCGGTCCGGTGTGCCGTGCGCGGCGGTCCGCGTGTGGCACGAGGACCTGGCGTCGACGGTCGTGCACGGGCAGGGGGCGCACGGCGATCCGGCGATCGCGCTGTCCCGGGCGCTCACCGAGGCCGCGCAGTCGCGGCTCACCCAGATCGTCGGATCGCGCGACGACATCGGCGCCGCCGCCTACCTCACGGGCGACTTCCCGCGCCCCGCGCCGTCCGGCGGGGGCACGGTCGACTGGGCGGAGGTGCGGCCGCCCCGCACCCTGCCGCCCGCCGACACCGACACCGCCGAGGCCGACCGGCTGGCCCGCCTCGTCCGCGACCTGACCGGCGCGGCGCCGATGCGCGTGGTCCTGGCCGACCGGGCGGAGTTCGCCGTGGTCAAGACCGTGTGCCCGGGGATGCGGCACACCCACGACCGGAACGCGGCGCGCCCGGCGGCGGGAGGGCCGGCCGCGTGACCGTGCACGTGTTCCACGGCCCCAGCGCGACCCCCGCCGAGGTCGCCGCCGTCCTCCCCGACGCGCGCCGGTACCCGCCGGTGCGCCACGGCGACCTCCTCACCCTCGATCCGCGGCCCGGCGACACGGTGCTGCTGCTGGACGGCGTCTTCCACGCGACCGCCCCGGTGCGGCACAAGGAGATCCTGCGGCTGCTCGCCGACGGCGTCACCGTGGCGGGCGCGGCGAGCATGGGGGCGCTGCGCGCCGCCGAACTCCACCCCTACGGCATGGTCGGCCTCGGGCGGGTCTTCGCCATGTACCGCGACGGCGTGATCGACGGCGACGACGAGGTCGCCGTCGCGCACACGCCGGACGACCTGCGCCCGCTGTCGGTGGCGCTGGTGGACGTGCGCGGCGCGCTCGACGACGGTGTGGCGTGCGGCGCGCTCCGCCGGGCCGACGCGGACCGGCTGCTCGCCCTCGCCCGCGCGATCCCCTACCCCCTGCGCGGCGGCGCCGCGCTGCGCCGCGCCGCCGAGGCCGCGGCCGACCTGCCCGCCGCGGTGCGCGCCTGGTGGGCGGGGCCGGACGGCCCGACCACCGGCAGCGGGGGGCTGAAGCACGCCGACGCCCTCGCCGCGCTCGCGGCGGTGGCGCGGGGGCTCCCCGCCCCGGACACCGGCGCGTGGGTCGACACGGCGTGGGAGACGCCGCAGGCCCGGCTGTGGACGTCCCGCTACCGCGCCCGGGGCGGCGCCGGCGGCCCGGTGCCCGTCGCCGCCGAACTCCAGCACCAGCAGCTGTACGACCCCGGCTTCCCGGCGCGCTGGCGCGCCCACGTGCTGGCCTGGATCGCGGGCGACGCCGCCCCCGCCGGCCCGCCGGAGCCGGCCGACCGCACGGCGCGCACCGGCGCGGGGTCGGCGGTCCCGGTACCCGCCCCGGCGGCGGACGCGGGGCCGGACCCGGCCGCCGCGCCGCGGTCGGTGGCGGACCGCGCCATCGCGGTGGCGCGCGGACGCGGCCTCTCCCTGGAGGCGCTGCCGCCCGCGCGGGCCGCCTACTGGCTGACCCCGGCGGACCTGGCGCTCGACGACGCCCGCGAACGCCTGCTCCGCCTGCTCGTGCGGTCGGCGCGGCTCCCGTCGACGGGCCATCCCCGGTTCACCGGCGCGGCGGCCGCCCACCTGCTGGACCCGGGCATCGACAGCGCGGCGGCGGTGCTGACCGCCTGGCGGGTGAACGCGGTCGTCGCCGCGTCGGCGCCGCACCGCTCGGTGCACCGGCTGCGGCCGGACCTGCTCGCCGCCCATCTGGCCGAGGTCTGGCGCGTCCCGGCCGACGACCCCGGCGCCCTGGACGCCGCGGCGCGCGACCGCGGCTTCTTCGACGCCGGGGGCGCCGTCGAGGCCGCGCGCGGCTTCTACCTGTACTTCTCGGGCCGCGTGGACGCGCCCGCCTGAGCCCCGTTCCGCGGTCCGGCCGCCCGACCAGCGCCGACCGCCCGCCGCGCGTCGGCACGGCGGCACGGCGGCACGGCGGCACCGGCATCGGGCACCCCCGGAGGGGGCGGTCAGGGCAGGTGGCGGGGGATCCAGTCGGCGACGGCCTCGGCCACCGCCCCCGGGTCCTTGGCGAGATCGTGGCGCTCCCCCGGACGCACCAGGAGGGTGGTGGCGTCGCCGGGGTCGGGCACCCCGAACGGGTCGCGGTCGCCGTTGACCACGAGCGTGGGCACGCCCGCCCCGCGCAGCTCGGGCGCGCGCGAGCGGTCGGGGTTGTTCGGCGGGTGCAGCGGGAACGCCAGCGCCACCACGGCGGCCGCGCCCAGATCGGCGGCGGTGCGGCAGGCGACCCGCGCCCCGTTGCTGCGTCCGGCGAGGACGAGCGGAACGCCGGCCCACCGCGCGTCCGCGCGCAGGCGGGTGACGACCGCGCGCCACGCCTCGTCCTGTGGACCGGTGCGGGAGCCGGGCATGCGCCGCCCGGCCACCCGGTAGGGCTGTGTCACCCGGGCCGCCGCCCCGCCGCCGGCCACCACGGCCGCGCACACGGCGGTGATGTCGGCGGCATCGACCCCTCCCCCGGCGCCGTGCGTGATCACGAGGAGGTAGCGGGCGTCCCCGTCGGGGGCGTCGACGTCCACCAGCGCCGGCCCCTGCGGCGTGTCGATCTGCATGCCCTCAACCTAGCCGCCGGTGCCCGGCGCCGTCCGCGCGGGCGGCGGGGGTCCGCACGCGACCGGGCCACCCGCGCGCGCCGGCCGGGGTCCGGCGGCGCGCACGCCGGTGCCCCGCTCCGACGGGTGTCACTTCCCGGCCGGGCCGGCCTGCCCGCCGGCGGACTCCTGGTAGAGCTCCGCGTAGGTGCGCGAGTCCTTGATCAGCCCGTCGGCGAAGGCGGCGACGTCGGTGCCGATGAGGTCCAGGACCCCCTTTCCGGACGCGGCGCCCTCCTCGAAGAATTCGAGGATGCCGCCCAGCAGGTCGCCCTCCGTCAGGTCGACCGGTCCGACCTTGAAGTAGTACTTCTGCATCTCGTTGTAGACGATCTGGTAGTCCGGCGGCAGCGCCTTCACGCGCGCCACGTGCGCCCGCCACTGCCGCTTGCCCTCGATGATGTCCTGGATTCCCACGTCAGCCTCCTACCGGCCCAGTTTCCGGGCGACGTTCCTGTTCAACTGCTCGCGCCACCGGTCGCGGTGGTTGCGGGCGCCCTCGCCGCCGGCCAGGGCCGCGCAGAAGCCGGGGATGTCGTCGCCCAGCACCTCGCGGCTGCTCTGCCCGTCCGCCGCCGCCTCTTCGAGCAGCCCCAGGGCGCCGTCGACGATCGGCATGAGGTTGCGGCCCGTGAAGTTCCCGTAGGGGAAGAGGTGGGCGACGATCTGGTCCCAGGCCGCCCGGTGGTCGGCCGGCAGTGCCGTGGCCCGTGCCTCGAACGCCTTCCACTCCCGGGTGAGGTCGCTGCCCGTCATGGCCGTCCAGATGTTCATCGTCCGCCCTCCTTGAGCTTGTCGATGCGTGATGAGAGGTACTCCCACTTCTCCCAGAATCGGGCGAGTTCGGCCCGCCCGGCGTCGTTGAGCGCGTAGAACTTGCGCGGCGGCCCCTTCTCGGATGGCCGCTTCGTCACGGTGACGAGCCCGCCCTTCTCCAGCCGCAGCAGGATGGTGTAGACGGTCCCTTCGACCACGTCGGCGAAGCCGAGGTCGTTGAGCCGGCGCGTGATCGCGTACCCGTAGGTCTCCTCGCCGCCGATGATCTCCAGCACGCAGCCCTCCAGCGTGCCCTTCAGCATCTCCCTCAGGTCGTCCATCGCGACCTCCTTCGATTCCTCCGGTACTCCGTATCAACGAGTACAGCTATACAGTACCACGAAGTAGTGGAGGCACAAGGCTCCCCGCCCGATGACCGAGAAGGGCCGACCGGCGGTCCGCTTCCCGGACGGCGCGCGGGGTCGTCCGCCCGCGCGGGGACGGACGAGCACGGACGCGGGAGGACCGCGCCGCCGGCCGGCCCATTGCCACGCGCGGTGTCCACGTGGGGGGGCGGGCGCCCCGTCCCCGTCGTCGGTCTGCTTCCGCGTGGGGGCCGGTCACCACCGCCTGTGGGGGCGGGGGGTGGTCCCCGCGCCCCCGCCGGCGGTCACTCGGGGTCGGGCCAGTTCGCGGGGAGGATGTCCGTGCGGCTGCCCGACGCGATCCGGAGGCGCTCGCGGAAGTCGTCGTGCAGCGACCGCCCCCACACGTAGGCGCTGGGGGTGCGCACCGCCTCCTCGGCGGCGCGGCGCAGCCCGGCGGCCGACTCGTTGCCCGCCAGGGCGACCGCCATCCGGGTGTACATGCCGTTCAGCGCGACGAACAGCTCACCCGTGAGCATGGGCGCGCTGTCCTGGGCCACCGCCGCCTCGACGTAGGGCTCCCACCAGGCCGCGCCGGGTTCGGGGGCGTCGGTGTCGGGATCGGGGGCGAGGAAGCCCCGGCGCAGCCGGGCGCGGACCTCCGCCCCGACGTCCTCCCCCCGGTGCTCCAGGCCCTCCTCCCACACCTGTCCGGCCGCCTCGGCGTCGCCGCGGACGGCGAGCAGCCGGGCGAGCAGTTCGACCGCCGTGCCCGTGGTGGCGGGGTCGGCGGCGGGGCCCTCGTCGGCGCCGTCCCGGCCCCCGCCGCCGCCGACGACCGCCCCGAACGCGGCGATCGCGCGCTCGACGTGCACGGCCCCGAGCAGCAGCCGCAGACCGGGGTGCTCCCCCGCCGCGAGCCCGTGCTCGACGGCCTCGGCAGCGCCGTCGACGTCGCCCCGGGCGAGCAGCCGGCCGGCCAGGTCGTGGGCCGCCTCGGGCACGATGTCGGGGTCCCCGCTGCCGAGCACCCGACGCCAGTGCTCCTCGGCGGCCGCGGTGTCGCCCCGCTCTTCGGCGATGCGGGCCAGCCCGTGGTGGGCGGCCGGGTGGTAGCGGTCGTTCCCGCCGTCGAGCACCGTGCGCCAGGCGTCGGCGGCCTCGGCGCTCCGGCCGTCGCCCTCGTACGACAGGGCGAGGTGGTAGGCGGCGCGGGGCGCGTACTCGGGGTGGCCGGTGTCGATGGCGGTGCGGGCGGCGTCCCGCGCCGCGGCCGTCTCACCGAGGTCGTGCCGGACGACGGCCAGACCGAGGGCGGCGAGCGCCCGGTAGCGCCGCGAACCGCCTTCCAGCACCTGCTCGTAGACCTGTGCCGCGCGTTTGAGGTGTCCGGTCTCGGCGAGGTCCCGCGCCTGGTCGCACAGGCTCGCGAACTCGGGTTCGTCTCCGGCGGCGTCGTGGGTGGAGGTTCCGGACGTCGCGGTCATGACGGGCCACTTTCCAGCAGGGGGCGGTGCCCGGGGGCCGCCGACGCGCGGCCGTGGTCGGGCGGTGTCCCTCGGAGACTAGCGCGTCACACCCCCTCCCCCACCGCCACGGCCCCGGGTGTCCCCGGCCGGACACCACTTCGAAGGCCGCCTTTACGCCGTCGATCCCCCCGGAGTGCCGTAGGGCAGGAACGCGCTGGTGTCGAGGTCGAAGCCGAAGGGGTCGGGGACGACCAGCTTCTCGCCGAAGTCGCGGACGACGGTGTCCTTGTAGGTGGTGCCGTCGCTGTTGGTGAACAGCGTGGTGGTACCCGCGATCGGGTCGACCAGCAGGTAGATGTCGATGCCCGCGCGGGCGTACACGTCCAGCTTGAGGACGCGGTCGTTGCCGGGGTTGCCCCGGGACACCACCTCGGCGACCAGCAGGACGTCGTCGGGCGGGATGCAGTGGTCGTCGGTGGCCAGCACCTCGACGGGCGCGACGAACAGGTCGGGCATCACGCTGCGCAGCAGGCGGGGGATGCGGATTTCCAGCGCCGTCTCGTTGTCGTAGCCGTCGGGCAGATGGGGGACGATCTGCCGATCGAGGGCGCGGACGTTGCGCTGGTGCTTGCCTGCGGGAGAGGGCGACACGGTGATCTGGTTTCCGTCCAGGATCTCGGCTCGGAAGCCGCGCGGCACGTTGAGCGCGTCGAGCGCGGCGAAGAGTTCCTCGGACACCGGCGAGTCCGCGGACGGGGCCGCAGAGCGGGCGGCGAGCATCGTCATCTCCGGCTCCTCGTGCTCGGTCATATGGGCGATCACATCCTGTCACGGAGCGATGACGTTGCAGTGCCGAATGGGAGGGTTCCCGCTCGTGCTTCCCATCCTAGGAAGGTGCCGGGGCACCGGGCCTCCGCCGCGCGGGGCGGCGGCGCCGGCCGCTGTCGCGTGGACCGGCGCCGCCGGTGGGGCTAGTCCTCGAAGGCCTCCGGGGGCGGGCAGGCGCAGACGAGGTTGCGGTCGCCGTAGGCCTGGTCGATGCGGCCGACCGGGGACCAGTACTTGTGGGCGCGCAGCTCCGGCAGCGGGTAGGCGCCCTCGCTGCGCGGGTAGCCGCGGGTCCACTCGTCGGCGGTGACCGCCTCGGCGGTGTGCGGGGCGTTGCGCAGCGGGTTGTCCTCGCGGTCGTAGGTGCCGTCGGCGACCCGGTCGATCTCGCCGCGGATGGCGATCATCGCGTCGATGAACCGGTCCAGCTCGGCGAGGTTCTCGCTCTCCGTGGGCTCCACCATGAGGGTGCCCGCCACCGGGAACGACATGGTCGGGGCGTGGAACCCGTAGTCGATGAGCCGCTTGGCGACGTCCTCGTTGGTGACGCCGGTCTGCTTGGTGAGCGGCCGCAGGTCGATGATGCACTCGTGGGCGACCAGCCCGCCCGCGCCCGTGTAGAGCACCGGGAAGTACGGCTCCAGCCGCTTGGCCACGTAGTTGGCGACGAGGACCGCCGCCTCGGTGGCGGCCCGCAGGCCGTCGCCGCCCATCATGCGGACGTAGGCCCACGAGATCGGCAGGATGCCCGCCGAACCGAACGGCGCCGCCGACACCGGGCCCACCCCGGTGTAGGGCCCGGCCTCGGGCTGACCCGGGTGGTTGGGCAGGTAGCCGGCGAGGTGGGAGCGCACCGCGACCGGGCCGACGCCCGGGCCGCCGCCGCCGTGCGGGATGCAGAACGTCTTGTGCAGGTTGAGGTGGCTGACGTCGGCCCCGAACTCGCCGGGCTTGGCCCAGCCGAGCAGCGCGTTGAAGTTGGCGCCGTCGACGTAGACCTGCCCGCCGGCCTCGTGCACCAGGCGGCAGACCTCGGTGATGGTGTCCTCGAAGACGCCGTGCGTCGACGGGTAGGTCACCATGATCGCGGCGACCTGGTCGCCGTGCTTGTCCAGCTTGGCGCGCAGGTCGGCGAGGTCGACGTTGCCGCCGTCGTCGCACGCCACCACGCTCACGCGCATGCCCGCCATGACGGCGCTGGCCGCGTTGGTGCCGTGGGCGGAGCTGGGGATGAGGCAGACGTCGCGGCCGGCGTCGCCGCGGCCGCGGTGGTAGCCGCGGATGGCGAGCAGGCCGGCGAGTTCGCCCTGGGAGCCGGCGTTGGGCTGGAGCGACACCGCGTCGTAGCCGGTGACCTCGGCCAGCCACTTCTCCAGGTCGCGGACGACCGCGACGCTGCCCGCCGCCTGGTCCAGCGGGGCCAGCGGGTGCAGCCGCGCGAACTCGGGCCAGGTGATGGCCTCCATCTCGGCGGTGGCGTTGAGCTTCATGGTGCAGGAGCCGAGCGGGATCATGGTGCGGTCCAGCGCCAGGTCCTTGTCGGCGAGGCGGCGCATGTACCGCAGCAGCGAGGTCTCGCTGCGGTGCGTGGAGAACACCGGGTGGTCGAGGTAGTCGACGCCGCGCCGCAGCCCCTCGGGCAGGGTGGCGCCGCGCCCGGCCGCCGCCGCGCGGGTGCCGCCGTCGGTGCCGCCGAACGCGGCGAGGACCGCGTCGACGTGGGCGGGGACGGTGGTCTCGTCGCAGGAGATCCCGACGGTGTGCTCGTCCACCCGCAGCAGGTTGACGCCGCGCTCGCGGGCGGCGGCGACCACGGCGGCGGCCCGGGCGGGGACCCGCACCCGCACGGTGTCGAAGAAGGCGTCGTGCAGCACCGGCAGGCCGCGGTCGGCGAGCGCGTCGGCGAGGCGGACGGCGTGGCCGTGCACGCGCTCGGCGATCGCGCGCAGCCCGCGCGGCCCGTGGTAGACGGCGTACATGCCGGCCATCACGGCGAGCAGCACCTGGGCGGTGCAGATGTTGCTGGTGGCCTTCTCGCGGCGGATGTGCTGCTCGCGGGTCTGCAGGGCGAGCCGGTAGGCGGGGCGGCCGGCGTTGTCGACCGACACCCCGACGAGGCGGCCCGGGAGCTGGCGCTGCAGGCCCTCGCGGACCGACATGTAGCCGGCGTGCGGCCCGCCGAAGCCCATGGGTACGCCGAAGCGCTGGGTGGACCCGACGGCGATGTCGGCGCCGAGCGCGCCGGGGCTGCGCAGCAGGGTCAGGGCGAGGATGTCGGCGGCGACCACGGCGAGGGCGCCCCGCTCGTGGGCGGCCTCGATGACGGGGGTGGGGTCGGCCACCCGGCCGCTGGCGGCCGGGTACTGCACGAGGACGCCGAACGCGTCGGCGTCGGGCAGCCCTTCGGAGAGGTCGGCGACGACCAGGTCGATGCCCAGCGGCTCGGCGCGGGTGCGCAGCACGGCGAGGGTCTGCGGGAACACGTCGGAGTCGACCACGAACGCGCTGCCCTTGGCGCGGCCGGCGCGGCGGGCCAGGGTCATGGCCTCGGCGGCGGCGGTGGCCTCATCCAGCAGGGACGCCCCGGCGACGGGCAGCCCGGTGAGGTCGGCCACCATCGTCTGGAAGTTGAGCAGCGCCTCCAGCCGGCCCTGGGAGATCTCGGGCTGGTACGGGGTGTAGGCGGTGTACCAGGCCGGGTTCTCCAGGATGTTGCGGAGGATGACCGGCGGGGTGGTGGTGTCGTAGTAGCCCTGGCCGATCATCGAGGTCAGGACCTGGTTGCGGTCGGCGAGGGCGCGGAGTTCGGCGAGGGCGCCGGTCTCGTCGGCGGCGTCGGGCAGGTGCAGCGGCGCGGGCCGGCCGGGCGCGGTGAGGATGCTGTCGGGGACGGCGGCGGCCATCAGCTCGGCGGTGGAGCCGTAGCCGACGGTCTTGAGCATCTCGGCGAGTTCGGCCGGGTCGGGGCCGATGTGGCGGTCGGCGAACCCGCGGGCGGGTTCGGCGGTGGGGCGTTCACGGGACTGCTCCGGCATGGAGACCTCCTCGCACGGGCCGGCGGGGCCGGCGGCTTCTGGTCTCCCCCTCTGTCACGCGTGGCCGCGGCGCGGGCGTGCGCCGACGCCCACCGCTCCAGAGTGGCCTTCTCCGCGCGGTCCCTTGTGCCTGAGAGGTTACTGGGGAGTATTGCCCCGTCGGCGCCCCGGACCGGGGTCTCTCCCGCGCGGTATCGGCGGCCGGTTGCTCCTGGTTCGATCACTGCATTATCCACGGTACGCGCACGTGGCCCGCGCACCGGGGTGGCCCGGCGGGTGCGGGTGCGGCGCCCCTCGCCCGACCGTACTCGATCACGGGGGCGGCGGGCGGCAGAGGGCGGGGCGGCCCGGTACGGCGACGGCGCGGCGCCCGGAGGGGCGGGCGCGGCGCGCGGTCAGCCGGTCTTGCGCTCGCGGCGGCGCCGGGCGAGTTCGTCCGCGGGGTGGGGGTCGGCGGCCAGCGGCTCGGACAGGCGCTCGCCGGGGTAGTCGCTCAGCGACCCCTCCAGCTCCCGCCACACCCGGCCGAGGGCGATGCCGAACACGCCCTGCCCGCCCTGGAGCAGGTCCACGACCTCATCGGGCGAGGTGCACTCGTAGACGCTGACGCCGTCGCTCATGAGGGTGATCTGGGCGAGGTCGGCGGTGGCCCGGCAGCGCAGGTGGTCGACCGCGGTGCGGATCTGCTGGAGGGAGATGCCGGTGTCGAGCAGCCGCTTGACGACCTTGAGCACCAGGATGTCGCGGAAGCTGTACAGCGGCGCGCCGGCGCCGCCGTCGGGTTTCACGCTGGGCTCGACCAGCCGGGTCCGCGCCCAGTAGTCGAGTTGGCGGTAGGTGATTCCGGCGGCCGCACACGCCGTGGGGCCGCGATAACCGACGTCCATAGGCAGCGCCACCACGTCCTCTTCGCACAGCAGGCCCTGCTCTCCAGCTCGCCGTATAGCTGTTCGCCTGAGAGCGGAGGTCTGTTGCTTGCCGCTCGTAACCGCCACGCCGAACCTCCGGCTTCTCGGCCCACGGCGGTTTGACAGGGGGGGTCGAAGGGTGCGCCGCGGGTTCCTTCGACAATGAAGGTAAGCCGGTCGGATGGACAGCGTCAACGACAGCCATCGGCGCGTCGTGGAACGTCTTGGACAGTCCTGCGGACGGTCCACCGCCCATCCGCAACCCCCCGGTCAGCGGAGCCGCGCACCACCTCTATCCGATGGTTCTCGGACGCGCCCGGCGCGGGGTGCGCCCGCCCGGTGCGGGGTGCGCCCGCCCGGTGCGGCGGTCCCCCTCCACGGTAGGCGATGCCGGCGGCCGCGCCGTCCCGCCGGGGTCGGCGGGGCGGCGCGGCCA
>NZ_BCRK01000139.1 GCF_001552555.1 Nocardiopsis trehalosi NBRC 14201 | reverse complement strand
GGGGCGGGCGGCTCGGCGGGCGGGATGGCGACGGCGGCGAGGCCGGGGACCCGGGCGCCGACCGCCGCCAGGCGGGCGGTGGTGTCGGCCAGGTCCGACCTGCGGGTGACGCCCAGTTCCACGGCCGGCAGGACCGCGTCGGCCTCCGCCGCCATGGCCGCCGCGTCGGCCCGCGCCGACGCCGGGGCCGTGGCCACCACCACGTAGCGGGCGGTGCCGCGCAGCCGGCGCAGCAGGTCGGTCATCACCCGCTGCTGGAGCAGCGCCGAAGCGTCACCGCGCCCGTGCCGCAGCACCCGCAGCCCCGGCACGCGCGGGCTGCGGCACTCCAGCGCCTCCGGGGCGTCGCCGGCCAGCGCCTCGGCCAGCCCCGGCCCGGCGGACAGCCCCAGCAGGCCGCGCACGGCGGAGTCGTCCGGGTCGGCGCACACCAGCAGCACGTCGGCGCCGATGCGGGTGAACGCCGCGGCGAGGTCGACCGCCGCCACCGCGCCCGCGCGGCCCGGGGTCACCCCCGGCACCAGCAGCACCCGGCGCCCGTCGCCCAACCGGGCCTCCAGGGTGTGCGCGGCCTCGTTGGCGCGCTGCTCCGCCGCCCCCGCCGCCGGGACCGGCCCGGCCGCCGTGTCGAGCAGCAGCGGCGCGTCCGCCGCGCGGCGGACGTCGCGCGCCGTGTGCAGCCGGGAGTCGCCCCGGTCGAGCAGGTAGGCGGTGCCCAGCCCCAGCAGCAGGCCGGTCATGGCGCCCCCGCCCAGCCACAGCAGGGGCACCGGCGCGGTCGGCGACTCCGGGGCCGTGGCCGGCGTGATGACCTGGCCGGGCACGACCGAGTCGCGCAGCGCGCGCAGCGGGTTGATGTCGCCGTTGAGGTCGGACACCTCGTTCTGCACCGCGTCGAGGCGCGCCTGCGCCCGCATGCGCGCCGCGCCGCTGCCCCGGGAGGCGTCGTCGGCGAGGCCCGCCAGCTCCTCGTACCGCGCGTCGGCCTCCTCCTGGAGGGCCGCGAGGCGGACGTCGATCTGCGCGCCGACCTGGTCGGCGCGGTAGGTCAGGTAGGCGTCGGCGAACGCCTCGGCGCCGCGCCGCGCGTCCTCGGGGTCGGCGGCGCGGTAGCCGATCTCCAGCACGCTGCTGTTGGGCGGGACGGTGACCTCGACCCGCTCGCGCAGCTCGGTGGCCGACACCCCGCTGCCCAGTAGTTCGGCCGCCGCCGTGGCCACCCGGGCGGACCGGACGATCTGCGCCTCGGTGTCGAGGTTGACCTCGCCGTTGGTGCGCCCCGCCCGCTCGCCGGTCAGCTCCGCCAACCCGGTGGGCCGCACCTGGACGGCGGTGGTGGCCGTGTAGGACTCCGGGGCCACGGCCAGCCCGAGGGCGGCGGCGGACAGCCCGGCGAGGACGCCGCCGCCCACGACCGCCCACCGGCGGCGGAGCAGGTCCGCGTAATCGTGCAGATCCGGTGCGGAGGAGGTGTCCATTCGGCGCAGGTCCCTTCGACGGCGGCCACGACACGGGGCGTCGGACACGGAGAGTCGCGCCGACGATACCCAGGGTAGTCGTTTTGGGCGTCCCGAAGGTTTACCGTGAACGGTGATTCACGCACGCGGTCGCGGCGGCACCGGCCGTGCGGGGCGCGCCGCGCGGCGGGTCAGCGCCGGGCGGCCGCGGGCTCGAACAGCGCCCGCACCAGCTCGGTGCACCACTGGAGCAGCTCCAGGTCGCGGAGCTGCCGGCCGCCGATCCCGCCCGCCTTGGGCACCGGCACCAGCAGGGTGCGCGTGGTCTCCTTGTAGACGGCCTTGGGGTGCAGGCGGCGCAGCCGCAGCTGCTGCGACTCGCGCAGCTCCACCGGCGCGAACCGCACCTGGCCGCCCTGGAGCACCACGTCGGTCAGCCCGGCGCTCTTGGCGAGCACCCGGAACCGGGCCACCGCCAGCAGGTTGTCGACCGGCTGCGGCGGCGGGCCGAACCGGTCGACCAGCTCCTCGCGGGCCGCCGCGATGTCGTCCTCGCCGGTGACCCCCGCCAGCCGCTTGTACGCCTGGAGCCGCAGCCGCTCGCCCGGCACGTAGTCGTGCGGGATGTGCGCGTCGATGGGCAGCTCGACCTTGGTCTCGGTGGTCTCCTCGCCGGAGTCGGGCGAGCCCTTCAGCTCGCGGACGGCCTCGCCCACCATGCGCACGTACAGGTCGAAGCCGACCCCCGCGATACTGCCCGACTGCTCGGCGCCGAGGATGTTGCCCGCCCCGCGGATCTCCAGGTCCTTCATGGCGACGTACATGCCGGCGCCGGTCTCGGTGTGCTGGGCCACCGTGGCGAGCCGCTCGTGCGCGGTCTCGGTGAGCGGCTTCTCGGGCGGGTACAGGAAGTACGCGTAGGCGCGCTCGCGGCCGCGCCCCACCCGGCCGCGCAGCTGGTGCAGCTGCGACAGCCCGTAGGTGTCGGCGCGGTCGACGATGAGCGTGTTGGCGTTGGGGACGTCCAGCCCGGACTCCACGATCGTGGTGGACACCAGGACGTCGAAGTTCTTCTCCCAGAAGTCGACCATGACGCGTTCGAGCTGCTGCTCGTTCATCTGCCCGTGCGCGTAGGCGACGCGGGCCTCGGGCACCAGCCGGGCCAGGGTCGACGCGACCCGGTCGATGGACGCCACCCGGTTGTGCACGAAGAACACCTGGCCCTCGCGCATGAGTTCGCGCCGGATGGCCGCCGCGATCTGCTTCTCCTCGTAGGGCCCGACGAAGGTCAGCACCGGGTGGCGCTCCTCGGGCGGGGTGAGGATGGTGGTCATCTCGCGGATGCCGGTGAGGCCCATCTCCAGCGTGCGCGGGATGGGCGTGGCCGACATGGCGAGCACGTCGACCTGGGTGCGCAGCCGCTTCAACGTCTCCTTGTGCTCGACGCCGAACCGCTGCTCCTCGTCGATGACGATGAGGCCCAGGTTCTTGAACCGGGTCTCGCTCGACAGCAGCCGGTGGGTGCCGATGACGATGTCGATCTCGCCGCTGCGCAGGCCCGCGCGGGTGGCCTCGACCTCGGCCTCGGACTGGAACCGCGACATCGGCTTGACCGTGACCGGGAACGACGCGTACCGCTCGGTGAACGTCGACAGGTGCTGCTGCACGAGCAGGGTGGTGGGCACCAGCACGGCCACCTGCTTGCCGTCCTGCACCGCCTTGAACGCCGCCCGCACCGCGACCTCGGTCTTGCCGTAGCCGACGTCGCCGCAGATGAGCCGGTCCATGGGGACCGACCGCTCCATGTCGCGCTTGACCTCCTCGATGGCGGCGAGCTGGTCGGGGGTCTCGACGTAGGGGAACGCGTCCTCCAGCTCCCGCTGCCACGGGGTGTCGGGCGCGAACGCGTGCCCCGGGCTGGCCTGGCGCGCGGAGTACAGCCGGATCAGGTCGCCGGCGATCTCGCGGACGACCTTGCGGGCGCGGCTCTTGGCCTTGGACCACTCGGCCCCGCCCATCTTGGACAGGGTGGGGGCCTCGCCGCCGACGTAGCGGGTGACCTCGTCGAGCTGGTCGGTGGGCACGAACAGGCGGTCGCCCGGCTGGCCCCGCTTGGACGCGGCGTACTCGATGACGAGGTACTCGCGCGTGGCGCCCTGGATGCTGCGGCTGACCATCTCGATGTAGCGGCCGACACCATGCTGCTCGTGGACGACGTAGTCGCCCGGCTTGAGCTGGAGCGGGTCGACGGTGCCGCGGCGGCGGCTGGGCATGCGCCGCATGTCGCGGGTGGAGGACTTCTGCCCGACCAGGTCGGTCTCGGTGAGGACCACCGTGCGCACCGACCGCCACACGAACCCGTGCCCGAGGAGCCCGGTGGTGACCGTCGCGACCGCCGGCTCGGGGGCGTCGGGGAGGTCGGCGCGCAGCCGGGCCCCGAGCCCGGCGTCGCGGAGCATGGCGACCAGGCGCTCGGCCGGCCCCTGCCCCGGGGTCAGCAGCACCACGCGCCATTCGTCGTGCAGCCAGGACTTGACGTCGGCGAGCGCGCGCTCGGTGTCGCCCCGGTAACTGTCGGCGGCGGCCGCGCCGAGCTCGACGGTGCCGCCGGGGGCGTCGTCGTCGGGTTCGGCGCCGGCCTCGAACGGGCTGATGCTCCACCACGGGACGCCCAGCGCGTCGGCGTCGCCGCGCACCTCGGCGATCGACCGGTAGGCGGAGGCGCCGAGGTCGATGGGGGCCTCGCCGCCGGAGGCGGCGTTGATCCACGACGCGTCCAGGAACTCGCGGCTGGTGGCCTCCAGCTCGATGGCGCGGGTGCGGATGCGCTCGGGGTCGCAGCCGACGATGAGCGCGCCGGCGGGCAGGTAGGAGAACAGCGGCTCCATGCGCTCGGCCAGCACGGGCGCGAACGCCTCCATGCCCTCGACCGACAGGCCGTCGGCGAGCTTGTCGAGCACGTCGGCCAGCGCCGGGTGCTCGGCGGCGAGCGCGCGGGCGCGGTCGCGGACCTCGGGGGTGAGCAGGAGTTCGCGGCAGGGCGGCGCGAACAACCCGGACTCCGAGCGGTCGCCGATCGACCGCTGGTCGGCGACCTGGAAGTACCGGATCTCCTCGACCTGGTCGCCCCAGAACTCCAGGCGCAGCGGGTGCTCCTCGGTGGGCGGGAAGACGTCGAGGATGCCGCCGCGCACGGCGAGGTCGCCGCGCTTCTCGACCAGGTCGACCCGGGCGTACCCGGCCTCGACCAGGGCGCGGACGACGTCGTCGAGTTCGGCCTCGTCGCCCGGCCGGATGCGCACCGGGGCGAGGTCGCCCAGGCCCGCCACCAGCGGCTGCAGCACCGCGCGCACGGGCGCGACCACGACCCGCAGCGGCGCGGTGAGGGGGTCGGCGGGGTCGGGGTGGGCGAGCCGGCGCAGGACGGCGAGGCGCTGCCCGACGGTGTCGGAGCGCGGCGACAGCCGCTCGTGCGGCAGGGTCTCCCAGGCGGGGAACAGCGCGACCGAGTGCGCGGGCAGCAGCGACCCCAGCTCGTCGGTGAGGTCGGCGGCCTCGCGCTCGGTGGCGGTGACGGCCAGGACCGGACGGTCGGCGCCCACGGGCGCGTCGGCCGCGAGCGCCGCGATGAGGAACGGCCGCAGCGACGGGGGCGCGACGAGGTCCAGGCGCGGGTCGCGCCCGCCGCGCGCGGTGGCGATCGTCTGCTTGAGTGCGGGGTCGTCGGTGACGACGCCGAGAAGTCCAGAGAGGCTCATATCACCAGTCAGAGGCGTGTGTCAGTGGTACCGGTGGTGCCGCCGCCGTGCGGAGCGGTCCGCGCGGGGCCCGGCGGGGCGGCCGTTCGCGGGCCCGTCCGCCGCACCGATGTCCGTTGTCCGTGTTCTCCGCTCGATCGCCGGGGGACGCGCGGCGCCGCCGCCCGGAGCACCCGGGCGGGGGATCGCCGTGGACACCCGCCGTGGTCCCGCCGGGCCCGTGGTGCTCGGCGTGTTGGTCGACCCGGGCGGGGCGCACCCGTCCCTTAGCCTATGCGCCGCGCCGCTTCCGGGGGCACGTTGCGCACAGGTGTGACGCGTGCCCCTGCGGCCCCTGGGCGGGGGGCGGGCGGTGCTCGGTCCGAGGTCCTGTCCGATCACCTGTCGCAACGCGCGGACGGGGACGCGTGTTCCCGCGCGCGGCCGGTTCCGGCCGCCCGCGCCCCGCCCGCCGGGGTGCGGGCGCCGGGCCGCCGCGCCACCGCCCGCACCGGCGGGCATACGCTGGTCGGTGCACGTTGCGCGCGGGGTCGGGAGGTCGGATTGAGCGTCGGCAGGGGCCACAGCGACGACGGTGGCGACGGCGGTGCGGGGGCGCCGGTGTTCGCGCCGGACCCGGTGGGGCTGGCGCACCTGGAGCTGATCCTGAGCGGCGGCTACCCGCTGCCCGGGTTCATGACGTCCGCCGAGGCCGCGGCCGTCGCCGCCGGGGGCCGGCTGCCCGACGGCACCCCGTGGCCGGTCCCGGTCACCCTGGCGGTGCCCGACGACCTCGCCGGCGCCGACCGGGTCGTCCTCACCGACCCCGAGGGGGCGCCGCTGGCGGAGCTGCGGGTGAGCGAGCGGTGGTCGGCCGAGCCCGGCCCGCCCGCGGGCCCCGGGGCCGCGCCGGACCGCCCGGCCACCCGCCTGGCGGGCGAGGTCCGGTTCATCCGCCCGTCGATGTACGGCACCCTGCGCCACCTGCGGCTGGCGCCGGCCGAGGCGCGCGGCCAGCGGGAGATCAGCGGGTTCGCCGACCGCCCGCTGCTGGCGGTCGTCACCGCCCGCCCCCTGCACCACCGCGCGCTGCACCAGGTCCGGGCCGCGGCCGAGGAGCTGGGCGCCGAGGTCCTCGTCCTCATCGACGCCCCCTTCGACGACGAGGGCATGGCGCCGGCCGTGCTCGCCGCCGAGCCGCTGCTGCCGCCCCGCACGCGCTTCGTCGTGGCCACCCTGCCCCCGGCCGCCGCGTGCGGCGACGCCCCGCTGCCCGGCGACCGCGCCGACCTGCTGGCCGCGCACGTCGCCCGCTCCTACGGCGCCACCCACGTGCTGCTCGACCGCGACCCCGCCGCCGGGCCGCCCGCCCCGCTCGACGGGGCGCCGGTGCCCGTGCTGCGCCCGGAGCCGTGGCGCTACGACACCGCCGAAGGCCTGTGGCGGCCCGCGGACCAGGTGCCCGACGACCGCTCCGCCGCCGAACCCGGCGACGCCGAGGTCGAGGAGGAGCTGGCCCTGGGCCGCGACCTGCCCGCCTGGTTCACCCCGGCCCGGGTCGCCGCCGAGCTGGCCCGGCTGCGCCCCGCCCGCACCCGCCGCGGCCTGGTGGTGCTGTTCACCGGCCTGTCGGGGTCGGGCAAGTCCACGGTGGCGCGCGGGGTGGCCGAGGGGGTGCGCCGCTCCGGGCGCACGGTCACCCTCCTCGACGGCGACGTGGTGCGCCGCATGCTGTCGGCCGGGCTGACGTTCTCCCGCGCCGACCGCGACCTCAACGTCCGCCGCATCGGCTACGTCGCCGCCGAGATCGCCCGGCACGGCGGCGTCGCGGTGTGCGCGCCCATCGCCCCCTACGCCGCCGTCCGCGCCGAGGTGCGCGCCATGGCCCGCGAGGCCGGGGGCGACTTCTTCCTGGTGCACGTGGCCACCCCGCTGGAGGTCTGCGAGGCGCGCGACCGCAAGGGCCTCTACGCCAAGGCGCGCGCCGGGGAGATCCCCGCGTTCACCGGCGTGTCCGACCCCTACGAGGAGCCGGACGACGCCGAACTGGTGCTGCGCACCGAGGACCGGGCGGTGAAGGAGTCGGTCGCCGAGACCCTGGCCGCGCTGCGCGCCGGCGGCTGGCTGCCCGCCGACCGCACCTGAGGGCGGCCCCCGCCGCCGCACGCCACAACGGAGGGAACGCATGAACGACGACCGCCCCGTGCCCGGCCACCGGGTGCTCCGCCTGGTCGAGGTGATGGACGTCCTGCGCCGCGAGTGCCCCTGGGACGCCGGGCAGACCCACGAGACCCTGGCGAAGTACCTCATCGAGGAGGCGTACGAGGCGCTGGAGACCATCGAGGAGGGCGACTGGGCGACGCTCCGCGACGAGCTGGGCGACGTCCTGCTCCAGGTGGTGTTCCACGCCCGGGTGGCCGAGGAGCGGGGCGCCGACGGCTTCACCATCGACGACGTCGCGGACGCCATCGTGGACAAGCTGACCCGCCGCCACCCGCACGTGTTCGCCGGGGTAGAGGTCGCGGGCGCCGACGACGTCCGCGCCAACTGGGAGGACATCAAGGCCGCCGAACGCGCCGCCGGGGGCCGCGACGCCTCGGTGCTCGACGGCGTGCCGTTCGGCCAGCCCGCGGCGCTGCTCGCCTACGAGCTGCAGAAGCGGGCCGAGCGCAACGGGGTCCCGGCCGACCTGGTGGCCGACGACGGGGGGCCCGGCGGCCCCCTGTTCGCCGCCGTCCACGCCGCGCGCTCCGCCGGCGGCGACCCCGAGATGGACCTGCGCGCGGCGGCCCGCCGGTTCGACGGCCGGGTCCGCGCGGCCGAGGCGCGCGCCCGCGCCGACGGCCGCGACCCGCGCCGGCTCAGCGCCGCGGAGTGGCGCGCGTACTGGGACTGACCCCCCGGGGCCGGCGGCCCGGCCCCTCCAGGCGCATCGCCTCGGTGGGGTCCTCGCCGGGGCCGGCCGCCGGAGCGGGGCGGCGGACGGTGTCGCTCACCCGCAGCCACAGGCCCAGCCCGATCCAGTTGGCGATCAGCGACGACCCGCCCGCCGCCAGGAACGGCGTGGTCAGCCCGGTCAGCGGGATCAGGGCGGTGACCCCGCCGAGCACGACGAACACCTGGAACGCCATTAGGAACGCGAAGCCGGTGAGCATCAGCTTGAGGAAGGGGTCGCGCGCGCCCAGGGCGATGGCGAAGCCGCGCCCCGACAGCAGGGCGAGCAGCAGCAGGACCGCGGCGAGCCCCAGCAGGCCGAGCTTCTCGCCGATGGAGACGAGCACGAGGTCGCTGTCGGAGGCGAAGACGTCCTCCGCCCGCCCCCGCCCGAACCCGGTGCCGAACAGGCCGCCGTCGGCGAGCGCGAACAGGCCCTGCCCGACCTGGTAGCCGCCGCCCCCCGCCGAGTACACCTCCGGCGCGAACGGGTCGATCCAGATGGCGACCCGCTGCCGGACGTGCCAGAACATCAGGTAGGCGGCCGACGCCCCGGTGAAGAACATGGCCAGCCCGATGCCCACCCACGACTTGCGGGCGGTGGCGGTGTAGAGCATCGCCAGGAACACGCTGAACAGCACGAGCGAGGTGCCGAGGTCGCGGGTGCCCACCAGCAGCAGGAGGGCGAACCCCCACGCGGCCACGACCGGGCCGAAGTGGCGCATGCGCGGCAGGGTGAACACCTTCACGCCGCGGACCCGGATCTGCCGGGCCGCCAGTGCCAGCACGTCGCGCTTGGCGCCCAGGTAGGCGGCGAGGAAGACGATGAGCAGGATGCCGGCGAACTCCGAGGGCTGCACGGTGTACCCGCCCACGGCGATCCACCGGCGGGCGCCGAACACCTCGACGCCGATGACGGGCAGCACCGGCAGCAGGATGAGCACGAGCCCCGCCGCGGCGGTCAGGTAGGGGTAGCGCTGCAGCCGCGCGGGCCGGCGCACCGCCAGCAGCACGGTCAGGCAGGCGGCCGCGCCGATGGCGGTCCACACCAGTTGGCGGTCGGCCTCGGCGGCGCCGGGGTCGTCGGCCCGGTGCAGGCCCCAGATGACGGTCAGCCCGAGGCCGTTGAGGGCGGTGGCCAGCGGCAGCACCAGCGGGTCGGCCCACGGCGCGACGGCGCGCAGGGCGGTGTGCAGGGTGAGCGCGCCCGCCGCGACCACCCCGACGTAGAGGGGGAGTTCGCGCGGGACCCGGCCGTCGATCTGCAGCCCGGCCATGGCCAGGCCGAGGGCGAACACGGCGAGGGCGAGCAGGACCAGGACGAGTTCGGTGCCGCGCCGCCTCGGCGGAGCGGCGCGCTCGCGGTGTCCGGGTGTCGCCATTCCGCCTCGCTGGTGGTGGGTGCGCCCCGGCCGCGGGGCGCGGGCCGCGCCGGGAGCGGACCGGCGCCGCGGCGGTCGCGGCGTGCGGGCCCGGTGCCCGTTGGGGTGTTCCCGGCCGGGCCGGTGGATAACCCCCGGGGCGGTGCCGAGACCGCCGGTCCCGGGCGGCTCAGCGTACCGCGTGGTCGCGGTAGTCGCGCAGCGTGATGGAGCGGGCGGCCCGGCCCACCCTGCTGCCCGGGGCGCCCAGCCGGGCGAGCAGCGGGGCCGAGCGCACCGCCAGGTCGCGGACCCGCAGCCCCGGCGCCGTGGCCGGCACGAGGAACCGGGCGCCGGGCGCGGCGATGTCCTGGTTGGCGCGCATGAAGGCGCGCGTCTCCGCCTCATAGCGGGGCAGGGCCACCGCGGGGTCGCCGCCCGCCGCGGCGAGTTCGCCGGCCAGCACGTAGGCGCCCACCAGGGCCATGCTGGTGCCCTGCCCCGACATCGGCGAGGGGCCGTAGGCGGCGTCGCCCACCAGGTCGGTCCGGCCGCGGGTCCACCCGGGCATGCGGATCTGGGTGATGCCGTCGAAGTAGAGGTCGGGGTCGGCGCGCACGCCGGCGAGGACGGCCGGGACCTCCCAGCCCATGCCGCCGAACACCTCCTCCAGCACCCGGACGCGGTCGGCCCGGTCGGCGGGGCGGGTGGCGCCGCCGTCGCGGCGGGCGAATGCCAGCAGGGCCTTGGCCTCGGGGTTGGGACCGGTGAGGGGCGGTTCGCCGGCGCGCGGCGGCTCCGCGCGCGCGGTGTGCGGGGCCCCGCTGTACAGGCCGGCGACCCGGCCGGGGGTGGTGCACAGCACGGCCTCGCGGTCCAGACCGAGGTGGTTGGGCACGGTGCAGATGGCGATGTAGCGCCCGAGGTGGCGGAGGTAGCGCTCCTCGGGGCCGAAGGCGAGGGCGCGCACGTTGGAGTGCAGCCCGTCGGCGCCGACGACGAGGTCCACGACGCGGTCGGGCCCGTTCTCGAAGGACACCCGCACCCCGGCGGGGCCCTCCTCCAGCGCGGCGATGGAGTCGCCGTACACGTACTCGCAGGTGGAGCGGGTGGCGTCGATGAGGATGCGGGCGAGGTGGCCCCGGAGCAGCTCGGCGTCGGCGCCGTCGGTGTCGCCGCCGATCACCCCGGCGTCGAGGGCGGCCACCGTGCGCCCGGCGCCGTCCACGAAGCGGGCGCGCGCCGTGCCGGTGTGGGCGCGCCGCACGTCGGGGAGCAGGCCCATGCGCTCGACGGCGGTGATCGCGGCGCCGCGGACGTCGACGGCGTACCCGCCCTCGCGCGGGCGGGGCGCCCGCTCCACGACGACCGGGTCGAAGCCGTAGCGGTGCAGCCAGAAGGCGAGGGCCGGTCCGGCGACGCTCGCGCCGGAGATGAGGACGGTTCGGGTCTGCACGGGGACCTCCCTGAGGGCGGCCGTCGGAGGCGGCCGGACACCGGCAGCGTAGACCGGGTACTTGCCGTGCGGCAAGTAAGCTACCGGTCGGCAGGCAGGGAGCCGGTAGACTCCCACCCGCGCCCGGCCGGCCGGCGGCCGGCGGTACCGGCGGCAGGGGGCACCGACGTGGCGAGGCAGCGGAGCGACACGCGGGCGGAGATCCGCGACACCGCGCTGGAGCTGTTCGCCGCGCGGGGCTACCGGGCCACCAGCCTGCGGGAGATCGCCGAACGCCTGGGCATCACCAAGGCGGCGCTCTACTACCACTTCCCGTCGAAGGCCGACCTGGTGCGCGAACTGGTGCGCCCGCTGTTCGACGACGTCGAGGCGCTGCTCGCCGCGGCCGAGCGCGACGGCGTGCCCGACCGGCGCGCCCTGCTCGGCGGCTACCTCGACGTCTCGGTCCGCCACCACCGCCTGTACACGGCGGTGCTGACCGACGTCGCGACCTTCGCCGACCTCGGCCTGGTCCCGGCCGTCATGGCGTGGCGGACCCGGCTGACGGCCCTGCTCGTCGGCGCCGACCCCGCGCCGGCCGACGCGGCCCGCGCCGTCATCGCCGTCGGCGGCCTCCAGGACTGCGCGGTCGTCCTCGCCGATGCGCCGATCGCGGACTACCGCGAGGCCGCGCTCGACGCCGCCGTCCGCGCCCTGGGCTGACCGCCGCCGCCCGGCCGGTCCCGTGCCGGTCCCGTGTCGGGGCCGGATGACCGCCGATTGTGGACTAGACCAATTTCCGGTGCCGGGTGCAGACGGTGCGGGGGCGGGGTCGCTAGGCTCGGGGACGGTTCGCACGGTCGTCGCGGCGGACCGCAGCAGCGGGTGCGCGCACGCGCGCCCCGCCCGGCCCGCGCGCACGCGCGGACCCGCACCGGACGCGATACGAAGGAGTACAACGTTGTCGTCGATCGAGGCAGTACAGGCGCGAGAGATCCTCGACTCCCGCGGGAACCCGACGGTCGAGGTCGAGATCGCGCTCGACGACGGAACGGTGGCCCGCGCGGCGGTGCCCAGCGGCGCGTCCACCGGGCAGTTCGAGGCGGTCGAGCTGCGCGACGGCGGTGACCGCTACGGCGGCAAGGGCGTCGAGAAGGCGGTGACCGCCGTCAACGACGAGGTCGCCGACGAGATCCTCGGCTTCGCCCCCGAGGAGCAGCGGCTCATCGACCGCGCCCTCATCGACCTCGACGGCACCCCCGACAAGTCCCGCATCGGCGCCAACGCCATCCTCGGGACCTCGCTCGCCGCCGCCAAGGCCGCCGCGCTCGCCGCCGACCTGCCCCTGTTCCGCTACATCGGCGGCCCCAACGCCCACGTGCTGCCGGTGCCGATGATGAACATCCTCAACGGCGGCGCGCACGCCGACACCAACGTCGACATCCAGGAGTTCATGATCGCCCCGATCGGGGCGGCGAGCTTCCGCGAGGCCGTCCGCTGGGGCGCCGAGGTCTACCACGCCCTCAAGTCCGTGCTCAAGGCGCACGGCCTGGCCACCGGCGTCGGCGACGAGGGCGGGTTCGCCCCCGACCTGGAGAGCAACCGCGCCGCGCTCGACCTCATCCTGGAGGCGGTGCAGAAGGCCGGCTACACCCCCGGCAGCGACATCGCCCTGGCGCTCGACGTCGCCGCCACCGAGTTCCACCAGGACGGCACCTACCGCTTCGAGGGCACCGCGCGCAGCTCGGAGGAGATGGCCGCCTACTACGGCGAGCTGCTCGACTCCTACCCGCTGGTCTCCATCGAGGACCCGCTGGACGAGGAGGACTGGGCCGGCTGGACCGCGCTCACCGAGCGCGTCGGCAAGCGCGTGCAGATCGTCGGCGACGACCTGTTCGTCACCAACCCCGAGCGGCTGCAGCGGGGCATCGGCGAGGGCGCCGCCAACTCGCTGCTCGTCAAGGTGAACCAGATCGGCACCCTGACCGAGACCCTCGACGCCGTGTCCCTGGCCCAGCGCAGCGGCTACACCGCGATGATCTCGCACCGCTCCGGCGAGACCGAGGACACCACGATCGCCGACATCGCGGTCGCCACCAACGCCGGCCAGATCAAGACCGGCGCCCCGGCCCGCAGCGAGCGCGTCGCGAAGTACAACCAGCTGCTGCGCATCGAGGAGGAGCTGGACGACGCGGCCGTCTACGCGGGCGTGTCGGCCTTCCCCCGGTTCGCCGCCAAGGGCTAGGCTGGCCCGCCATGTCCAAGGTGCCCGATCCGCCGGAGGGGGGCCGCGCCCGGCGCGGCCCCCGCGACCGCGCCCCCGCGGCGCGGTCGCGCCGCCCCGCGGTGCCCCCGGCGCCGGGCAGTGCGGCACGCTCCGGCCGCGGCGCGACCGCCGCGGCCGGGGCCGCCGCCGCGCGCACCCCGCGCGCCCGGCCCGCGCTGACCAGCCGGGCCGCCGTCCTCGCCCTCGTCGTCTGCGTCATCGCGCTCAGCCTGGCCTACCCGCTGCGCGAGTACGTCGCCCAGCGCGCCGAGATCGCCCAGCTGCGCGAGGAGCAGGACCGCGCCCAGCAGAGCGTCGCCGACCTCCAGGAGCGCAGCGAGCAGCTGCGCGACCCGCTCTACATCGAGCGCGAGGCGCGCGACCGGCTGCACTACCGGTACCCGGGCGAGCGCACCTACGTCGTCATCTCCGGCGCGGACGAACCCGCCGAGGACCCCGCCGTCACCTCCGACGAGCCGTGGTTCACCCGCCTCTGGCAGTCGGTCAAGGCCGCCGACGCACCCGGCGACTGAGCCCCGCACCGGCCCGCCCGCGCGGGCCCGGCCCGCCGCCGCGCGCCCGCCGCCCGCCGCCCGCCGAGTCTCCCCTCCCACCGCCGCCCGGTCCCGCGAGCGGCCCTCGCGCGGCGCCCGCCCGGAACGGGCGCCGCCGGCCAGGGGCTACGCTGAAAGACGCCATGACTTCCACCGATCGCGCCGCGGAGCCCTTCTCCGCCGAGGACGCCGCCGCCGTCGCCCAGCAGCTCGGCCGCCCGCCGCGCGGGCTGCGCGCCGTCGCGCACCGCTGCCCGTGCGGCCTGCCCGACGTGGTGCGCACCGCGCCCCGCCTGGACGACGGCACCCCGTTCCCCACGCTGTACTACCTGACCTGCCCGCGCGCGGCGTCGGCCATCGGCACCCTGGAGGCCGACGGCGCCATGCGAGCCATGCAGGCCCGCCTCGCCGACGACCCCGGCCTGCGCGCCGCCTACGAGCGCGCCCACGCGGCCTACCTCGCCGCGCGCGACGACCAGGCGCGGGCCGACGGCGTCGAACCGCTGCCCGAGGGCATGCAGAGCGCCGGCGGCATGCCCGAGCGCGTCAAGTGCCTGCACGCCCTCGTCGCCCACGAGCTGGCCGAGCCCGGCACCAACCCGTTCGGCCGCGAAGCCCTCGACGCGCTGCCCGACTGGTGGGCCAAGGGGCCGTGCGCGTGCACCGACGGCGCGGCCGACTCCGACGAAGGCGAGACGAAGTGACCACTGTGGCGGCCGTCGACTGCGGCACCAACTCGATCCGGCTGCTGATCGCGGGCGTGCTGGACCTCGACGGCGACGAGCTCCAGCTGTTCGACATCGAGCGGCGCATGGAGGTCGTCCGCCTCGGCCAGGGCGTCGACCGCACCGGGGAGTTCGCGCCCGAGGCGCTGGAGCGCACGTTCGCGGCGCTGCGCGGGTACGCCGACCTGATGCGCGAGCACGGGGTCGAGCCCGGCCCGGCCACGGTCCGCATGGTGGCCACCAGCGCCACCCGCGACGCCGCCAACCGCGACGTGTTCATCGACGGGGTGCGCGAGATCCTGGGCGTCGAGCCCGAGGTCGCCACCGGCGACGAGGAGGCCGAACTCTCCTTCGTCGGCGCCACCGCCGAACTGGAGGCCGGTCCCGAGGACGACGGCGACCCGGCGGCGCTCGCCCCGCCGTTCCTGGTGGTCGACATCGGGGGCGGGTCGACCGAGTTCGTGCTCGGCCACGCCGACCCCGAGGCCGGCGCCGACGGCGCGGTGCGCGCGGCCCGCTCGGTCGACATCGGGTGCGTGCGCATGACAGAGCGCCACCTGGCCGACGACCCGCCCACGGCCGAGCAGATCGCCGCGGCCACCGCCGACATCGACGCCGCGCTCGACCAGGCCGCCGCGGCCGTGCCGCTCGGCGCGGCCGGCACGGTCGTGTGCGTGGCGGGCACCGCCACCACGGTGGCGGGCATCGCGCTGGACCTCCCGGCCTACGACCCCGACCGCATCCACCACACGCGGGTCACCGCCGGGCGCACGCACGAGGTGGCCCGCGAACTGCTGGCCATGCCGCGCGAGCAGCGGGCGGCGCTCGGGGTGATGCACCCGGGCCGGGTCGACGTGATCGGCGCGGGCGCCCTCATCCTCGACCGCGTCCTGGCCCGCACGGGCGCCGGCGCGTTCGTCGCCAGCGAGCACGACATCCTCGACGGCATCGCCTGGAGCCTCGCCCTGGGGGCCACCACCGACGCGGCCGGCTGACCTGCGGGGACGGATGACGGCGGGGCGTCACAGATTGCGGTAGACGTCCCGCCGGTCGCCGACCTTGACGACGAGGATGAGGAGTTCACCGTTGTCGATCCGGTAGGCGACCCGGTATCCGCCGACCCGCAGCCGGTAGAGCCCGGACGGGCCGGTGAGCTTCTTGACGTCGGCGTCCTCGCGGTACGGGTCGTCGCCGAGTGCGGTCAGCGCGGCCAGGATGCGCATGGCGTCGGGCCGGCTGATGGCCCGGAGCTGCCGCTGCGCCGCCGCGGTGAACCGGAACGCGTATTTCACGCCGCGCCGTCCTGGTCGGCGAACAGGTCTGCCAGGAGTTCGGCCATCGATACGGTCGGCCCGCCCTCGGCCAGGACCGCCTCCGCCTCGCGTGCCAGCAGCACGTCGGCGGCCTGTTCCAGTGCCTCGAAGTCGGCGATCGGCACCACGGCCGCCACCGGGGCGCCGTTGCGCGTGATGACCGTGGGAGTGCCCTCCTCGGCCCGGTTGATGTGCTCCGCGAGATGGGCGCGAGCGTCGCGTACGGTCACGGTGTTCTCGGTCATGCGGTCAAGTGTACACAAATGTGTGTACACCAGGGGAGCCTACTCCCGCTCGCCTCCGGCATCGCCTGGAGCCTCGCCCTGGGCGTCACCGCCTACGCGGCGGGCTGACCTGCGGGGACGGGGGTCCGCTGCAGGTGGGGGACGTGAGACGCATCACGCGCGGACCTGCGCGTGAAAGCGTTCACAAGGCGCTGACCTGGTGCGATGGGCTATACGGCTGCTTTATCATGGTCTAAACCTTTCCTGGTCGTCGCTTCCCTGACGGGGGCGGCTTGTGAAACCATGCACAAGCAGGAGGAGGGGATCGGACCTCCGCCTAAAGGAAAGAAGTACCGACCTTTCCGTTGAAGGCCGTTACGAACATGCCAGTCAACGAAGACTTACCGATCTTTGCGACCCCGGTGGCCGCGGAACGGGAACCTAGGGTGGATGCGATGACCGAGAGCAGGAACTACCGGCTGGTGCACGGCGGTGGTGACGAATCGGAGATCCCCCACGTGCTCATCGTCGGCGGTGGGTACCTGGGCATGTACACCGCGATGCGGCTGGAGAAGAAGCTCGGCGCGGGCGAGGCCCGCATCACGGTCGTGGACCCCAACTCCTACATGACCTACCAG
>NZ_BCRK01000138.1 GCF_001552555.1 Nocardiopsis trehalosi NBRC 14201 | reverse complement strand
AGCCGCCCGCGGTGAACGCCATGCCGATGCCGAACACGATCGCCAGTCCGACGTAGACGGCGATCCACGCCCCGGCCTCGCGCATGGAGGGTTCGTGCGGACGGCGGGCGATGATGACGAAGTCCGCCGCGATCACGGCGAGCAGGACGGTGATGGTCACCGCCCACACCCACGGTTGTACGTCCAAGGTTGCAGTGCTCCAGGGGTGGGGGCACACGCGTGCCCGCCCCGGATGCCGGACACCCGGGGCACGGATGGGAGAGGGGCCGCGCGGCCGCCCGCGGCGGACGCAACCGCCCCGCGAGGTATGCGACGGCGCACCATGGTATTCACTCGGCGGGGCGGTCCGGACCGTCGGGTACCCCCTAAGCGGCCCGAACACCGTAAGGGTCCGCCGGAATGACCGGTGGTACGGACCGGCGGTGGGCCGCGTCGGGCGTTCCGCGCCGGGGGTACGGGAGCGCCGTTCGCTGCGGCCGGCGGGCGTGCGGGCGGTGCGCGCCGGTGCCGGCCGACCGGGGTGCGGGGGCCGGGCACCGGACTGGAGACTACCGCCGCCCGGGGCCTCCGTGGCGCCGGGCCTCCGTGGCGCCGGGAGTCCGTTGCGGCCGTGGGCCGACGCGGCGTCCGCCCGCCCTACCGGGCCGGTCAGGCAGCCGGGGCGGGTGGGAGGAGGCGCAGGGGGACCGTCCGGACGTAGCGTTCGTCGGGGCCCATGACGTTGCCCATGAACTTGACCGTGCGCAGCACCACGCGCCGGTCGGCGATGTGCAGCCCCGGCAGCTCCTCCACCAGCCGCTGCTCGACGCGCTGCAGGTCCGGCGCCGCCCGGAGCCAGACGATGAAGTGGGTGTTCTCCGGCCCGGCGATGGTGCTGCACAGCCGCAGCTCGGGGACGCGCTCGCCCAGGTCGGTCCGCGCCCGGTCCAGCACCCGAGGGTCGACCGACCCCCACAGCACCGCCGCCACCGGCCAGCCCAGGTCGGCCCGCGCGATGTCGCACCGCAGCCCGATGATGCCGCCCCGCAGCAACCGGTTGAGCCGGCGCGCGGCCGTGGTGGCGCTGACCCCGGCCAGCTCCGCCAGCTCGTGGTACCCGGCCCGCCCGGAGCCGCACAGGTGGGTGAGCAGCCGCTGGTCGAGCTCGGTGACGCGGCCCTCCGCCGGGGGGCCGCCGCGGTCGGCCGCGTTCAGCGCGGTCAGCCGGCGGCGCTGGTCGGGGGAGAGCGCCCGCACCTGCCACCGGTGCGCCTCGAACAGCACCCCGGTGACCACGTGCGCCCGGTACCCCACGATGTCGGCGAACCCGCCGATCCAGGTCAGCAGGTAGTCCGACAGCCCCTGCGGCGCGATGACCGTGAGCAGCAGGTGGTAGGTGCCCGCCGTGAACTGGATGCTCAGCGTCCCGGGGTCCTCGGCCAGCGCCGTGGCGACCTCGATCACCCGCCCGTTGCGGCAGGTCAGTTCCAGGTAGGCCATGTTCATCCGCGACAGCGTCTCCTGCCGGGGGAACGCGGTGATGCGGACCAGGCCGGCGTCCTCCAGGCGCCGCCAGCGGCGCGCCAGCGTGGTGGCGTCGACGTCCAGGACCTGCGCCAGCTCGGCCCAGGAGGCGCGCGGCGCGAGCTGGAGCGCGTTGATCAGCTCCAGATCCGTCTCGTTGACGTCGGTGGAAACCTGCACACAGCCCCCCGAAACGCTGGAATCCGGCGATTTCAGCAGTCTACCGGCGGCGTGCCTGTACGTTGCCGCAGTGCCCGGAAGCCTCTCTGAGCTGTGTGTTTCCTGCGTGTTAACGCGGTTCGGGGGTGTCCGGGGTGCACCAGGTCACACCGCCGAGAGTGAGGACGAAGCATGCCGCAGGACCACCCGCAGCCGACCGTCGTGATCCGCAACGGGACGCTGATCGACGGCACCGGCGCCGCCCCGCTGCGCGCAGCCGCGCTGATCGCGCGGGCCGGCCGGATCGACTGGGTGGGCCCCGAGAGCGAACTCCCCGAGGTCACCGGCCCGCACACGGAGGTCGACGCCGAGGGCGGGACGATCCTGCCCGGGTTCATCGACTGCCACGTCCACCTCACCATGCGCGCCGGCAGGATGAACCCCGCCGCCCTCGTGGACCAGCCCCCCGGCTACGGCTACTACGCCGCCATCCCCATCCTGCGCGACACCCTCGCCGCCGGGGTCACCGGCGTGCGCGATCTCGCCGGCCTCGACATGGCCGTGCAGCAGGCCGTGGACGAGGGCATCGTCCCCGGCCCGCGCATCACCCTCGCCTACCGGGCGCTCGGCCCCACCGGCGGGCACGCCGACTTCCGCACCTGCTGCGGCTTCGACGCCGGCGCCGCCATGGGCCCCAACGGCGCCATCGGTATGCTCACCGACGGCGCCGACCAGGCGCTGCGCAACACCCGCGAGGCCATGCGCCAGGGCGCCGGCGTCATCAAGGTCATGGCCAGCGGCGGCGTGTGGAGCCCCCGCGACACCCCCTGGCACGACGGCCTCAACATCACCGAGATGCGCACCGTGGTCGAGGAGGCCGCGTCGCACGACGTCCCGGTCGCCGCCCACGCGCAGAGCGCCCGCAGCATCCGCAACGCCCTCACCGCGGGCGTCACCAGCATCGAGCACGGCTACGAGATCGACACCGAGGGCATCGACATGCTCGGCACCCGGGGCGGCTACCTGGTGCCGACCCTGTCGACCGCCACCACGCCGCCCGACCCGGCGACCTCCGCCCCCTACGCCGTCGCCAAGAAGCTGCGCCTCCAGGAGAACCTGAGCGCCAACATCTCCGCCGCGATCGCGGCGGGCGTCAAGGTCGCCATGGGCACCGACGCCGGGATCTGCCCGCACGGCCGCAACCTGCGCGAACTCGCGCTGCTGGTCGAGCACGGCATGACGCCGATGGGCGCCCTCCTCGCCGGCACCCGCAACGCCGCGGAGCTGCTCGGCACCCTGGACGAGACCGGGACGGTCGAGACCGGAAAGCGCGCCGACGTCGTCGTGTGCGCCGGCGACCCGATCGCCGACATCTCCGTCCTGTCCGACCCGGACAACATCACCGCCGTCCTCAAGGACGGCGCGGTGCACAAGGACACCACCGGCGCCGCCGGCCGGGCCGCGCGCACCCAGCCCTGATCCCCCGCCCCCCGTGAGGTGACACATGTCGACCCCCTCTGTGCAGGCGACCCGGCCGCGCCTCGGCGACCGGCTGCTGGACGCGATCGAACGGGCCGGCAACCGGCTCCCCGACCCGTTCAGCCTCTTCCTCATCCTGTTCGGCGCCGTGGCCGCGCTGTCGTCGGTCATGGCGGCGCTCGGCCTGAGCGTCACGCTGCCCGGTGAGGACGCCGCGACCCCCATCAAGGGGTTCTTCTCGGCCGAGGGCGTCACCTGGCTGACGACCACTATGGTCGACAACTTCATCGGCTTCCCGCCCCTGGGCGTGGTCCTGACGATGCTGCTGGCCGTCGGCATCGCCCAGCGCACCGGGCTGCTGACCGCCCTGGTCCGCCGGGCGTTCGGCAACGCCCCCCGGTGGCTGCTGCCGTACGTGGTCGCGTTCACGGCGCTGTGCGCGCACATCATGTCCGACGCGTCGATGATCGTGGTCCCGCCGCTGGCCGCGCTGGTGTTCAAGGCCGCCGGCCGGCACCCCGTCGCCGGCCTGCTCGGCGCCTACGCCACCGCGACCGCCGCCTTCAGCTGCACCCCGTTCGTCACCAGCACCGACGCGCTGCTCGCCGGGATCAGCAACGCGGCGGCCGACCCGGTCGCCGACATGACCACCCACGTCACCCCGGTGTCCAACCTGTTCGTCAGCCTGAGCTGCGCCGCGCTGCTCACCCTCGGCGCCGGCCTGCTCATCGACAAGGTGCTGGAGCCGCGCATCGCCCGCCTCGGGATCTCCCGCGACGAGGCCGCCGACGACACGGGCGCCGCCGTCCCGGCGATGTCCACCGAGCTGACCACCGCCGAGCGCAGCGGACTGCGCTGGGCCGGCTCCGCCCTGCTGGTGACCGTCGCCGCCGTGCTCGCGCTGACCCTGCCCGCCGGGGCGCCCATGCGCAACGAGGACGGCGCGTTCCTGCCGGAGTCGCCGCTGCTGTCCTCGGTCGTCTTCCTCGTCTTCCTGGTGCTCGTCGTCCCCGCCGTCGCCTACGGCGTGCGGGTGCGCACCATCACCGGCAGCGAGAGCGTGTCGCGGATGATGGGCGACTCGGTCAAGGACATGGCCGGGTTCCTGGTGGTGGCGTTCGTGCTGTCGCAGTTCCTCGCCCTGTTCAACTGGAGCGGGATGTCGTCGTGGATCGCCGTGCAGGGCGCCTCGCTGCTGGAGCGGGCGCACTTCACCGGCTACGGCGCGATCGTCGCGTTCATCGTCGCCGTCTCCCTGCTGAACTTCCTGGTGACCTCCGGGTCGTCGCTGTGGACGCTCATCGCCGCCGTGTTCGTGCCGATGTTCGCCCTGATCGGCTACGAGCCCGGGTTCATCCAGGCCGCGTTCCGCGTCGGCGACTCCGCCACCCAGGCGCTCACCCCGCTCAACCCCTACCTGGTGATCATCCTCGGCTACCTGCGCAAGTACGAGCCGGGCGCCGGCATCGGCACGATCGTCGCGCGCATGCTGCCGTTCTCCGTGGTGTTCTGGGTGCTGTGGGTGGGCGTGCTGACCGTCTTCTTCTTCACCGGAGCCCCCATCGGGCCGGGCATGGGCATCCGCCTGTGACGCCCCGCCCGCCCCGCCCCGCCACCCATCCGAGAGGAGGCACCCCCGTGCCCGCCCCCACCACCGTCTACCGCGACGCCACCCTCATCGACGGCACCGGCTCCGACCCGGTCACCGCCGCCGCGGTGGTCGTCACCGGCGGCACCATCGCCTACGCCGGGCCCGCCCAGGACGCGCCGCCCGCCCCCGAGGGCGCCCGGGTGGTCGACCTCGGCGGCCGCACCCTGCTGCCCGGGTTCTTCGACACCCACGTCCACTTCAACTACGCCGACACCTCCCGGCTCACCTCGAACAACCTCGACGTGCACCCCAGCCTGCACGCGTTCGAGACCGCCGAGCGCATGCGCCGCACCCTGCACGCCGGCGTCACCAGCGCCCGCGACCTCGGCGGGATCGACGCCGGCTACCGCGAGGCCCGCGACCGCGGCCTGATCGCCGGCCCCCGGTTGCGGGTCGCCGTGCGGCTGATGAGCCACACCGGCGGGCACGCCGACTTCACCCTGCCCACCGGCGTCAACCTGCACGAGTGCGGCAACACCACCGGCGAGATCGTGGACTCCGTGCACGAGGCGCGGGTCGGCGCCCGGCGGCTGATGCGCGACGGCGCCGACGTCATCAAGCTCTGCGCCACCGGCGGCGTCTCCAGCCCGTCCGACACCCCCGACGACGAGGGGCTGACGGTCGAGGAGATCGCCGCCGTGGTCGAGGAGACCGCCCGGCACGGCGGCCGCCCGGTGGCCGCGCACGCCCAGGGCGCCGCGGGCATCCGCAACGCGGTGCGCGGCGGGGTGACGAGCATCGAGCACGGCTACCTCGTGGACGACGAGGGCATCGACCTGATGCTGGAGCGCGGCACCTTCCTGGTGCCGACCCTGGCGACGTTCGACTTCGCCGACCGCGAGCACCTGATGTCGCGCAAGGCCGTGGCCACCAAGCGCGCCCTCGCCGAGCGCACCTTCGAGCGCGTCTCCGAGGCCGTGCGGCGCGGGGTGCGGGTGGCGCTGGGCACCGACGCCGGCATCTCGCCGCACGGCGCCAACCTCGCCGAGCTGCGGCACCTCGTCGCGGTCGGGATGAGCCCCATGGCGGCGATCCGGGCGGGCACCGCGCACGCCGCCGAACTGCTCGGTGTCGCCGACCGGCTGGGCACGGTCCGCGCCGGGATGACCGCCGACCTCGTCGTCTGCGACGGCGACCCGCTGGCGGACGTGGGGGTCCTCGCCGACCCCGCCAACATCGTGCTGGTGGTCCAGGACGGCCGCGCGGTCAAGGACGCGCTGCCCGCGGCCTGACCCCGGTCCCTCCCCGCCGCCCGGCCGCGCCCGGTCCCGCCCCGCGCGGGGCGGGACCGGGCGGCGGCGCCGCGAAATGTCACCGGTCCGCCCTAGGGTCGGAGGCGTCGTGAGGGACCCGCGCCGATCCGCGCGGACCCCGCGGCGCCGGCGCGCCATCGCGCCGCCGGGCACGGCCACGGGTGCACCGCCGCGGAGGACGGCCGCGGCGGCGCACCCGCCGGCGCCCGCCCGGGTGCTTGCCGACCGCACCCGCTGCCACCGCGTATGATCACCCTGTGTCATCTCCCGAGTACGCGGAGTCGCGCGCCGACGGCGTCACCCGCCGCGGCCGCATCGAGCGCGTGCCCCTGCGCGTCCCCCGCAACGACTGGAGCATGCTCACCCCGCCGACGATCGGCCGGTGGACCCCCACCCGCACCATCAGCGTGGTCATCCCCGCCCGCGGCCACCCCGAAGGCGTCGCCGCCACCCTCGCGGCGCTCGCCGCGCAGACCTACCCGGCGCACCTGGTCGAGGTGGTGGTCGTCGACGACCACTCCCGGCCGCCACTGGCCCCGCCGCCGTTGCGCCCCGAGCGCTGCCGGGTCGAGACCGCGCCCGCCGGCGGCTGGGGCGCCGGCCACGCCCGCGCCTACGGCGCCCACGTCACCTCCGGCGACATCCTCTGCTGGCTCGACGCCGGGCTCACCGTCGGACCCGCCCACCTGGAGGCGCACGCCCGCTGGCAGCACGCGCACGCCGAGTGCGTCACCGTCGGCCGGGTCCGCCCGGCCCTCCCGCCGCAGGCCGCCGCAGCGCCGGGCGCGCCGGGCGTGCCGCAGGGCGGCCCCGGCCACTTCGACCACCTCGGCTTCACCGCCTACACCGGCGCGTCCGCCGCGCTGCGCCGCTCCCTGTACGAGGCGGCGGGCGGCGTCGACCCGGCTCTGGACCTCGGCCAGGACACCGAGTTCGGCTACCGGCTCTGGCAGGCCGGGGCGCTGCTGGTCCCCGAACCCGCCGCCGACGCCCACCGGTGCGCCGCCAACCCGGCGACCCGCACCCGGGTGCCCTCGCCCCGCTACCACCGCGAGGTCCTCGCCGAGCTGATGCCGCACCCGCGCACCCACCGCGCCCCGCTGCCCGCACACCGCCGCCGCGTCCCCCTGGTGCGCGCCGTGGTCGACGCCGCCGGGGGGCGCTACGAGACCGTCCGGGGCTGCGTCGACCGCCTGCTGGAGGGCGGCGAGGACGACCTCGCCGTCACCCTCGTCGCCGACTGGGACGCCGGTGTCGGGGCCGCGGACGCCCCGGCGCTCGACCTGCGCCTGCTCCAGGCCGCCTACCTGGGCGACCCGCGGGTCCGGTTCGCCGCCATCGCCCCGCGCACCGGGTTCCCCTCGCCCTACCTGCTGGAGGTCCCGGCCGGCTGGGGGCTGGGCCCCACCGCCCTCGCCGGGCTGCTCGCCCGCGCCGAGCGCTCCCGCGCCGGCCTCACCGAACTCGTGCCCGACCCGCCCGCTGCGGCCCGCGCGCCCGTGCGGCTGTGGACCACCCGCGCCCTCACCCGCGCCCTGCGGGTGCGCACGCTCGGCGAGGACCCCGCCGACGTGGTGGCCGAACTGCACGGCCGCTACCGGGTGCGCGCGGGCGGCGGCGCGCTGGTCGACCTGGACGGGCCGCCCCCGCCGCGGACCCCCGGGCTCCCCGGGCGGCCGGCGGAGGCGGCGGGGGAGAGGGAGGGCGGGGCGGACCCGGACGCGGAGGCCGGTCGCACCGCCCCGGCCGCGCCCGCCGGGCGCGGGCCGGAGGGCCCGCTGCGGCGGATGCTGTCGGCGCTGCGCGGCCCGTTCCGCCGCCGCGGCCGGTGAGCGCTCGGGGCGGGCGCCCGGGACCCGCCGGGCGCCCGGCCCGGACGCGTGCCGCGGGGGCCCGGCCGCCGGCCGGTGGGGGAAGACACCGGCCGGGCACGCGGACCGGCCGACGCGCGCGGCCATAACACTCTGCCACATGTCGGGCGCGCGTGGTGACGCGCCGCCCGTTTCCGCCGGTGCGGACGCCGGGCGCGGGCGGCGCGGAGGGGCGCCGTCAGCCCCCGGCGATCGCGTCGACGGACGCCTGCAGCGAGGCGTGGACGTCCTCGGGCAGCGGCGCCGACCCGGTCTCCTCGGCCGCCGCCCGCTGGCCCTCGGGGCTGATCACGTAGCCCAGGAAGTCGCGCACCCGCTCGGCCTCGGCCGCGTCCTCGTAGCGCAGGCAGGCGATCTCATAGCTCACCAGCACGATCGGGTAGGTGCCGGACGCGGTGGTGCCGTAGTCGAGCTCCAGCGCGTGGTCGTGCTCCGTGTTCCCCTCGCGCTCGGGGGAGTTCGCCACCACGGCCGCCGCCGACTCCGGCGACACCGCCACGAACTCGTCGCCCACGCCCACCTCGACGCTGGACATGCCGCCGATGTGCGACGCCTCGACGTAGCCGATCGTCCCCTGGCCGCCCTCGACGGCCTCGGCGATGCCGCTGTTGCCCTGCGCGGCCTCCACCGGCGGCAGCGGCCACATGCCGCCCGGCTCGTGCGGCCAGGCGTCCCCGGCGGCCGCCGCCAGGTACTCCGTGAAGTTCTCCGTGGTGCCGGAGTCGTCGGACCGCGACACCGGGGTGATGCGCATGTCCGGCAGGTCGGCGTCCGGGTTGTCCTCGGCGATCCGCGGATCGTTCCAGGTGGTGATCTGCTGGTCGAAGATCGCCGCGATGGTCTCCGGGCGCAGCCGCAGCTCCTCCACGCCCTCCAGGTGGAACACGACGGCGATCGGCACCACGTAGGCGGGGATGTTCACCGCCTCGGCGCCGGCGCAGCGGGGGCGGGCCTCCGCGTGCTCCTCGGGGTCGAGGGCGGCGTCGGAGCCGGCGATGGCCACCGCGCCGTCGAGGAACTGGCTGCGCCCGCCGCCCGACCCGATCGAGTTGTAGAAGACCAGCGCGTCCTCGCACTCCGTCTGGTAGCCCGCCACCCAGGTCTGCATGGCGTTCTCCTGGGCGCTGGACCCCGACGCCGACAGGCTGCCGTCGAAGCAGGCGAGGTCGGCGGGGACCGGCAGCGGGTTGTTGCCGCGCACGGCGTCGTCGCTGCCGCACCCGGCGGTCAGCGCCACCGCCCCGGCGAGCGCGACGGCGGACACCCTGCGATACGTGGACGGCTGCACGACTGCGTCAATCCCCCTCGTGTTCGCCGGGTGACTCCGTGTGCACACGCAGACCTATCCGACGGCGTTCGGCTGAACCTCCGGTGATCGGAGACCGACCTGAAATTTAACAACAGGTGGTGGTGTGTGCCGAACAGAGGGGTTGTGGGGAACTCCTCACCCCGCTCTCACCCCGCTGCGGGGCCCGGCCGCGCCGCCGCCCGCGCCTCCGCGATCCGCCCCAGCACCGCCCGGATCCCCAGCTCGTAGCCCGCCACCCCGCACCCGGCGATGTAGCCGGCCATCACCGGCGCCGTCACCGACGTGTGCCGGAACGCCTCGCGCGCGTAGACGTTGGAGATGTGCACCTCCACGCACGGCACCGGCACCGCCTCGACCGCGTCGCGCAGCGCGATGCTGTAGTGCGCCAGCGCCCCCGGGTTGAGCACGATCCCGTCCAGTCCCCGCGCCCGGTGCACGTGGTCGACCAGGACCCCCTCGTGGTTGCTCTGCGCGCACTCCACGTCGGCGCCCAGCTCCGCGCCCAGCGCGACGACCCGGCGCTCGACGTCGGCCAGCGTCGTGCTGCCGTACTGGGCCGGGTCGCGCTCGCCGAGCAGGTTGAGGTTGGGGCCGTTGAGCAGCAGCACGGTGGGGCGGTCGGTGGTCGTGGGCACGGTGGCGGACCCTTCCGGGGAGGCGGTTCGGAGACGTCGCACAGCCTAACCCCGCCGCCCGCGCCCGCCGGGGCGGACGCGCGGCCCGGCGGCGGCGCCCGCCCCGGTGTCAACCGCCCTCCGACGGGGCACACCGCCCTCGATGACAACGCACACGCCCGCGTCGACCTACCGGCTGCAACTGCACCCCGGGTTCACGCTGCACCACGCCGCCCGGCTCGTCGACTACCTGCACCGCCTCGGGGTCGACGCCGTGTACACGTCCCCGCTGCTCACCGCGGCCCCCGGGTCCACGCACGGCTACGACGTGGTCGACCCCGCCGCGGTCGCGGACGCCCTCGGCGGCGACGAGGGCCGCACCGCCCTCACCGCGCTGCTGCGCGAGCGCGGCATGGGCATCGTGGTCGACATCGTCCCCAACCACATGTCGGTGGCCGTGCCCGAGGCCAACCCGGCCTGGTGGGACGTCCTGCGCCACGGGCGCGACTCCGCCCACGCGCACTGGTTCGACGTCGACTGGTCGCGCGGGCCCCTCCTGCTGCCCGTCCTCGCCGACGACGGCGACGGCGGCGCCGCCGCGCTGCGCGGACTCACCGTCGACGGCGACCGCCTCTGCTACGAGGAGCACCGCTACCCGCTCGCGCCCGGCACCGGCGGCGGCGACCCCGCCGAGGTCCACGAGCGCCAGCACTACCGGCTGGTGTCCTGGCGGCGCGGCGCCGCCGACCTCGGCTACCGCCGGTTCTTCGACGTCACCGACCTCGCCGGGGTACGGGTCGAGGACCCCGACGTCTTCGCCGCCACCCACGCCGAGATCCTGCGCTGGGCCGCGCGCGGCGAACTCGACGGCCTGCGCGTGGACCACCCCGACGGCCTCACCGACCCCGGCGGCTACCTGCGCGACCTGGCCGCCGCCTTCCCCGGGTGGATCGTCGCCGAGAAGATCCTGCAACCCGGCGAGGACCTGCCCGCCTCCTGGCCCGTCGCCGGCACCACCGGCTACGACGCCCTGCGCGAGGTGTGCGGGCTGTTCGTCGACCCCGCCGGCGAGGCCCCGTTCACCGACCTGGCCGAGGCGCTGGGCGTGCCCACCGACACCGCCGCGGTCGAGGCCGGGGCGCGGCGGCTGGCCGCCACCCGGCTGCTGCCCGCCGAGGTCCGCCGCATCGCCGCCCTGGCGGCCGGTGCCGACCCCGACCACCCCCGGGAGGCCGGCTCCGGCCCCGAGCGCACCCGGGAGGCCGTCGCCGAACTCCTCGCCGCCTTCCCCGTCTACCGCAGCTACCTGCCTGAGGGCCGCGCCGACTGGGACGCGGCCGTACGCCGGGCCGCCGCCGCCCGCCCCGACCTCGCCGACGACCTCGCCGGCATCGACCGCCGCGTCCGCGCCGACCCCGGCGGCGAACTCGCCCGTCGCATCCAGCAGACCAGCGGCATGGTCGTGGCCAAGGGCACCGAGGACACCGCCTTCTACCGGGCCACCCGGTTCACCGCCCTGAACGAGGTCGGCGGCGACCCCGCCGCGTTCGGAGTCGGCGTCGACGCGTTCCACGCCGCGGCGGCGCGCCGCGAGTCCGGCCGCCCGCACACCATGACCTCGCTGTCCACCCACGACACCAAGCGCTCCGAGGACGTCCGCGCGCGCCTGGCGGTGCTCAGCGAGATCCCCGACGAGGCCGCCGCGGCGATCCGCCGCTGGACCGCCCGCCGCGGCATCGGCGAGCCGTCGCTCAACCTGCTCGCCTGGCAGACCCTGCTCGGCGCCTGGCCGATCAGCGCGGGGCGGCTGCGCGACTACCTGCTCAAGGCGGCGCGCGAGGCCAAGGTCCGGACCTCCTGGACCGACCCCGACCCCGACTTCGACACCGAGGTCGCCGCCTGGCCCGAGGCGGTGCTCACCGACGCCGACCTGGCGGAGGAGGTCGCCGCCCTCGTCACGCGCATCCGCCCCGCCGGGTGGAGCAACGCCCTGGGGCAGAAGCTGGTGCAGCTCCTGGCCCCCGGCGTGCCCGACGTCTACCAGGGCACCGAGCTGTGGGACCTCTCGCTGGTCGACCCCGACAACCGCCGCCCGGTCGACTTCGCCACCCGCGACGCCCTGCTCGGCCGCCTGGAGCAGGGCCGGCTGCCCGACATCGACGCCACCGGCGAGGCCAAGCTGCACGTGGTCCGGCACGCCCTGCACGTCCGCCGCGACCGCGACCTGCGCGGCTACCTGCCGCTGGTACCCGTGGGCGCCGCCGCCGAGCACGCGGTCGCGTTCGCCCGGGGCCCGGCGCGCGACGTCGTGGTGGTCGCCACCCGCCTCCCGCTCGGCCTGGCGGCCGCGGGCGGCTGGCGCGACACCGAGGTCCCCCTCCCGCCGGGCCCCGGCACCTGGACCGACCGCCTCACCGGCCGCCCCGTCCCCGCCGCCGCCGAGGGCCCCACCACGGCCCCCCTCGCCCCCCTCCTCACCCGCTACCCCGTCGCCCTCCTCACCCGCGACTGACCCCGGGCGCCGGCCCACCGACACCGCCGCCATCCGAGCGCGGACGCCCGGCCGATCACGTCGGCCGGTGCGCCGACCCGCCCGCCGGCCTCCGAGTCCGGCCGGACGCGCGCTGGGCGAGCCGCCGGGCCCGTTGTACGGCGGCGCCGGCCTGGGCCAGGCTCTCCTGGAGCTCGCGCTGACCGGGGTCGTCGGCGCGCGCGATCGCGTCGGCGCACGCCTGGCGGATCCACGCGGAGACGCTCACCCGGCGTCCTCCGCCGCCCGGCGGACCGCCCGGTGCTCATCGAGGGCGAACCGCACGGAGGTGTTGACGCCCAGGGACGCCGCCGGCCTCAGGTCGACCGTGCCGTCCGCGAAGTGCTCCTCGATCGTGTCGGCGTGGGCGTAGTAGAACTCTGAGAGCTCCTCCTCCGACATGTCTTCCAGCGGTTTGTCCGTCATTCGGCCTCCCAGGCGTTGATCGGTCGGATGCGTCGTGACTCCGGGTCCCACGCGGCGACGACGACGATCCGACGCCCGCCACGAGTGCGGCCCGAGCCCATGACGTTGCCCGCGCGGCCCTTCTTGGTCCTCGTGTGGTACATGCGGAACTACATTCGGCAACGTAGTCCTGACTCTTCGTGCGCGTGGGTGTTCTCCCGAAAACGGATGGTGAGGGCGGGGGTAGGGTGCGCTGTCATGGGGGAGACGGGGATCGGGGTGCCCGATCGGCTGCGGATGCCGGGGCGGGTGCTGGCGGCGCTGGTGTGCCCGCACTGCGGGGGCGGGCTGGGCGGGGACGCGCGCGGGGGGCTGGTGTGCCCCGCCGGGCACTCCTTCGACGTGGCCCGCGAGGGCTACGCCGGGCTGCTCACCGGGCGGCGGCCGCCCACCGGGGGCGACACCGCCGCCATGGTCGCCGACCGCCGGGCCTTCCAGGACGCCGGCCACTACGCCCCGCTCGCCCGGCGGCTCGCCGCCCTCGCCACCGCGCACGGCCTCGGCGACGGGCTCGCCGCCGACGTCGGCGCCGGCACCGGTTACTACCTCGCCGCCGTGCTCGACGCCGCGCCCGGCGCCGCCGGGATCGCCCTGGACGTCTCCAAGTACGCCCTGCGCCGCGCCGCCAAGGCCCACCCCCGCGCCGGGGCCGCCGCCTGCGACGCCTGGCAGGGCCTCCCGCTGCGCACCGGGTCGGTGTCGGTGCTGCTCAACGTGTTCGCGCCGCGCGACGGCGCCGGATTCCGGCGCGTGCTGCGGGACGACGGCGCCCTCCTCGTCGTCGTGCCCACCGCCCGCCATCTCGACGGGCTGGTCGGCCCCCTCGGGCTCGTCGCCGTCGACGCCCGCAAGGAGGAGCGGCTGGAGCGCACCCTCGGCGACCACTTCACCACCGTCCACACCGAGGAGCTGGACGTCCCGCTGCTGCTCCCGCACGCCGACGCCGCCACCGCCGCCGGCATGGGCCCCAGCGCCCGGCACATCGCGGCGGGCGACCTCGCCGCCCGCGTCGCCGCCCTGCCCGACCCGGTGCCGGCCACCGCGTCGTTCCGCCTCTCCGTCCACCGGCCCCGCGCCGCGTAGCGGTGGCTGAGTACAGGCGGGCCGCCGCGCCCGTCCGCCGGGCCCGGGCGGCATAGCGGCGGCCCCGCGTGGGTAGGCCGCAGCCGTGAACGCGCGCGAAGGGGAGCGGTACGCCGTCTGGGCGCCCGACCGCCACCGGGTCCGACTCCGCATCGACGGCACCGACCACCCGATGACCGCCGACGGCACCGGGTGGTGGCACGCCGCCGTCCCCGGCGCCGGACCCGGCACCGACTACGCCTTCCTGCTCGACGACGACCCCGACCCGCTGCCCGACCCCCGCTCCGCCTGGCAGCCCCACGGCGTGCACGGCCCCTCCCGCCGCTACGACCACGCCGCCTTCCCCTGGACCGACGCCGACTGGACCGGCCGCGCCCTGCCCGGCTCCGTCGTCTACGAACTGCACATCGGCACCTTCACCCCCGAAGGCACCTTCGACGCCGCCATCGGCCGCCTCGACCACCTGACCGACCTCGGCGCCGACCTGGTCGAGGTGCTGCCCGTCAACGCCTTCGACGGCCCCTACGGCTGGGGCTACGACGGTGTGCTGTGGGGCGCCGTCCACGACCCCTACGGCGGCCCCGACGCGTTCAAGCGGTTCGTCGACGCCTGCCACCGGCGCGGCCTGGGCGTGCTGCTCGACGTGGTCTACAACCACCTCGGCCCCGCCGGCGCCTACCTGCCCCGGTTCGGCCCCTACTTCCGCGGCGAGAACGCGTGGGGCCCCTCCCTCAACCTCGACGGCCCCGGCTCCGACGAGGTCCGCCGCTACGTCATCGACAACGCCCTGGGCTGGCTGCGCGACTACCACCTCGACGGGCTGCGGATCGACGCCGTGCACGCGCTGCGCGACACCCGCGCCACCCACCTGCTCACCGAACTCGCGGCCGCGGCCGACGCGCTCGCCGCCGGGCTGCGCCGCCCGCTGACCCTCATCGCCGAGTCCGACCTGAACGACCCGCGCATGGTCGCCTCCCGCGAGGCCGGCGGGCACGGCATGGGCGCGCAATGGGCCGACGACCTCCACCACGCCCTGCACGCCGCCCTCACCGGCGAGGACCACGGCTACTACGCCGACTTCGCCGCCCCGGGCGTCCTCGCCCGCACCCTGGAGCGCGTGTTCCTGCACGACGGCGGCCACTCCTCGTTCCGCGGCCGCGCCCACGGCGCCCCGGTCGACCGGGGCCGCCTGCCCGGCCACCGGTTCCTCGCCTACCTGCAGAACCACGACCAGATCGGCAACCGGGCGCGCGGCGACCGCATGGCCGAGACCGCCTCCCCGGGGCTGCTGGTGTGCGGCGCCGCCCTCGTGCTGTGCTCGCCCTACACCCCGATGCTGTTCATGGGGGAGGAGTGGGCGGCCTCCACGCCCTGGCGGTTCTTCGCGTCCTTCCCCGACCCCGATCTCGCCGAGGGGGTGCGGGCCGGCCGCCGCCGCGAGTTCGCCGCCCACGGGTGGGGCGCCGCCGACATCCCCGACCCCATGGACCCCGCCACCCGCGACGCCTCCGTGCTGCGCTGGGACGAGCGCGGCGCCGCGCCGCACCGCGACGTCCTCGCCGCCTACCGCGCCCTCATCGCGCTGCGCCGCTCCCACCCCGACCTCGCCGACCCGCGCCTGGACCGGTTCCGGGTCGACGCCGCCGACGACGGGCGCGTCCTGGTCCTGCACCGCGGCGGCCTGCGGGTCGCGGTCAATCTGCGCCCCGAACCCGCCGACGCCGCGCTCGACCGGCCCGCCGGCCGGGTGCTGCTCGCCACCCCCGGCGCCACCGCCGACGGCGCCGTGGTGCGGCTGCCCGCCGAGGCGTTCGCGGTGGTCACCGCCGCCGGACCCGCCCCACCGGGCGCGGCCGGTCCGCCGCCCCGCCCTTGACCACGAAGTGCCGGACGTGGTGCCAGACCGGGTCCGCGCCGTAGGCGACCGTGTCCACCAGCCGGCCGCCGTTGGCGCGCACCAGCGCGGCCACCTCCGCCGCCGGGACGGCGTGCATGCGCATCGGCGCCGGGTAGCCCAGCACGCGCCGCTGCACGAACCGCAGCACCGGGTGCGGCAGCGTCCGCGCGACCGCGCCGAACAGCGGGACCGTGGCCCGGTCGGGCAGCCCGGCCACGAGCACCCCGCCCGGCCGCAGGACCCGCAGCAGCTCGGCCAGGTAGCCCCGGGCGAGCCCGGGGGTGAGGTGCTGCAGCACCCGGTCGGTGTAGACCAGGTCGAACCCGTCCGACCCCAGCAGCGCCAGGTCGGGCGCCGTGTTGTGCAGGAACACCGCCCGGCCGCCGGACCGGTCCATCCGGCGCGCCTCGGCCAGCATCGACGCCGCGATGTCCACCCCCACGACCTCGTCGAACCGCTCGGTCAGCGCCGCGGTGAGCCGGCCCGCCCCGCAGCCGAAGTCCAGCGCCCGCCCGGTCCCGACCGGCAGCCCGAGCCGGTCCAGCCGGTCGAACGCGGCCGCCACCTCGGCCCGGCCGGTCGCCAGGAACTCCTCCTCGGTCCAGGCGGGGCCGCGCCGCCCCCGCTCGGTCAGCACCGCCCACAGCGGGTCGGCCGCGCCGAGGACGTCCCAGTCGCGGTGGATCTCATCGAGTGCCATGTGCCGCCTCCCGTGTCCGGCGGGCCCGTCCGCCCGTCCGTACCGGAACGCTAGGCCGCGGCGGGGTCCGCGGGCACGGGGGCGCAGGACCGATCCGGGGTGGGCCGGACCCCACCCCCGACCGGGGTGCGGACCCACCCTGCGCGTGGCGCGGCGCGGCGGGCGCGGCGCGGTGCCGCGCCCA
>NZ_BCRK01000137.1 GCF_001552555.1 Nocardiopsis trehalosi NBRC 14201 | reverse complement strand
GGGCGCCCCCGCGTGCTTGTGGCGGGCCGTCACCGAGAGCACTGCGCGGCGACCGTGCGGATACGGCTTGTTACCGGAGCGATCCCGCCTCGCCGCCGATTCGCTGTTACAGTTCAATACTGCTTCACCGATGACTTCCGAGTGCCGGGCGGACGCCCGGTGCTGACGCTCAACGACGATTCTGGATCGGCCGCGATGTCTCGAACCGGTTCCGCCGCCGAAGCCTCGCAGGAGGAGACGTGCTAGGTGCGTTCGTCCGTGCGTTCCGCACGCCTGACCTGCGTAACAAGCTGCTGTTCACGCTGTTCATCCTGACCATCTACCGCCTCGGCTCGGTGATCCCCGCCCCGGGCATCAACTCCGCGGCCATCCGCGACCAGCTCGAGGCGGTCCAGGCCGCCGACTCCTCCGGGGTCTACGCGCTGGTCAACCTCTTCAGCGGCGGCGCCCTGCTGCAACTCGCCGTGTTCGCGCTGGGCATCATGCCCTATATCACCGCGAGCATCATCATCAACCTGCTCACGGTGGTGATCCCCCGGCTCGAGGCGCTGAAGAAGGAGGGGCAGGCGGGTCAGACCAAGATCACGCAGTACACGCGGTACCTGACCCTGGCCCTCGCGGTCCTGCAGTCGACCAGCATCATCGCCATGGCGCGCACCGGCCAGCTCTTCCAGGGGCAGATCCCGGTCTCGTCGTACATGCCCAACCAGGACCTGCTGACCCTGGTCACCATCGTGTTCACGATGACCGCGGGCACCTGCATCATCATGTGGTTCGGCGAGCTGATCACCGAGCGCGGTGTCGGCAACGGCATGTCGCTGCTCATCTTCACCACGGTCATCGCCCTGTTCCCGTCGTCCATCTCCACGATGTACCAGGAGCAGGAGACCTGGGTCTTCGCGCTGATCTGCGCCGCCGGCCTCATCCTCATCGCGGGCGTGGTCTTCATCGAGCAGGCGCAGCGCCGCATCCCGGTGCAGTACGCCAAGCGCATGGTGGGCCGGCGCATGTACGGCGGCAGCTCCACCTACATCCCGCTGAAGGTCAACCAGGCCGGCATCATCCCGGTGATCTTCGCGTCGTCGCTGCTCTACCTGCCCCAGCTGGCCATCGGCCTGCTCGGCCAGGACTCCGACAACGCCGTTGTGAACTTTCTCAACGAGTACTTCGTCACCGGCACGCACCCCGTCTACATGGCCGCGTTCTTCGTCATGATCGTCGGGTTCGCCTTCTTCTATGTGGCCATTACCTTCAACCCCGCTGAAGTGGCCGACAACATGAAGAAGTACGGTGGGTTCATCCCGGGTATCCGGCCCGGGCGTCCGACCGCCGAGTACCTCGACTACGTCCTGACGCGGCTGACGACGCCCGGATCGCTGTACCTGGGTCTGATCGCTCTGCTTCCGATGATCGCGATGGGCAGCTCGGGTGCTTCCCAGAGCTTCCCCTTCGGCGGCACGAGCATCCTGATCATGGTCGGTGTCGGGCTGGACACGGTGAAGCAGATCGAGAGTCACCTCCAGCAGAGGAACTACGAAGGTTTTCTGCGATAGTGCGTGCCGTATTGGTGGGACCCCCGGGGGCCGGTAAGGGCACCCAGGCCCAGATCCTGGCGTCAGAATTGTCGATTCCGAAGGTGTCCACCGGTGACATCTTCCGTGCCAACGTCAGCGGTGGCACCGAGCTCGGGAAGCAGGCGAAGGCCTACATGGACCGGGGTGACCTCGTCCCCGACGAGGTCACCAACGCGATGGTGCGCGACCGCCTCGCCCAGGAGGACGCCCAGGGCGGCTTCCTCCTCGACGGTTTCCCGCGCAACGTGGCGCAGGCGGAGACCCTGAACAAGATCCTCGGCGACCTCGACGAGCGCCTGGACGCGGTGCTCGAACTCCGGGTCGACGAGGAGGAGGTCGTCAAGCGGCTCTCCGGTCGGCGGTCGTGCCGCAACTGCGGCCACGTCCAGCACGTCGACTTCGACCCGCCGGCCACCGCGGGCGTGTGCGACGCGTGCGGCGGCGAGCTGTTCCAGCGCGAGGACGACAAGGAGGAGACCATCCGGCACCGCCTGGAGGTCTACCGCGAGCAGACCGCTCCGCTCGTCCAGTTCTACGAGAACGAGGGCATCCTCCTCACCATCGAGGCCGTCGGCAGCGTCGCCGACGTCACCGCGCGGGCCAAGGCCGCGCTCGGGAACCGGTCCTGATGTTCCGCAGGGCCGAACCCGACATCCAGCTCAAGACCCCGGAGCAGATCGCGAAGATGCGGGCGGCGGGCAGGGTGGTCGCCCGCACCCTCGACACGCTGCGCGCGGCGGTGCGGCCCGGCGTCTCGACGCTCGACCTCGACGCCATCGCCGAGCGCACCATCCGCGACGCGGGCGCCGTGCCGTCGTTCAAGGGCTACCACGGCTTCACCGGGTCCATCTGCGCGTCGGTGAACGAGGAGGTCGTCCACGGCATCCCGCGCGCCGACAAGGTGCTCGCCGAGGGCGACCTCATCTCCATCGACTGCGGGGCGATCCTCGACGGCTGGCACGGCGACTCCGCCATCACGCTCCCGGTGGGCGGCGAGCCCGACGAGGCCGACCGGCGGCTGCTGGAGGCGTGCTCCGGGTCCATGTGGGCCGGCATCGCTCAGCTGCGGCCCGGCCGCCGGCTCGGCGACATCGGGGCGGCCGTCGACGGCCACCTGCGCTCGCGCGGCCGGTACGGCAACGTCCAGGAGTACGGCGGGCACGGCATCGGCACCGAGATGCACATGGAGCCGCACGTCCTCAACTACGGGCGGCCCGGCAAGGGCATGCTCCTCACCGAGGGCATGTGCCTGGCCATCGAGCCCATGGCCAACCGGGGCGGGCGCCACGTCGTGCAGCTCGACGACGGCTGGACCGTCGTCACCCGCGACGGCGAGCGGTCCGCCCACTTCGAGCACACCGTCGCCATCACGGCCGAGGGGCCGCTGGTGCTGACGGCGCGCGACGACGAGCGCGACACGATCGCCGGGCTCGGCTTCCCCGACCCGGGGTTCGCCGCCTGACCCGTCCGCCGGTGCGGCGGCGTCGCCTACGATGGGCGGTGCGGCCGCCGGGTGCGGTCGCCCCGCAGCGGTGAGGAAGGTGGACGATGTCCGAGCACTCGCCGGAGATCCGGGTCTCCGACGCCGACCGCGACCAGGTGGCGAAGCTGCTCCAGGACCACTACGCGCACGGCCGGCTCGACGCCGACGAGTTCAACGTCCGGCTGGAGAGCGCCTACACGGCGCGCACCCGGGGCGACCTCGCCCCGCTCACCGAGGACCTCCCCGAACGCGACCTCGCCGACCTGCCGGTCGACCCGGCCCGCGCGCCGGCGCCGCGCGGCGAGCGCCGCGCGCTGCTGCGCGACCCCGCCCTCGCCATCCCGTGGGCCCTGTGGGCCGGGGTGAACGCGCTGTGCTTCACCATCTGGCTGATCCTGCTCCTGGCCGAGGGCGCCACCTACCCGTGGTTCCTGTGGGTGGCCGGGCCGTGGGGGATCGTCATGCTCTTCGTCACACTGGCGGTCGGCGCCACCAACCGGCACGGCACGGGACACGCCTAAGCGCCGCCGGTGCCGCGTCGGCGGAAGCACTGGTGGGGACCGGATAGACTCTTTACGCCCATACTCGGGCTGTTGGGTCGAGCTGCTTCGTTCGCGTGCGCGTCGAGTCCCGGCGTATGCTGGTGCAGTTGACCTGATCTCACATTGTTCGGATCAGCTCACAGGTCCCGGGCCGCCCCGTCGCGGCCCTCGACTCGTTCTCCCCCGCGTCCGCGGGGACGACCGCGAAGCGTGGAGGATATGGCTAAGAAAGACGGCGCCATCGAGATCGAGGGCTCCGTTATCGAGTCCCTACCCAACGCCATGTTCCGAGTGGAGCTCGACAACGGGCACAAGGTCCTCGCCCACATCAGCGGGAAGATGCGGATGCACTACATCCGAATCCTCCCCGACGACCGTGTCGTCGTGGAGCTGAGCCCGTACGACCTCACGCGCGGGCGCATCGTTTACCGCTACAAGTAGCCCGCAGGTCGCGGCCGGCACCGCCGGCGCGACGGCCGGGGCATGAGTTCGGAGAAGCCATGAAGGTCCAGCCGAGCGTCAAGAAGATCTGCGCGAAGTGCCGAGTGATCCGCCGCAACCGCCGGATCATGGTCATCTGCTCGGACCCGCGCCACAAGCAGCGCCAGGGCTGACGCCCGCTTCTTGAGCGCCTACCGCCGGACGGCACCTGAGCCGCCGGCGGCGCATCACGTCCCGTTCCGATCCCCTTCGCTGTGAAGGGGACCACCCCCGGTCGGAGGCCGGGGCCTCGTCGATTGGGCGGCGAGAGGGTGGAACGGGCAAAGACCTCCGCGACAGCACGAAGGAGATTCGCCCATATGGCACGCCTTGCCGGCGTCGACCTCCCCCGCGACAAGCGGGTCGAGATCGCTCTCACCTACGTCTTCGGGATCGGCCGCACCCGCGCGGTCGAGACCCTCAGCAACACCGGCGTCAACCCGGACACCCGGGTCCACGAGCTGACCGAGGACGAGCTCGTCCGCCTCCGCGACTGGATCGACGCCAACTACAAGGTCGAGGGCGACCTCCGCCGCGAGGTCACGGCGGACATCCGCCGCAAGATGGAGATCGGCACCTACCAGGGCATCCGGCACCGCCGCGGCCTTCCGGTGCGCGGTCAGCGGACGCAGACCAACGCCCGCACCCGCAAGGGCAAGAAGAAGACCGTGGCCGGCAAGAAGAAGGCCGGCAAGAAGTAGTCCGTCCGGACCACTCATGTGTCCGGAACGCCAACGGACCGATGATCTTGGGAGTTTGAGGTATGCCGCCTAAGGGCCGTCAGGGCGCCGCACGCAAGGTGCGCCGCAAGGAAAAGAAGAACATCGTCCACGGACAGGCTCACATCAAGAGCACGTTCAACAACACGATCGTGAGCATCACCGACCCGACCGGTGCGGTGATCTCGTGGGCGAGCTCCGGGCAGGTCGGCTTCAAGGGGTCGCGCAAGTCCACCCCGTTCGCCGCGCAGATGGCCGCCGAGGCCGCCGCGCGCCGCGCGCAGGAGCACGGGGTGCGCAAGGTCGACGTCTTCGTCAAGGGCCCCGGCTCCGGTCGTGAGACCGCGATCCGCTCCCTGACCGCGACCGGCCTCGAGGTCGGCTCGATCCAGGACGTCACGCCGGTCCCGCACAACGGCTGCCGTCCGCCGAAGCGCCGCCGGGTCTGACCCGGCCCGCCACCGCGCAGCCCCCGCCGTCCTCCGGGCCGGCGGGGGCCGGGAGAACAGGGCCCCGCGACCGCGGGGCCGTCCAGTGGCCGTCAAATAGCGGGCGGCCGTGGGAAAGGAAAAACGGACCATGTTGATCGCTCAGCGTCCGACGCTCACCGAGGAGTCGATCTCGGAGTTCCGCTCCAAGTTCGTCGTCGAACCTCTGGAGCCGGGCTTCGGCTACACCATCGGCAACTCGCTCCGCCGCACCCTGCTGTCGTCCATCCCCGGTGCCGCTGTCACCAGCATCCGCATCGAGGGCGTCGAGCACGAGTTCACCACCGTGCCCGGCGTCAAGGAGGACGTCACCGAGGTCATCCTGAACCTCAAGGGCCTGGTCGTCAGCTCCGAGCACGACGAGCCGGTGCTCATGTACCTGCGCAAGCAGGGTCCCGGCACCGTCACCGCGGCCGACATCGCGCCGCCGGCGGGGGTCGAGGTGCACAACCCCGACCTGCACATCGCGACGCTCAACGGCAAGGGCAAGCTGGAGATGGAGCTGACGGTCGAGCGCGGCCGCGGCTACGTGTCGGCGACCCAGAACAAGCAGCCGGGTCAGGAGATCGGGCGCATTCCGATCGACTCGATCTACTCGCCGGTTCTGCGCGTCACCTACAAGGTCGAGGCGACCCGTGTCGAGCAGCGCACCGACTTCGACCGGCTGATCATCGACATCGAGACCAAGCCGAGCATCCGGCCCCGCGACGCCGTCGCCAGCGCCGGCAAGACCCTGGTCGAGCTGTTCGGTCTGGCCCGCGAGCTGAACGTCGACGCCGAGGGCATCGACATGGGCCCGTCGCCCACGGACGCCGCCCTGGCCGCGGACCTGGCGCTGCCCATCGAGGACCTCAACCTCACCGTCCGGTCCTACAACTGCCTCAAGCGCGAGGGCATCCACAGCGTCGGCGAACTCGTCGCGCGCTCCGAGCAGGACCTCCTGGACATCCGGAACTTCGGTGCGAAGTCCATCGAGGAGGTCAAGCAGAAGCTCGTCGACATGGGGCTGTCGCTCAAGGACTCCCCGCCCGGATTCGACCCGAGCAGCGCGGCCGACTCCTACGGTTCCGACGACGAGGACGAGTCCTTCGTCGAGACCGAGCAGTACTAGACCTTCGTCGCCCATGGTCCCCGGCCGCCCATACGGCCGGGGACGCACCACGAGGAGAACCACACATGCCCACGCCAACGAAGGGGCCGCGTCTGGGTTCCGGCCCGGCACATGAGCGGCTCATGCTGGCGAACCTGGCGACCTCGCTGTTCCAGCACGGCCGCATCAAGACCACGGAGGCCAAGGCCAAGCGCCTGCGCCCCTACGCGGAGAAGCTCATCACCCTCGGCAAGCGCGGCGACCTGCACGCCCGCCGCCAGGTGATGACCAAGATCGCGGACAAGTCGGTCGTGCACGAGCTGTTCACCGAGATCGGCCCCCGCTACGAGAACCGCGAGGGCGGCTACACCCGCATCACCAAGGTCGGTCCGCGCAAGGGCGACAACGCGCCCATGGCCGTGATCGAGCTGGTCGAGGCCGGCCCGGCGACCAAGGCCGCCACCCGCCGCACCGAGGCCGCCGACGCGGCCCCGGCGACCGACGCCCCCGCTGCGGACGCGTCGGCCGACGAGGCGGGCGACACCCCGGCCGAGGACACCACCTCCGCGCAGACCGCGGACGCCGGCGCCACCGCCCAGGCCGAGGGCGACGCCGAGGTCAAGGCCGACAAGGCCGACGACAAGTAGGACCGCGCTTCGTGGTCGTCGAAGGACCGCGGCTCGTGGTCGTCCGGTGCCCGATCCCCGCCCGGGGGTCGGGCACCGCTGCGTAGAGGGGACGCCGATGAGCGGCGACGGGACGGTCCGGCTGCGGCTGGACATCGCCTACGACGGCACGGACTTCTCCGGCTGGGCGGAGCAGCCCGGCCTGCGCACGGTGCAGGGGGAGCTGGAGTCAGCGCTCCGCCGGGTGCTGCGGCTGCCGCAGGCGCGGCTCACCGTGGGCGGCCGCACCGACGCCGGGGTGCACGCCCGCGGCCAGGTGGCGCACGTCGACGTGTCCGAGGCGGTATGGGCGGCCGAGGGCGCCGAGCGGCTCACCCGCCGCCTGGCGGGGGTCCTCCCGCCCGATGTGCGCGTCCACCGGGTGGCGGCCGCGGCCGAGGGGTTCGACGCGCGCTTCTCGCCGCTGTTCCGCCGCTACGCCTACCGGGTGAGCGACGCCCCCGGGGGCGTCGACCCGCTGCGCCGGCGCGACGTGCTGTGGCACCGGCGCCCGCTGGACCCGGACCGGATGGACCGGGCGGCGGCCGCGCTGGTGGGCGAGCACGACTTCGCCGCGTACTGCCGGCGGCGCGAGGGCGCGACCACCATCCGCGAGCTGCTGCGGCTGTCGTGGACGCGGGAGGACGCGCACCTGTACGCGGCCACGGTGCAGGCGGACGCGTTCTGCCACAACATGGTGCGGGCGCTCGTGGGGGCGCTGCTGGCGGTCGGCGACGGGCGGCGCCCGGTCGACTGGCCGGCGCGGGTGCTCGCGGCGGGGGAGCGGGACTCCGCCGTGCACGTCGTCGCGCCGCACGGCCTCACCCTGGAGGAGATCCGCTACCCGGACGACGCGGCCCTGGCGTCCCGCGCGGCGGCCACCCGCCGCCTCCGCACCCTCCCGACGCCTCCGCCCCCGTTGACCCCCGGCCTCTGACCCGGGAGCCGTCCCCGTCGGCCTCGGGGCCAGGGGGCGGCGGAGCCGGCCGGTACCCCCACGGCGCCGATGACGGCGCTGCGGGGCGCGCCCGGACCGGCCGGGCGCCGCCCCGTTCGGGCGTCCGGTCTAGGCGCGGCGGGCCAGCACGTGGGCGTCGAGGAAGCCCCGTCCCGAGGCCGGGTCGTGGATCAGCCGGGCGAACGTGGCGAACCCGGCGTCGGCCAGTTGCCGGACGAAGAGGTCCACCGGCCAGCTGTAGGCGGGCGCCACCTTGTGGTCGAAGCGGACCGGTTCCGGCCCGTCGGTCGCGAAGAACGAGGTGAGGAGCAGGCCCTCCGGCGCCACGACGCGCGCCTGCTCGGCGAGCAGCGCGGGCAGGTGCTCCGGCGGGGTGTGGATCATCGAGTAGTGGGCCAGCACGCCGCCGAGTGCGCCGTCCTCCACCGGCAGGTCCTCCATGCGGGCCTCGTCGAACCGCAGCTTGGGGTGGGCCCGCCGGGCGTGGTCGACCATGGCGGGGGAGAGGTCGAGCCCGAAGGCGTCCAGCCCCAGCTCGTGCAGCATGGCCGTCAGGTGCCCCGGCCCGCACCCGACGTCGGCCGCCCGGAGGTTCCCCGACCCGCGCACCAGCTCGGCGAAGGTGCCGATCATGTTCCGCGAGAACGGTTGCTCCTCCAACCGGCCGGCGAACAGCGACGCGTACAGCTCGACGACCCCGTCATAACCGGCCCTGGTCCGGTCCTGGTGCTCCATCACGGGAGCCGAAGCTAGCACCCGCCACCCACGCCCGGCCCCCTCGCCCCCACACCGCCCCACCCCCGCCGAAGACCCCCGTCCACCCTTCACCTCCGCCCCCACCTGCGATGATCTCGACGTCATCGGGGGATGGGATCGCTCCCATTTCCGATAACGCCGAGATCAACGGAGAAGATAACGCCGAGATCAACGGAGAAGAGGGTGGGCGGTCCGGGCGCGGAGTTCGGGGGGCACACGCGCGGCGGCCCGGCCCCCCATGAGGGGGCCGGGCCGCCGGGTGCGGAGCCGGGGCGGGCTAGCCCGCCTGTTCGCCGAGGGGTTCCAGAACGGCGTCGACGAAGCCGTCGCCGAGGTCGGCCAGCTCGTCGGCCTGGCCCTCGGCCGGGCGGCCGTCGGCGTTGGCCGCCAGCGCGAACACCAGGTACGGGCCCCACTGGCCGCCCGTGCCGTGGCCGGCGGCGTAGCCCATCCGCTCGGCCCCGCTGCCGTCCTGGCCGGCGAGCCCGGCGAACCACTGCCCGGAGGCCAGGTCCTGGGCGTCCTGGGCCGTCGCGGCGTCCTCGGGTCCGGCCATCGCGGCCACCCCCACGGTCACCGCGCGCGTGCCGTCCCCGTTCACGTAGGTGGCCCGCACGATCTGCTGGCACTGGGCGTCGACCAGCGCCTGCCCGTAGTCGCCGTGCGCGGCCGTGTCGCAGTCGCCGGTGTCGTCGGTGATGGCGAGCGTGAAGGGCGCGCCGCCGACCTCCACCTCCTCGGGGAACAGCCCGCCGGTCTCCAGGGTGACCGGGGCGTCGGGCGCGCCCTCGGCGGTGAGGCCGGCGTCCGTCGACCCGCCGCCGCCGGTGGCCACGAGGAACGCCCCGCCACCGCCCACGGCCAGCAGCGCCACGAAGCCGACCGCGATCAGCACCTTCTTGCCGTTGCCGCCGCCGCGCCGGCGGGACGGAGGCTCGTCGTAGTCGTCCAGGCCGGAGAGGTCGATCTCGGCGGTCGAGGGGTCGCCGCCGCTCCGGCGCGGGGCGTCGCGGTACATCTGGCGGCCGCCGAAGTCGTCGGTGACCGGCGGGATGGCCTGGGTGGCCCCGTCGTCGACGACCGCGTTCATGTTCTGGGTCGCGGCGCCCGCGTCGGCCGGGAACACCGGTTCGGCCTCGACGGCGTCGGGGACCGCCGTGCCCGGCTGCACGATGCGGCCCTGGAGCGGCTGCTGCCCGCCCGTCGGCGCGCCGGGGTAGCCCCCGGCGGGGTGACCGACGGGGCCGCCCATGGGCGGCTGACCGCCAGTGGGTCCGCCCATGGGGTGCTGGCCGCCGGTGGGCGCACCGGGGTAGGCGCCGGGCTGTCCGGGGACGGGACCGGCGCCCGGCGCTCCCGGACCACCGGGCACGCCGGGACCACCCGGCCCGCCGGTGGGCGGGGCGCCGTAGGGGGAGTGCGGCGGGGCCTGCTGCGGTCCGGCGCCGATCGGGCGCGGGCCGCCGGCGCCCTGCGGGGGCGGAGGGCCGTCGGGGGCCCCGTGCGGCGGCTGCGGTCCGGCCGGGCCGAGCGCGGGGCGGCCCGACTGCGGACCGCCGTACGCCGGGGGCACGCCGGTCGGCCCACCCATACCGGGCTGGCCGCCCATGGGACCGCCCATGCCGGTCGGTCCGCCCATCGGCTGCCGGCCGCCCGTGGGACCGCCCATCGGGGGCCGGTCGGCCATCGGTGCGCCGGGGTAGGGGCCGGCGGCGGCGGGGCCGCCCATGGGGGACTGCCCGCCGGTCGGTCCGCCCATCGGCTGCTGCCCGCCGGTCGGCGGCTGCGCGGGCTGCCCGCCGGGGTAGGGGGCGGGGCCGCCCATGGCGGACGGGCCTCCCACGGCGCCGTCCATCGGCTGCCGACCGCCCGTGGAGGCCCCGGGGGCCCCGGGAGCTCCAGGGCCGCCCATCGGCCGCTGCCCGCCCGTGCCGGCGGGCGGATACGCACCGTCGGCCGGGTACTGCGGGGCGCCGGGGGTGCCCATCTGCGGCTGGCCGCCGGATGGGGCGTGGGTCGGCTGGCCGCCCGTGGGGCCGGCCATCGGGGGGCGGCCGCCGGTCGGGTGCTGCGGGGCGCCGGGGGTGCCCATCGGCGGTTGCCCGCCGGAGGGGGCGTACGCGGGCTGGCCGCTGATGGGGCCGCCCATCGAGGGCTGCCCGCCGGACGGCGGCTGCGCGGGCTGTCCGCCGGGGTAGCGGGCGGGGCCGCCCGGGGTTCCGGGGCCGCCCGTGGGGGGCTGTCCGCCGGGGATGCCGCCCATGGGGGACCGGCCGCCCGTGGCGCCGCCCATCGGCGGCTGCCCGCCGGTGGGGGCGCGGTAGGGCCCGGGCTCTCCGGGGCCCGTCGGCCGCTGCCCGCCCGAGGGGGCGGCGTGCGGCCCGCCGGGCGCCTCGTTCGCGGGCCACGGGCCGCCGGAGGAGGGCTGCGGGGCCGCCGGGTACCCCGGCGCGCCGGGATACTGCGGGGCGCCCGCGGCCTGCGGACCGGAGGGGGCGGCCCCGGCCGGGCGCTGCGGGCCCGAGGGCGCGCCCGGCAGCCGGTAGGCGGGCGGTGCGCCCGGGGCGCCGGAGGGGCCGCCTCCGGGCGCCTGGGGGCCGGGCACGGTGGTGTCGGCGCCGGGGTAGGGGCCGAAGCCGGGCACGGTGGCGTCGTCCCCGGCATAGGGGGCGTGCGGCCCGGAGGCGCCCGCCGGGCCCAGCAGGTCGCCGGAGTCCGGGGAGTCCGGCCGCGGCCGGTCGGGGTGCGCGGACGGGTCCGCGGGGCCTGGGTTCAGGTGGTCGTGCCGCTGCGGCCGGCCGTCGGGGCCGGGGCGGCCGTCATTGGGCTCATTCGGATGCGGTGCGATGGGAGAACTCCGGGGCTTCCTGGGGGCGGCGGTCGGCTACGGGTCGGGGCGGGCCGGGCCGCCCCGGTGGTCGGGGCGGTGCGGCCGTCCGGCGGGCGTCGTTCCGCTGGGCCGGGGCCCGCGGTCGGTGCGGCCGTCCGCGGGGGGTGGTCGGGCGGGCGGGGGCGCGGCGCGCGTCCGCGGCGGGGCGGGGTCGGCGCCGCCGGCCCGGTCCGCGGACCGGGCGGCGGTGGCCGCGGGACCCGGCCGCGCGCGCAGAGGATAGCCGCTCGGTGCCGGGCCGCCCGCCGGGACCGGGCGGGGCCGGCGTCCGGGGGTCGGATGGGTGGGTGGGGTGCGCGCCGCCGTCGCACGGGCGCGGCCGGGGCGTCCGCCCTGGCGGGGCGGCGCGTCGGCGCGTCGGGAGAGAGCGCGGCGTGCGCGCGCTATGCTCGCTGTCGACTCTAGCGCCCGGCCCGGGGTGCGTGTCGGTGGTATGACGGTCGTCTCCCGGGCGCCGCCGCCGGCCGGCGGGGCGCGCCGGACCCGCCCAGCCACCGGGGTTCCCGGGTGCTGGGCCCGTGGCACGGCCGCGGAGCGTGCCGCCGGTGCGGACGAAGCACTCAGCGGGCACGGCATAATGAGAGTGGAGTATTCACGGATCGCGTTGTCACCGCCGGTCGGCCTATGAGCAGTTGATCATGGGCCGCTTTGACCTGTAGTGCGTGCGGCCGATATGATACTCCGTCGTTGTGCGTTGAGTTGCCGTGGGTTCCCATCCCTTCTCGTTGGGCGCCGACCACGCATCATCGTCCGCGCACCCAACCTCCGGCCCGTCCGCCCGCATCGGACGGCCGGACCAGAAATACGAGTTCTCCATCTCCGTCCGCGGGGATGGACCCCGCCGACTGAGACGAAGGCTTACGATCGTGCGCACATACAGCCCTAAGCCCAGCGATGTCCAGCGTCAGTGGCACGTCATCGACGCCAGCGATGTCGTGCTCGGCCGGCTGGCCAGCCACGTCGCCACGCTGCTCCGAGGCAAGCACAAGACCTACTACGCGCCCCACATCGACACCGGTGACTTCGTCATCATCGTCAACGCCGACAAGGTGGCGCTCACCGGTCGGAAGCTGGAGCAGAAGCGGGCCTACCGGCACTCCGGCTACCCCGGCGGTCTGCGTTCCGTCGCCTACAGCGAGCTGCTCCAGAAGAACCCCGAGCGCGCCGTCGAGAAGGCCGTGAAGGGCATGCTTCCCAAGGGTTCCCTCGGCCGCCAGATGGCCAAGAAGCTCAAGGTGTACGCCGGCGCGGAGCACCCGCACCAGGCGCAGAAGCCGGTGCCGTTCGAAATGAAGAAGATCGAACAGCCCGCCTAGGCGTTCGCGAGACTCAAGGAATCACGAGGAGAACCGTGGCAGAGCCCACCGGCATCGAAGACGTCGCCACCCAGGACCTCGACGAGAACTCCGAGGAGTTCCCCGCCGAGTACACCAGCGAGACCCCTGAGGGCTCCCGCGCCGGCTACGTCCCCACCGCCTCCGGTCCCGGCGCCGGCACCGGCCGCCGCAAGACCGCCATCGCCCGCGTGCGCATCGTGCCGGGCTCCGGCGAGTGGAAGGTCAACGGGAAGTCCCTGGAGGAGTACTTCCCCGACAAGGTGCACCAGCAGCTCATCAAGGAGCCGCTCGTCGCCCTGGGCTTCGAGGGGGCGTACGACGTCTTCGCGCGGCTGAACGGCGGCGGCCCCAGCGGCCAGGCCGGTGCGCTGCGCCACGGGCTCGCCCGCGCCCTCGCCGGCCTGGACCCCGAGAACAACCGCCCGCCGCTGAAGAAGGCCGGCTACCTCACCCGCGACGCCCGCGAGGTCGAGCGGAAGAAGGCCGGTCTGAAGAAGGCGCGCAAGGCTCCGCAGTACTCCAAGCGGTAGGTTTCCCGCCGCGTACGGCGCCGACCCCGGTCGGCGCCGCAGGCAGGCCCGCCGGTCCCCCTTTCGGGGCGGCCCGTGCGGGCCAAAGCCTTTTCTCGGGGGCGCCCCGCCCCCGGTCCGCGCGCGGTCGGCGGGCCGCCCGCGCGGCGGACACCCACTCACTCTCTCCGCACACGAAAAGGGGCGATCGGTCCGTGGCTCGGCTGTTCGGTACTGATGGAGTACGCGGGGTCGCGGGGCGCGACCTCACCGCCACCCTGGCGCTGGGCATCGCGGCCGCCGCCGCGCGGGTGCTGACCCGCGGCACCGCGCCCGGGACCCGCCCCACGGCGGTCGTCGGCCGCGACCCGCGCGCCTCGGGCGAGTTCCTGGAGGCCGCGGTCGTCGCCGGGCTGGCCGGCGCCGGGGTCGACGTCGTCCGCCTGGGCGTGCTGCCCACCCCGGCCGTCGCGTACCTGACCGCCGAGACCGGCGCCGACTTCGGCGTCATGCTCTCCGCCAGCCACAATCCCGCCCCCGACAACGGCATCAAGATCTTCGGCCGGGGCGGGCGCAAACTGCCCGACGCGGTCGAGGACGAGATCGAGGCCGCCATGGCGGAGGACCACGCCGGAGCCACCGGTGCCGACGTCGGCCGGGTCGTCGACGCCGGGGACGGCGCCGAGCGCTACATCCGGCACGTGGTCGACTCGCTGGGCCAGCGGCTCGACGGGCTGCGGGTCGTCGTGGACTGCGCCAACGGGGCCGCGTCCGGCGTCGCCCCCGAGGCGCTGCGCCGGGCCGGCGCCGAGGTCATCGCGATCGGCGACACCCCCGACGGCCTGAACATCAACGAGGGCTGCGGCTCCACCCACCTCGACACGCTGCGCGACGCCGTCCGCGAGCACGGCGCCGACGCCGGCCTGGCCCACGACGGCGACGCCGACCGCTGCCTGGCGGTGGCCGCCGACGGCTCCGTGGTCGACGGCGACCAGATCCTCGGCATCCTCGCCCTGGAGATGCTGGAGGCCGGCCGCCTGGCCAAGGAGACCCTGGTCGTCACGGTGATGTCGAACCTGGGGCTGAAGCTGGCCATGCGCGAGGCCGGGATCACCGTGGTCGAGACCCCGGTGGGCGACCGGTACGTGCTGGAGGCCATGCACGAGGGCGCGTTCTCGCTCGGCGGGGAGCAGTCCGGGCACGTGGTGCTGCTCGACCACGCCACCACCGGCGACGGGCTGCTGACCGGCCTGCACCTGCTGGGGGCGGTGAGCCGCCGCGGGCTGGCGCTGGGCGAACTGGCCAAGGTCATGACCCGGTTGCCGCAGGTGCTCATCAACGTGCGCGGGGTCGATAAGGCGCGGGCGGGGTCGTCGCCGGAGCTGACCGCGGCGGTCGGCGCCGCGGAGGCCGAGCTGGGCGAGTCCGGCCGGGTGCTGATCCGGCCCAGCGGCACCGAGCCGATGGTGCGGGTGATGGTCGAGGCCGCCGCCGAGGCGCACGCCCAGGAGGTGGCCGAGCGCCTGGCCGGGGTGGTGCGCTCCGCCCTGGGCTGACGCCCGGGGCCGATAGGGCCCGCCGCGCGCTCGGGGCGCGCCGCACGGCACGGGGGCCGGGACCGCGATGGGCGGTCCCGGCCCCGCTGTTTTCCGGCCCTGCTGTCCTCCCGGCCCAGCTGCGTGCCCGGGTGCTAGTGGTGGTGGGTGTGGCCGTCGCGGTGCAGCAGTGCGTGGGTGCCGCTGATGGCGTCCCACGACGCGGGTTCGGCCGGGGCCGACCGGGTGGACACCGCGTCGCCGGGCGCGGCCGGGCGGCCGGGGGTGTAGAGCCAGGCGTCGTAGAGGGCGTCGAGCTGCCGGCCGGACACCTTCTCGGACAGGGCGATGAACTCCTCGACGGTGGCGTTGCCGTGGGCGTGCTCGCGCTGCCACGTGGTGAGGAGCTCGGAGAACGCGTCGTCGCCGATCTCGGTGCGCAGGGCGTGCACGGCGAGGGCGCCCCGGTCGTAGACGGCGGGGTGGAACACGTCGGCGGGGCCGGGGTCGCCGGGGGTGACCTGCCAGAACGGGTCGTCGGCCGGGTAGAGGTGGTAGACGTGGTCGGCCAGCTCCTGGGCGGTGCCCTCGCCCTCGTGCTCGGACCACATCCACTCGGCGTAGCTGGCGAAGCCCTCGTTCAGCCAGATGTCGCGCCAGCCCGCGACGGAGACGTGGTCGCCCCACCACTGGTGGGCGAGTTCGTGCGCCACCACGTAGGTGTTGGAGCCGCGGGCGAAGAACGCGTGGCTGTAGACCGGCCGGGTCTGGGTCTCCAGGGCGAAGCCGAGGTCGGCCTCGGGCGCGGCGACGACGCCGCCGAGCGCGTTGAACGGGTAGGGGCCGAAGTCGGCCTCCTGCACCTCCAGGATCTCCTCGCCGCGCTCGATGCTGGCGCGGGCCGGACCCGCCAGGGCGCCCAGGTCCTCGCTGTAGGCGTTGTAGACCGGCAGCCCGGAGGCGGTGGTGTCGCGGTGCACGTCGTAGCGGCCGACGGCGAGGGTGGCGAGGTAGGTGGCCTGCGGGTCGTCCTGGCGCCAGGTGGAGGTGGTGCGCCCGGCGACGGTGGACCGCCCGGTCAGGACCCCGTTGCTGACGGCCTCGTACCCCTCGGGCACGGTGACCCGCACGTCGAAGGTGGCCTTGTCCAGGGGGTGGTCGTTGGCGGGGAACCACCACCACGCGGCCTCGGGCTGGCCGAGGGCGATGGCGCCGTCCGGGGTGCGGTTCCACCCCGTCAGCCCGGAGTCGCCCCAGCGCACCGACGACGGGACGTCGCCGTACTTGACGACGATGGTCGCCTGCCCGCCGTCGCGGACCGGCCGGGCGGGGGTGACGAGGATCTTGTGGTCGCCGTGCCGCTCGACCCGCGCCGGCTTGCCGTTGACGCGCACGGAGTCGACGTCGAGCAGGAAGTCGAGGGTGAACGCGTCGAGGTCCTCGGTGGCCTCGGCGACCAGGGTGGCGGTGCCGCGCAGCCGGTCGGAGTCGGGGGTGTAGTCCAGGCGCAGGTCGTAGTGCGCCACGTCGTAGCCGGTGTTGCCGTAGTCGGGGAAGTAGGGGTCGCCGATGCCGTCTCCCGGGGCCGCCGCAGCGGGGGGAGTGGTCGCGCCGACGAGCAGGAGCGCCGCCAGGGCCGTCGCGCCGCGGAGTCGGGGCCGGCTGCGTGCCATGTGGTCGTCCTTCCGTGCGGGGGATGGGGCCGCCGCCCGTGCCGGGGGCA
>NZ_BCRK01000136.1 GCF_001552555.1 Nocardiopsis trehalosi NBRC 14201 | reverse complement strand
CCCCACCCCCCCCCGCAGAGCCACCCGCCCCACCACCGGCGGATCTCCAGGCCGCCCCACCGCCGAAGAGACCGCCCACCACGCCCACTGTCAGAGTCCCCACGCCGCCCCACGATCGAAGGAGCCACCCGCCACCGTGCCGACGGCGTAGGCCCCACGCCACGCCCACCGCCAGCGAGCCCCCCCACACCCACACACCGCCCCGCCACCAGCGAGGCCCCACGCCACCCCACCCCCGCAGAGCCCGCCCGCCACGCCCGCCGACCACCCTTCTCCGCGCCCGGCACCTCCGCCCTGATGCCCTGAGCCCGCATCGCGGCCGCCGCCGCACAGGGCCGTAGGCGCAACGACGTCGGAGCCACCCACCGGCCCCACCCCCGACGGCCTCAGAAGGACACCCACCCCGTCGCCCGGACTCGGGCATCGGGCATCGGGCACACGCCAGGAGCTACACCGGTTGCCGTAGGGGCGCATCACCGGGGGACGCCGACACGAGCGAACGGGAACCATCGCGACCAGGCCGGAGGCAGCCGCCACCTCACGGAGCGGGGCGGTGTCCTCCGTCAGTCCCCGCCATCGCCGCCGCCACCGTATCCGCCGTCACCGGACGACCCCCCGCCGTCGTACCCGGCCCCACCGTCCCGGCCCGACGCGGACGTGCTGTCCGGGACGAACAGGCCGATGATGCCGACGACGACGAAGGTGCCCATCAGAAACTGGATGATCAACTCCACGAGACCGCCTCCGTGGTGCGCGATGTGCCTTCCCTACCCGCTGACGGTGGTCGACCACGGCGGGCGCGTGGCCGGTTCGGGCCGGTGCCACCCCGACCGAACCCGCCCGTCCGGCGCCACCGGCGGACCCCACCCGGCCGACCCCACCCGGCCGATGCCACCCTGCCGACCCCACCCGGCCGATGCCACCCGGCCGATGCCACCCCGGCCGAACCCCCCTGTCCGGTGCCGTGCCGACGAACCGACCCGTCCGGGACCGCGCCGACGAACCGGCCTCGGGCCGACGACGGCCCGCCGACGAGGCACGTCTTCGACGGGCGGAAACGGGTCCTCGACCGGTGGACCCACCCACCAGCTCCGCGTCCCCCACCCCCTGCACACGGGGTCGCCTCCGGTGATCCCGACGCACCGGCTCTCGCGCATCCGGCCTCGGAGACCACGCCGGCGCCGAAGCGGCGGACACGCCCCGGGGCGGGGCGGCGGCCGCACGCCCGGGCCGCCAGGCTGTTCGCCATCGTCCCCACCGGTCCCGAGAACGGGCACTGCGCGCCCCGCCGCGTCCCGCGCCCACGGCGCGGCGGCACCGCGCGCCGCTCGGCCTTGGGGTCGCCCGTGGCTGCCAGACTGGACCGGTGCCCCGACGCAGTGCCGGAATCCTGCTCTACCGCCTCGCCGACGACGGCTCGCCGACCGTCCTCCTCGGCCACATGGGCGGCCCGTTCTGGACCCGGCGCGAGGCCGGTGCCTGGACCATCCCCAAGGGCGAGTACGGGCCCGGTGAGACCGCCGAGCACGCGGCCCGCCGCGAGTTCCACGAGGAACTGGGGCTGCCCGCTCCCCCGGGCAAGCTCCTCCCCCTCGGTGAGATCCGCCAGGCCGGCGGCAAGACCGTGACGGCGTGGGCGCTGCGCGGCGACCTCGATCCCGCCGACACCGTCCCCGGCACGTTCACCCTGGAGTGGCCCCGGGGCTCCGGCACCTTCCGGGAGTTCCCCGAACTCGACCGGGTCGCCTGGTTCCCGCCCGACCGCGCCGCAAAGCTCATCGTCACCGGCCAGCGGACCTTCCTCACCCGCCTCACCGAACTCCTCGCCACCCCACCCGGCTGACCCCCGGGCCTTGCCCGCCCTCGGCCGTCCACCCCGCCGGGCCCGCCGCCTGAACAGGCCATCCCGCAGGAGCCGGCGTGCCCGGCTTGCCGCACGGCCGACCCAGCCGGCCCGCCACCCGGGGCCGGTCGGCCATCGCGCCGGGGAGGCCGCTGCCCAGGGGCACCGTCCGGTCGGCTCACCGGGCCCGGCCATCCCTGCCCACCATCGACGGACCGGCGGTGGCCCGCCCCTGTCGGTGCGGACCCGGGCAGGGGCCGTCGGGGCGCGCGCCCGCCCACGCGGTGGTGGGCGGATTCGAGGTCGCGCACCCCCGTCCGCCGGGCGCGCCGCACCCGCCCACACAGCGCCGCCTCCCGCCCCCGACCCTCGCCCCCGTCCGGGACCGCGCGCCCACCCGCGCGGTGGTGGACGGGTTCACCGACGGCTCGGGCGGACCGGACGGACGGTACCTCCGCTCCCGCCCGAATACCGCGTTCGCCTGCGGAAACACCCACCGGCGGTTAGCGTTGACCACGTTCCGTGTTACGCGTTCCGCCGCGTCCGCCAGCACCCGCGTGGCGGCCGCTCCTCCGTATCGGGCGCCCAGAGGGGAACCGCCATGTCGCACGACCACGTACCGGACGCGCTGACGGTGCTGCGCACACGCTCGGCCGTCCGCGACTTCGCGCCCGTCCCGGTCGACGACCGCACCGTCGACCTGCTGGTCGAGGCCATGCTCGCGGCCCCCAGCGCGTCCAACCGGCAGGCGTGGCGGTTCGTCGTCGTCCGCACCCACGACTCCGTACGCGCGGTCCGCGCGCTGGCGCCGGGTGTCCTCGGCGTCCCGGCGCTCGTGATGGTGGCCTGTGTCGACGGCGGGCGCATCGGCGTCGGGTCCGCCCCCGCTGCGCAGAGGGTCACGGACGTCGCGCGGCTGTGCGTGGCCATGGCCGTCGAGAACCTGCTGCTGGCCGCGCACGCGCTCGGCCTCGGCGGGTGCCCCGTGTCCAGCTTCCACACCGGGGGGCTGCGCGTCCTGCTCGACCTGCCGCCCGAGGTCACTCCGCAGCTCGTGGTGCCACTGGGCCGCCCCGCCCGCCCCCTGCGCAAGTCCGTCCGCCGCGACCCCGATGAGGTGATCCGCTATGGCCTCTGACCACGCCCCCGGCGCGCCCGCCGCCGATCCCGCCTCCCGACCGGACGACCGGCTGCGCCGCGAGATCGTCCTGCTCGCCGCGTTCCTGCTGACCGGCGCCGACGGTCTGCTAAACGAACCCCCGGAGTACGGCGCGTTCCGCTGCGCCGACGCCGCCCGCCGCGCCCTGGCGATCCTCGCAGACGAAGGCACGCTCGACCCCCGGCTCGAATCGATCCGCGCGCGCCTGGACGAGATCGCGTTCGCGCCCATGGGCGACCTCGACCTGTCCGCCGTCCTCGAAGCCCTCTGCCTCGACATGGCCGCCGCGTTGCGCAACCCCGCGTGAGCTCCGGGCGCCCGGCCCCGCCGGTGCCGCCGCGCTGCGCGGCCCTGCGTGAGCCCCGCGCACCCGCCCCGCCGGCGCCACCGCCCTGCACAGCCCGGCGTGAATGCCACATGCCCGACCCCGCCGCCGGCGTCACCGCCCTGCACAGCCGCTGGGTGGGCACCGCACGCCCGACCCCCCCAATACCGCCTTCGCTGCGCGGCCCCGCGTGCATCCCGTGCCGTGCCGTGCCGGTTCCGGGAAGGGCGGACGCGCGCGGGTACGGCGCGCCGTGCCGGAGAATTCCCACCGTGCACCATGGGCAGTCGCCGCCCGGCGATTGGGCACCGTGCGCATTGTCGCGCCGCATGAGCGCCCTTTACCTTCTTCCACGTGAGCCCCTCCACGAATTATTCCGCCGGAATACCGCCCCGGATTCCGAGCGGCGGAGAGGGCCACTCAGGAAAGGAAAGAAACACCATGCGCACCTCACGCATTCTCGCTCTGCCCGCTCTCGCCGTCCTGGCGCTGGGACTCGCGTCCGGCTCCGCCTCCGCGTCGACGCTGTCCGAGGGCGCCGCGATCGCCGACGCCCCCGACTGCATCGATGTGTCCAGCAAGGGCAGGACCGCGACCGCCTACAACGAGTGCGACACCTCGGAGCGCATCAAGTTCATCTGGGCCTTCGCCCCGGACAGCTCCTGCCGCTCGGTCGGAGCGGGCAAGAGCACGTCGCACACCAGCAGCTACGTGACCGCCCGGTTCGACGGCATCCAGGACTGCTGACACCCATCACCCCCGGCCGGCCGCGCGGCCGGGCCCCATGGGGCCCGGACAGCGCGGCAGGCCATCGAGGAGAGGAATGACCATGGGTGGTCGCAGAATGCTCGCCCTGCCCGTACTCGCCGTCCTGGCGCTCGGACTCGCGTCAGGCACCGCCGCCGCGTCGACCGCTTCCGCGCCCGCGCAGAGCCCGGCGCTCGCCGCCGCGCCCGACTGCGTCGAGTCGTGGGTCGACGGGTACACGGCGGAGGCCCGCAACGACTGCAGCACCTCCAAGCGCATCAAGTTCACCTGGGCCCTCGCCCCGGACAGCAGCTGCCGCACGATCAGATCGGGGAGCAGCTCGTCCCACACCATCAGCAACCCGCTGGCCTATTTCACCGGCATCGAAAGCTGCTGACCGCCCCGGACCGGGTCCCACGGAAAACTCCGTGCGGCCCGGGAAAGGGAAACGTAGAATGGCCCGGTCGACACCGCTCCTCTTGAATCGGGGAACCATGTCCACCTCCGGCCACCGCGGTCCGATAGCGCCATTCCGGTGGGCGTTATCGGAATCCGCGGACTCCGTTCCCCGCCTCGGCCACCGGTGACGCCTCCCGCGGCCACGGCCGCGAACCGCGGCGCCCCGCGTCATCCCCACCGATGACGCACCGGCCCCGCCCCCCGTGAGCGCCCCCACCGCCGATCGGCGGCGGGGGCGCCCCCGTTCCCACCACGCACGGGACGGCATCCCCACGACCGTGCAGGCCGCCGACCGGATCGCCGCCCTGCACGACTCAGCCGTGCGCCCCGGTGGTCGCGTCCCGCACGATGTCGCGGTACGGCAGCTCCACGACCGGGGCCTCCGTGAGGCCCAGCTCGGTCTCGACCGCGGCCAATTCGGTGGTGGCCCGGCCGACGTCGGCGCTGAGGACCTCGACCTCCACGAACGCGCCCGCACCGACGATCACGTCAAGGGCCACGGCAACGTCGTCACGATTCTCGTGCCGCCAGACGGTGCGAAGCTTCTCCACGCGCGCGAGCGGCACCATGCCGATCGCCTCCAGGAGCGCCTCGGCGTCGCCGGCCTCGGCACCACCGGCGAGGGCCACGTTCGTCTCCCGCTTCGCGATCACCCCCGCAGCGCTGTGGGAGGCCCCGGTGGACGCGGGCTTGTAGGTGATCTCGGCCGCGTCACCACGACGCCGGACGCGCAGGCACTCCACCGTCTCCAGGTAGTCCACGTCGGGGCGGCTGTAGTAGGTGTCCACCTCCGTGGAGGAGGCCACGGCGCGCCACCCGCACGCCATCAGGCGCGCCGTGAGCTGATCGGAGGCGTCGATCGCGCGCTTACGTTCCACTTCGATCATCACGGTCATCCTCCGGGGTTGAGGGCCGTGTACACGCGGGCGAGGTTCTGCTTCCCGCACGTACCGCGGACGGCGGCCAGCGCCTCCCCCAGGATCTCGGAATCGGCCACGTCGATGTGGGAGAACAGCACGAGTTGCTTGGCGTCGGCGAGCGGGTTGGCCAGCCGTTTCCGCAGGTAGCGCGAGTAGTAGTGGCGGTGTCGCACGATGATGTCGTCCGCCCGCGCCGGCAGCAGCACGGTGCGACGCTCGCCGCTGGCCTCGGCGGAGTGAACGGCGACCGCGGTGATCAGCTCGTCCAGGGTCAGGTAGGCGTAGGTCTCGCGGCCTTCCCGGGCCGCCCAGTCATTCCAGACCATCCCGCATTCGGCGTCGCCGCGCTCGACCGCGGTGAGGAAGGCGGCCAGGGCGATGTCGGTGCAGGCGTCGAAGATGTCACCGTCCACGGCGTAGCGGTCGCCGTAGGGCTCGCTCACCGCCATGAGCATGGCCCGTTGGGAGCGGGGCAGCCAGTCGGCGGCGGTCACCGTGTAGTGGACGCGCTTGTGACCGCTGCGGGCGTCCAGCCAGTCGGCGGACGGTCGCCCCTCCAGCACCGGGACGAAGCCGAGGGCGCCGGAGCGCCAGGCGTGGTCGCGGAAGGTGATGTAGTGGCGCTGAACCTCCCGGAGCAATCCGACGGGGGCCCGCACCACCGCACAGGTGGAGGCCTGGAGCCGAGCGACGGGAACGATCACCGAGTCCTGGCGGACGACCACTTCGTCCTGGGCGTGGTGGTAGGGGTGCGTGCCGTCGGAAAGGTAGAGCGGGGTGAACAGGCGGAGGAACCGCAGCCACGACGGCGCGTCGTAGACGTGGGTGACCCGCTCGTGGAGCGACGGGGCGCGGACCGCGTAGACGTCGCGATAGGCGAAGAAGCCGCCTGGAGCGAGGATGGTCGGCAGGTCGCGCATCAGGGAGTGGATGCCGGCGTAACCGCCGCCGTAGGAGTACACCTCGTGCAGCAGGGCGGAGGCGGACACGACGTCGGCCGGGCGTTCCACCAGGCGTCCGATGTCCTGGGCGTGGCCGCGCAGCAGCCGACACGTCCCCACGGCGCTGAATCGCTCGATCGCGTGGGCGAGGCCGCGGGATTCGACGTCGGGAACCTCGATGAGCGTGAGGTCGGCCGACCGGCCGCGTTCACGCAGGAGTGACGCTAGGGCGGTGACGGCCGCACCGCCGCCCGGACCGATCTCGACCACATGCGGGCGGTCGGCGGCGACCCGGTCCACGGAGCGGGCCATCAGGAGTGCCTTCTCGTCACCGTGGGCGTTGGCGGCGGTATCGAGGTAGGCGGGCGTGGACTTGTGGTCGGCGGCGAACACAGGCATGAGGGGTTCCTTCTGCACAGGTGAGGCGCCGGCGCGCCTCGGGCGGGCGCATCTACGCTCGCTCGACGCAAAGGAACCCTTCAATGACGCGGGGTGAGGCATCATTGACCCTAGGGACAATGACGCGTGCAGGCGGGGCACGTTAGCGTCGGCTTGACGCCGCCCCGCGGAGGTGGAGATGGCGCGCATGACCCGCGCTCAGCGCGCGGACGTGGTCCGCGAGGCCGCGCGGATCCGCTTCGAGGGCCAGCGCGCCGGGCGCAGCGTGGACGCCGTGGCCGGGGAGATCGGCCGTCGGCTGCCCCTCAGCGCGCTCGAATGCCGGCGGCTCGCCTACGGGTGGACCCGCTCCCAACTGGTGTCGGCCGTCGTGGATGCCCTGGCCGCCCGCGGCTTGGCCGACCCCGGCCTCAGCGAGGCCCGCGTCTGCCGGTGGGAGCACGGCGACACCAGCCCGTCCGCGGACTACGCCGAAGCGCTGGCCGCGGTCTTCGGCGTCGCACCGAGTCGGCTCGGCCTGGCGGTCCCCGCCGGAGCGGACCCCGCTTGGTACCGTCGACCGCAGCCTCGCGAGCAGGGAGCCGCCTTGTCCGACCACACACCGCTGACCGCTGTGACGGACAGCGTCGCCCTCCAACTGGAAGTGGAAGGGCCGGCCGGGGGACCGCAGACGCGCGACCGCGTGCACCGGGCCCTGGAGTACTACGTCGAGCGCTACGGCGACTACCCGCCTGCTGTGATCGGCCGCGAAGTCCACCGGTGCCGCAACCTGGTGGTCGGGATGCTCGCCCGCGACCAGACCGAACCGCACCGCCGGGAACTGCGACGCCTGGGCGGATGGCTGTCGGCGCTGGTCGGCAACTTCGCGTTCTCCGCCTCCGACTACACCGGGGCGCACATCCACCTGGGGACCAGCGCGCGCTTGGGCGGCGATGTCGGCGACACCCGCCTGGAAGGATGGTCGCTCGGCGCGCAGTCCATGGTCGCCCAGTTCCAGTATCGCGATGCGGACGCCTACGACCTCGCTCTGCAGGCCCGCGAGTTGGCCGGCGACGATCTGCGCAAGAGCCAGTCCGCGGCCTGGTGCGAGCTTCGCCCGCTCGCCCGGATGGGGCGCCGCTCCGAGGCCCGCGACGCGGCGGCGCGGGCGCAGCGCCACATGGAGGCCGCGACAGAGGACCACGGGCGCTTCGGCTTCGACCGCGCCCAGCTCCACCTCCATCTGGCCGAGGCGGCGCTCGACCTCGGCGAAACGGCCGACGGGCGGCGGCACGCCACCGCATCGCAGGATCTCAAGACCACCGGGTCGGGCGGCTGGGCCGCGGCCACGGCCGTTCTGGCGCGCGCCGCAGCGGGACGCCGCGACGCGGTGGAGGCCGTCGGGCTGGGCTGTGCCGTACTCGACGCGGTGCCGGCCGACCATCTTCGGGAGACGACGCGCCGGCGCCTGTGGGAGCTGCACGCTGAACTCTCCAGCGCCGACCCGACCGGGCCGGTCAGGGAGTTGGGTGACCGCCTGCAGGCGCTGGCGCCGCACGTCCCGCCCGCGCGGTCGAGCCCGGAGATCAACGGGCGCTGAGCCTGCGGGCGCGGGCGTGCTGGAATGCACTCCCATGCCGGAGGTCCATGCTGCACGGACCGCTCGCGCCCTTTCGGGACAACGAGAAAAGGGAGACCGCCTGTCGGCGATCTCCCGGAATTCTCCCAGACCCTGAATGGCGCCTCTCTACGAGGCACGAGAACACGGCCTGTCCTGCGGTGGAGCTGAGGGGATTTGAACCCCTGACCCCCTCGATGCGAACGAGGTGCGCTACCGGACTGCGCTACAGCCCCTCAAGACGTGTACAGCCTAGCAGGGTCCGGCGGGTGCCTCGAACGGGTTTCGCGGGGGTGGGGTCAGTCGCCCGCGGCCCGCTGTTGGGCGTCGGTGTACTGGTCGTAGACCTGGTCGGTGCGGCCCGTGAACTCGATGATCTCGGCCTCGCGGGCGGCCTCGGCCGCGCGGCGGGAGCGCTCCTGGGCGCGGTGGCGGGCGCGGCGCTGTTCGGCGGCGCGGAGCTCCCGGTCGGCCTTGGCGGCCTCGCGCAGCAGCACGAGGTGGCCGAACAGGAGCCCGGCCGGCGGGACGAGCACCCACCACGGGCCCAGGCCGAGCGCCACCGCGACGCTGGTGGCGGCCAGCAGGGCGGTCAGCCCCGTGGTGCGGCGGCGGCGCCGGGCGATGACCCGGGCGCGGCTGGGCCGGGGGCGGGGCGGGAGCCCCTCGGAGCGGCCGAAGGCCACGGCGCCGTGGTCGTCGGCGGGCACGCCGTGGGAGACACCACCGGCGTCGATGTCGCCGCCGCCGGCACCGTCGCGGTCGTGGTGGTCGTCGTGGGCGTCCGGGTCCGTCGCGGCGCGGCCGACCGGCCCGCCGACCGCGCCGGGACGGCGCAGGACCACCGTGCGGTCCGGGTCGTCGTCATCGGCGGCGGTGATGCCGGGACGGTAAGCGCCACCCGGGCCGTCGGTGGCCGTGCCGGCGCGGGGGGCGTCGTCCAGGGTGCGGTCCGGGTCGTCATCGGCGGCGTCGAGGTCGTCGTCGAGCCCGTCGTGGTCGAGATCGAGGTCGGGGTCGACGGGGTCGCGGCGGAGCAGCATCGGCACCAGGACGATCAGCCAGACGACCACGATGGCGAGGTACAGGGGAGCACTGCTCATGACCCCTCCTCGCACCGCCGACCACCGAACATCCTCCGACGCTCCGGCGACGCGGCGGCCCGCTCATGGCCCATGCCGGGTGGCGACCCGACGGCGGGTCGCCGCGGGGTCACGACCCGGCGCGCGTGGCGTCCGCCGTGCCGCTGGTCATCCGCAGTCCCCCATGCGCCATATGCACGTGTTGCCGTCATCGTTGGTACGTCTACGTTCCGCACCGTACGACCCGGTGTCCGTAAATGCGCAGTATTCGGACCGGAGTGTCGCGAGATTACAGTCTTTCCTCTTCCCCGGTCGAGCCTTTATGCACGTCACGTGCCGGTCACGGCGTGATCACCCGAAGTGACCCCTGAGGGCCGAGTATCACGCTGTGTCATTTCCGTCCGCCGCCGGGCCGGAACCCGTTCCGGGTCCCGGCGATTATCCCGTGAACGCGGGCCGCCCGGGAGGGGTTTGGCCGCGTTACCGGAACCGGATGCGGATTCGGTCGCCTCCGGCCCTGGTCACGGCCACTCCGGTTGCGGCGTACCGCCCGGAGGGGCGTCGGGGCCCGAAACGTGGTCGCGCCGCCGCCAGCGGGCCAGCAGCCCGCCCGGCACGTCCTCGGTGGTGATGGCGTAGCACAGGTGGTCGCGCCAGGCGCCGTCGATGTGCAGCTGCCGCCGGCGCAGCCCCTCCTCGCGGAACCCGAGCTTCTCGGCGACCCGGCGGCTGGCCCGGTTCTCGGGCCGGATGCTGGCCTCGACCCGGTGCAGCCCGACCGCGAAGAACGCGTGGTCGACGGCGAGCGCCACAGCGGTCGGGATGACCCCGCGCCCCGCGTACGCCCGGTCGACCCAGTACCCCACCTGCGCCGAGCGCGCCGACCCCCAGACGATGGCGCTGATCGTGAGCTGGCCGGCGAACACCCCGTCGTAGGTGACCGCCCACGGCATGGACACGCCGTGCCGCGCCTCGCGCCGGATGGCCTGGAGCATCGCCACGTACGGGGTGAGCGAGGAGGTCTGCAGCGGCATCTCGGGGTGCGTGGGCTCCCACGGCCGCAGCCAGTCGGCGTTGCGCACACGGGTCTCGCGCAGGGCGGCGGCGTCGCGCAGCCGCAGCGGGCGCAGCCCCACCGGCCCCTCCGTGAGGGTGATCGGCCAGCCTCGAATCCGGTTCACTGCGCGTCCTTCCGACGCCGCCGGCACCAGCGGTGCCCGGGGAACGACCGTGCGCCCCGCGGCCACGGGCGGGGCCCGCGTCGCCTCCCGGGGTGTATGCCCCAGTATTCCACCTCGGCCGGGGCTCCGGTCAGGGCCGCGCGCGGGCGGCGCCCCGGGCCGCCGCCGGTGGCGGCGCGGGACGGGGCGGCGTCAGGACGGCGTGCGCGGGTGGTCGCCGCCGCGCATCTGGTCGAGCGCGTGCGCGAGGACCGGCCGCAGCACCTCCATGCCGTCGCGCACGCCCCCGCTCGACCCGGGCAGGTTGACCACGAGCATGCGGTGCCCGCCCTGCTCGGCCACCCCGGCCAGCCCGCGCGAGAGCACCGCCGACGGGACGCCCTTGTCGCGCCCCGCCGCGCGCAGCGCCTCCGCGATGCCGGGGATCTCGTAGGCGAGCAGCGGCCGGGTGGCCTCGGGGGTGGCGTCCTGCGGGGTGAGCCCTGTTCCGCCGGTGGTGATCGCGGCGTCGAACCCGGCCGCCAGGGCGCGGCGCAGGGCCTCGGCCACCGGCGGGCCGTCGTGCACCACCCACGGCCCCTCGACGGCGAACCCGTCGAGCGCGGCGAGCGCGTCCACGATGATCGGCCCGGACCGGTCGGGGTAGGTCCCGGCGGCCGCCCGGTTGGAGGCGGTCACGACGACGGCCCGGTACCGCGCGCCCGCGCCCCCGTCGGCCCCGCTTCCGGCGCTCACGCGCCCCTCCGCCAGTGCCCGGTCTTCCCGCCGGTCTTCTCCTCGACCCGCACCTCGGTGACGACGGCCTCGGGGTCGATGGCCTTGACCATGTCGACCAGGCCGAGCGCGGCGGTCATGACGCTCGTCAGCGCCTCCATCTCGACGCCGGTGCGGTCGGCGGTGCGGACGGTCGCGGCGATGTCGACACCGTCGTCGGCGACGGACAGGTCGACGTCGACCCCGTGGACGGCGATCGGGTGGCAGAGCGGGACCAGGTCGGGCGTGCGCTTGGCGCCCTGGATGCCGGCCAGGCGGGCGACGGCCAGCGCGTCGCCCTTGGGCACGCCGCCGCCGCGCAGGGCGGCCACGGCGGTGGCGGAGAGCAGCACCCGGCCGGTGGCGGTGGCGGTGCGGGCGGTGACGTCCTTCGCGGAGACGTCGACCATGCGGGCCGTCCCCGAGGCGTCGAGGTGGGTGAACCCGGATTCGTGCGGTGCGGTCATGGCCGGAGCGTACTCGCTGCCCGCCGCCCGGGCCGGGGACGGCCCGGCGGGCCCTGGCGCGGTCGCGCCCCGGCCCGGGTGGCGCGCGGTGCGGGTGGCGCGCGGTGCGGTACGCCGGACCACCGGGGTCAGTCGCGGGCAGGCAACCGCAGGACCTCCACCACCGCCCCCGAGGGCAGTTCGGTGGCATCCTCCGGGACGACGACGAGGGCGTTGGTCTCGGCCAGCGCCGACAGCTGGTGCGAGCCCTGCCGGACCGCCGGCCGTGCGGTGTAGGCCGGGCCGCCCTCCAGCCCGTCGTAGGCCAGGACCGCCCGCAGGTAGGAGCGGCGCCCCTTGGGCGAGCGCACCGCGGCGGCCAGGCGGGCGTGCACCGTCGGCAGCGGGGCGGGCACCAGCCCGCGCAGCTTGCGCAGAGCGGGCCGCACGAACAGCTGGAACGACACGAACGAGCTGACCGGGTTGCCGGGGAGGGTCAGGATCGGGGTGCGCGACGGGCCGACCGTGCCCGCGCCCTGCGGCATGCCGGGCTGCATCGCGACCTTGTCGAACGCCACCGTGCCCAGGCCGGACAGCACCTCCTTGACCACGTCGTAGGCGCCCATGCTCACCCCGCCGGTGGTGACGATGACGTCGGCCTGCACCAGCACGTCGTCGAGCGTCGACAGCACCTCCTCGGGCTCGTCGCCGACGAACCCGTGCCGGTACGCGGCGCAGCCCGCGTCGATGGCCGCCGCCGTGAGCATGTAGCTGTTGGACTCCCAGATCTGGCCCGGCCCGATCGGGGACCCGGGCTCGACCAGTTCGGCGCCCGTGGACAGCACGACGACGCGCGGCCGGGGGTGCACCCGGACCGCCTTGCGGCCGACCGCGGCCAGCACGGCCATCTCGGCGGCGCCGATCCGCACCCCCGGCTCCAGCACGGTGGTGCCCTCGCGCACGTCCTCGCCGGCGCGGCGGACGGCGTTGCCGGGCGCCGGGGCGCGGCCGATCAGCACCTCGGCCTGGCCGCCGTCGGTCCACTCCACCGGCACGACGGCGTCGGCGCCGGCCGGCATCGGGGCCCCGGTCATGATGCGGGCACAGTGGCCCGGCCGGATGGCCGCGGCCGACGCGTCCCCCGCCGGGATGTCGGCGACGACGGGCAGGCGAACCGGGCGGTCTTCGGCCGCCCCGGCCAGGTCGGCGGCGACGACGGCGTAGCCGTCCATCGAGGAGTTGTCGAAGCCCGGCAGCGACACCGGGGAGGTGACGGGCTCCGCGAGCACCGAGCCGTGGGCGCGGAGCAGGTCGAGTTCGATCGGCGGCAGCGGTTCGACCAGTCGCAGGACGTCGGAGATGTGCTGTTCGACGGTCTTCATGCTGGTGGGTCACCCCTCGGTGGGCGCGGCGCCCGGCGGGCGGCCGCGGGTCGGCGGTCCGGCGGCGTGCGGGTGCCCCGCCGCCCGCCCGGCTGCCGCGCCGCCCGGCGGGGCGGGGCGCGGCGGAGCGGGGCGGCGCGGGGCCGGGGGGGCGGGTCAGGCGCGGCCGTCGGCCTGCGCCACGAAGTCGCGCAGCCAGGGCAGGAACTCCGCCGCCAGGTCCGGCCGCTCGCACGCGAACTCCACGACGGTGCGCAGGTAGTCCACCTTGTTGCCGGTGTCGTAGCGCTGCCCGCGGAAGAGCACGCCGTGCACGGGGCCGCCGTCGGCCGTGGTGCGCTTGGCCAGTTCGCGCAGCGCGTCGGTGAGCTGGATCTCGCCGCCGCGGCCGGGCGGGGTGTCGCGCAGCACGTCGAACACCGCGGGGTCGCAGATGTAGCGGCCGATGATCGCCCACCGGCTCGGCGCCTGGTCCGCCGGGGGCTTCTCGACCAGGTCGGTGACGGCGACGACGTCGTCCTCGTCGGTCGGCTCGATCGCCGCGCACCCGTAGAGCGACACCTGCTCGGGCTCGACCTCCATCAGCGCGACCACGCTGCCGCCGTAGGTCTCGCGGACCTCGATCATGCGGCGCAGCAGGGCCTCGCGGGCGCCGATGAGGTCGTCGCCGAGGAGCACCGCGAACGGCTCGCCGCCCACGTGCGCGGCCGCGCAGAGCACGGCGTGGCCAAGGCCGCGGGGCTCGCCCTGGCGCACGTAGTGGACCTGGGCCAGCTCGCTGGACTCGCGCACCGAGTGCAGGCGCTGGGTGTCGTTCTTCGCCCGGAGCGCCTCCTCCAGCTCGTAGGCGCGGTCGAAGTGGTCCTCGATGGAGCGCTTGCTGCGGCCCGTGATCATCAGGACGTCGTCGAGCCCGGCGGCGACGGCCTCCTCCACGACGTACTGGATCGCCGGCTTGTCGACGATCGGCAGCATCTCCTTGGGGGTGGCCTTCGTCGCGGGCAGGAAGCGGGTCCCCAGGCCCGCGGCCGGCACCACGGCCTTGGACACCCCGGGCAGCGCGCGTGCGGTATCTGTCATGTCGGCACTTTAGGACAACGCTCCCCGAAACCACGCCCGGCGCGCGTGGGCGCGTCCCGGTCGGACGCCCGGACTCCGGCGTGTCCGCAGGTGGGAGGGTGTGCGGGACGGGTCCGGCGGGCCGAGGGTTCATCGCGGTTTCCCTCCGGCCTCACCAGGCCGTCCGCGGGCTGCCAGACTTCCCGGCATGGAGAACCCGACCAAGAGAGGGCTGCGCGAGCGCGCGCTCGCCGCCCGCCGCGCGCTGCCCGAGGCGGAGCGGGCGGGCGCCGGCTCCGCCATCCGCGACACGCTCACCGACCTGCCGCTGCTCACCACGGGCGGCACCGTCGCGGTCCACTACTCCGTGGGGACCGAGCCCGACACCCGCAAGCTGGTCGCCGCGCTGTGGAAGCACGGGACCTACGTGCTGCTGCCCGTCATGCTGCCCGGCGGCGAACTGGACTGGGCGGCCTACGACGGCCCCGACAGCCTCGCCCCGGCGGGGCACGGGCTGCTGGAGCCGACCGGCCCCCGGTACGGGCCCGACGCGGTGCGCCGCGCGGCCGCCGTGCTCTGCCCCGCTCTGGCGGTCGACCGCAGCGGGGGGCGGCTGGGCCGGGGCGCCGGCTGCTACGACCGGGCGCTGGCCCGGGTCGGACCGCACACGCTCGTGCTCGCCGTGATCTACGACACGGAGCTGGTCGAGCGGGTGCCCGTCGAACCCCACGACCGCCCGGTGCACGGGGTGGTGACCCCGCAGCGGGGGGTGCTGCGGTTCTGAGCGCGGGGGCGCTGCGGCGCGCCCGGGAACACCGCCGCCCCGGCCGGTGTTCCACTGTCCGGCGCCGCCACCGGCGGCGGCGCCGACCCCGATGTCGCGTGCGCGCCGCGCGAGCGCGTACTATTTAGCAGTCGCTGGGTGAGAGTGCCAACAGGGAGGTCCCGTGCCTACGTACCAGTACGCCTGCACCGAGTGCGGCGACCAGCTCGAGGTCGTCCAGAGCTTCACGGACGACGCGCTGACCGTCTGCCCCACGTGCGAGGGGCGGCTGCGCAAGGTCTACTCCGCCGTGGGCATCGTCTTCAAGGGCTCCGGGTTCTACCGCACCGACAGCGGCAGCTCCGACAAGTCCGCGCTGGCCGGCTCCAGCAAGAGCGACAGCGGCGCCAAGTCCGACTCCGGGTCGTCCGCCGGCTCCTCGTCGTCCGACTCCGCGTCCTCCTCGGGCTCGACCTCCGCCAAGCCCGCGTCGGCGAGCACGGCCACCGCCGCCTCCGCCTGACGTTCTCCACAGGGTGCCCGGCACCCTGTGGACGGCCCCGACGCATCCGGCCCGGGCGGCCTAGCGTGGACGTATGACCACCACCGCCCGCCGGCACCCGCTCGGCCCCGCCCGCCCGCGCCGCCGCCGGAGCCTCCGGTGACCCGGCGCCGCCGGACCGCGGCCCGGCTCCTCGCCCGGCACCGGCGGCTGCTCGGCGCCGCCTGCGCGGCGCTCGCCCTCACCGGCGCCGTGCTCCTCGTGCGCCCGCCGCCCGAACCCGCCGCGCGGGTCGTGGTGGCCGCCCGCGCCCTCGACGCCCGCGCGCCGCTCTCCACCGGCGACCTCACCACCCGCACCGTGCCCGCGCGCCTGGTCCCCGACCACGCCGTGCCCGCCGGCGCCGACCTCGCGGGGCGGTCGCTGGCCGGACCGCTCGCGCGCGGCGAGATCCTCACCCGCGCCCGCCTGGCCGACCCCCCGGCCCGCCACCACGGCGACGGCCTGGTGGCCGCGCCGGTGCGCCTGGCCGACCCCGGCGCCGCCGCGCTGGTGCGGCCGGGCAGCCGGGTCGACGTCCTCGCCGCCGCCGACCCGTCGGCCGACCCCTCCGCCGCGTTCGGCGCCGGGCCGGCGCCGCCCGCCGCCACCGTCGCCGCCGACCGCGCCGTCATCGCCGTCCCCGAGCCCGCGGCCGACTCCCACGGGGCGCTGCTGCTGCTCGCCGTCACCCCGGCCGAGGCCCGCGCCCTCGCCGGGCACACCCCCGCCGGCCACCTGTCCATCACCATTCGCGGTTGACCCATGACGTCTCGTGCAGGATGCTGTCCGGCGATTCCGCGCCGCACGCGCGGCGCCGCACCCGGACCACCCGACGACCTATGGGGGAGAACATGAGCGGTTTCCGGCAGTTCCTGATGCAGGGCAACCTCGTGCAGCTGGCGGTGGCGGTGGTCATCGGGGCGGTGTTCTCCAACCTGATCACCGCGTTCACCGAAGGGTTCATCACGCCCCTCATCGGCATCTTCGGCGGCGTGCCCACCTTCGGCGAGCTGTACTTCGAGGTCAACGACAGCAGATTCCTGTACGGGCAGTTCGTCGACGCGCTGATCAGCTTCCTGCTCACGGCCGCCATCGTGTACTTCTTCATCGTGCTGCCCATGACCAAGGTCCTGGAGCGGTTCGCCAAGGTCGAGGAGGCGGTCAACCGGCCGTGCCCGCAGTGCCTGAGCGAGATCAACAAGGCCGCCACCCGCTGCGCGTTCTGCACCTCCGAGGTCGCCCCCGAAGCCGCCTGACCCGCCCGGCCCCGCGCCCCGGACGGGCGGCGCGGGCCGCCCGCCCGGGA
>NZ_BCRK01000135.1 GCF_001552555.1 Nocardiopsis trehalosi NBRC 14201 | reverse complement strand
GCGCCCCGCCCCGGGGCGCCTCCGCGCGGCGGCCCCGGGGCGGGCGGCCCGGCTCAGGCGTCCTCGGCGACCGGCGCGGGCGCCCCGGCGCCGACCAGGGCGAGCGCCTCCTCGGCGGTGCGCGCGTGCCGGACGAGGGCGCGGTCGGCCGCGGTGATGAACCCCGCCTCCCGCGCGTGGTCGAGCAGGCCGACGAGCGGGTCGAAGTAGCCGGTGCCGACCAGCACCACCGGCTTGTGGTGCAGGCCGAGCTGCGTCCAGGTGACCGCCTCGAACAGCTCGTCGAAGGTCCCGTACCCGCCGGGCAGCACGAGGACGGCGTCGGCCAGCCCGTACATCAGCTCCTTGCGCTCGTGCATCGAGGCGACGACCCGCAGGTCGGCCAGGTCGAGCCGGCCGAACTCGCGGTCCATGAGCGCCTGCGGGATGATGCCGGTGACCGCGCCGCCGGCCTCCAGCGCGGCGTCGGACAGCGCCCCCATCATGCCGACCCCGCCCGCCCCGTACACGATGCCGACGCCGGCGCGGGCGCACGCCGCGCCGACCTCGGCGGCGAGCGCCCGGTACCGGGGGTCGGTGCCGGGTCCGGCGCCGCAGAACACCGCGACCCGGCGGACCGGGGCGGCGGGCGCGTCGTCGGCGGCGCGGGCGGGCGCCGGCAGCGCGGCGGCCACCGCCCCGCCGGGCGCGGGGGCGCGGCGGCGGCCGGTGATCCGGGCGAGTTCGCCGTCGGGCACCACGACGAGGTCGTCGGCGGCGGGCCCCGTGCTGATGCCGCTGACGGGGACCTCCAGGAAGTCGGCGACGAACCGGGCGAACTCCTTGAGTTCGCGGGGCAGCCGCGCGTACTCGCGCACCCCCGCCGAGGGGGCGCCCCACCCGGGCAGGTGGGCGTAGACCGGTGTGCACCCGGCCAGGTAGTCGTGGTCGGGGCGGAACGGCAGCGGCCCCCGGCCGTCGCGCTCGTAGCCGACGCACACCCCCACGGTCTCGAACCCGTCCAGGACGTCGGGCTTGGTGAGCACGACGCTGGTGTAGCGGTTGAGGCCGACCGCCCACCGGGCGTGCACCAGGTCGAGCCACCCGCAGCGCCGCGGCCGGCCGGTGGTGGTGCCGGACTCGGCGCCGCGTTCGCGCAGCAGGTCGCCCAGCGCGCCGTCGTCCTCGGTGACGAAGGCGCCGTTGCCGACCATGGTCTGGTACGCCTTCAGCACCCCGATGCGGTGCGCCACGGCGGCGGCGTCGACGCCCGTGCCCGCGGGCACGGAGTGGAACGCGGTCGGCGAGGTCGTGACGTAGGGGTAGATGCCGTGGTCGATGTCGATGAGCGGGCCCTGCGCCCCCTCGAACAGCACCCCGTACCCGGCGCCGACGGCGGTGTCGAGCAGCTCGGCGGTGTCGGCGGCCAGGGACAGCAGCAGGTCGCGGTGGCCCCGGAGCCAGTCGGCGTCGTCGTCGGCGCACGACGCGGGCAGGCCGAACAGCTCGGCGTTGAGCCGGAGCCGGTGCCGCACCAGGTCGGGGTCGGCGAGGTCGCGCACCCGGACGCCGGTGCGGTTGTACTTGCTGACGTTGGCCGGGCCGATGCCGCGCCGGGTGGTGCCGATCGCCTCGCCCGCGCCGCGGTGCGCGCCCTCCTGGCGGGCGTCGGCGCGGCGGTGCAGCGGCAGCACGAGGTGGGCGCGGTCGCTGAGGACGAGCCGCGCCGGGTCGAAGCCCCGGTCGCGCAGCTCGCCGAGTTCGGTGGCGAGGGTCTCGGGGTTGACCAGCACGCCGTTGCCGATGACCCCGACCACGCCCGGGTGGCGCAGCCCCGAGGGCAGGAGGTGGTTCCTCAACACCGTGGTGCGGCCCTCGGCGTCGCGGTGGACGACGGTGTGCCCGGCGTTGTCGCCGCCCTGCACCCGCACGACGAGTTCGTGGTGCGGGGTGAGGCGGTCGACCATCGCGCCCTTGCCGCCGTCGCCCTGCTGGAGGTCGCCCACCCAGGTGATCGGCGCGGGGCCGGCGGCGCGCGGGGGCGGCAGCGCGGCGAGCAGGTCGGCGCGGCGGCGGTCGCGGCCGGCGAGGAGCCGGCGCAGGTGCCGCCGCGCGTCGGCGGCGCCGGCGGCGGCGCTTCTGGGGCTGTCGGTCATGGGCGGTCCCCGGTGTCGGCGGTCGGTGGGCTCTGGTGCGCGTGGACGGGGAGCCGCAGCGGGAAGCGGTCCATGGAGTCGGGACACCAGGGGATCTCGGCGGGCGGCACGGCCGGACGGACGTCGGGCAGGCGCTCGGCGAACTCCTGGATGCCGACGCGCAGACCCATGCGGGCGAGGGCACTGCCCGCGCAGAAGTGCGGGCCGTGGCCGAAACCCAGGTGGCCGTCGGACCTCCGGTGCGGGTCGAAGGTGTCCGGGTCGTCGAACACCGCCGGATCGCGGTTGGCCGCGTCGGCGGCGATGAGGACCAGGTCGCCCGCGCGGATGGCGGCGCCGCCGATCTCCACGTCGGCCACCGCCAGCCGTTCGAGGGGCGTGTGCAGGAAGTAGGCGAGCCGTAGCGCCTCCTCGGTCGCCCGCGGAGCCAGGCCGGGGTCGGCGCGCAGCTCCGCCACCAGATCGGGCCGGCGGAGCAGGGTGTACAGGGTGAGTGCCAGCACCGTGGCCGGCCCGGCGTTGGCCAATCCGAACAGCCAGGACAGGGCGGCGGCCATGTGGTCGGGGCCCAGGGGGTCGTCCGGCGGCCGCGCCGCCGCCGCGTCGACGAGCGACCGGGCGAGGCCCGGGGGCAGGTCGGGGCGCTCCAGCACCCCGCGGAAGTACGCCTGCTGCCGGTCCAGGATGGCGCGCGTCCCCTCCGGATCGGGCGCGAGCCGCATGGCGGCCTCGACGCCGGGGAGCAGGGCCCGCCCCTCGTCGACGGGGATGCCGACGAGCCGGCAGCCGACCGCGAGCGGCAGCGCCCGGGTGTACCCGGTGACCAGGTCGGCGGGCTGGGGGCCGGCGGCGACGGCGGCGAGCAGGTCGCGGGCGGTCGCGCGGACCCACGGCTCCAGGGCCTTCACCCGGTTGGGCGCGATCTCCCGGCGCGCGATGTCGCGGACCCCCATGCGCTCCAGGGCCGGCAAGGAGTCGGTCAGCTCGGGCGGCATGCCAGTCGCGAAGGCGCGGGGTGCCCCCGCACGGGCAAGGGCCGCGAGCGAGATGCGGTCGTCCTCCAGGGCGCGGACCGCCGCGTCGTATCCGGTGACGAGCCTGGCGTCCGCCCTCGGGGTCCGGACCCGGGACACCGGGCAGGTCCGCTGGAGGCGCCGCTCCTCGGCCGCGATGGTGTCGCCGCGCGCGGAGAACGGATAGGGGGGCGGTGGCGCGGTCACCGGGCGGCTCCTTGGTCGGGCGGGCCGGGGACGGGGGCGGCCCGGCCGGCGGCCGGCGCCACCACCGCGAACCCCTGGGTGGGGGCGACCGACACGAGGGCGTCCGTGCCGTAGAGCAGGTCGACCACGGGCATGTGCAGGTGGTAGCAGGAGACGGAGGAGCCCACGCCGAGGATGCGCGGGGTGTCGAAGAAGAACGGCAGTTCGGCCTCCAGGTAGCACAGCGCGGCCTCGACCTGGTCTTCGCGGACGTCCGCCGCGCCGGTCCGGGCGGCGACGACCGCGCGCGTCATGGCGCGCACGACGGCGGCGAACGCCGGTTCCCCGCGCATCGCCGCCGCCACGTCGGCCAGGACGGCCCGGTACGCGGTGTCGTCCTGGAACGACGAGAGCCCGCGGACGGTCGGGCGGCGGTCCTCGGGCAGGGAGCCCGCGGCGTCGGCCACCCGGTTGCGGATGAGGCGGGTCTCCTTGTGCGCCTTGCGCCGCGCGTGCTCCTCGCTGTAGCCGAGGGCGCGCAGCACGTGGACGACGTGGCTGTCGGCGATGACGACGTCGACGGCGGCGAACCGGTGGGCGGCCCAGCGCATCAGCGCGGTGAGGCGCTCGCGGTTGAAATAGCTGTTCCCGTGGCTGACACCCAGAAGGGCGTGCTCCCCCTTCTCCAGGATCTCCCGGCATTTCTCCGTCAATGGGGCGACGTCAAATGCGCCGTCCCGTTCCACGGGCACCGCGTACGACACGACCGACTCCCTCGGCGTCGTCCAGCTCGGATTCCGATCACCCACCCCAGCTATCCGGACCTGGCTCGACATGCACTCGCGCCCCGCTCGAACGGCCCCCCTCGTTCGCCCCGCCCGGATTCCCGTGGAGCACCGGGCCATTTCCGATATCGCCGCACCGTGAATTCCCCGACCCCGGTCGAATCATTCGGAAACGACCGCGAAACCGACTGCCGCATGCCAGAATTCCCGAGAACGCGCGGAATTCCTGCACGCGGGACCACCCTGGTCGGTCGGCCCGCCGCCGCGCCGACCGACCAGGGGGACGACATGGAATCGCCATCGCGGGCGGCGGCCCGCGCCTTCGACACGATCGGCGCCGACTACGAGCGCGCCTACGGCGGGCTGCCCGGGCGCCGCGCCCTCCTGGAGCGGCTGGTCGCCGTGACCCCGCCGGGCGGGCGGGTCCTCGACATCGGCTCGGGGACCGGGCGCCCCACCGCCGAGGTCCTGACCGCGGCCGGGCTGCGCGTCACGGGCATCGACGTCTCCGCGGAGATGGTCGCGCTGGCGCGCCGCCGGGTGCCCGGGGCCGTCTTCGAGGTCGCCGACGTGCTCACCTACGCCGCCGACGACGCCGGCCTCGACGCCGTGTGCGCCTTCTTCTCCCTGTTCCACATGACCCGCGCCGAACTGGCCGAGCGGTTGTCGTCCATCGCCCGGTGGCTGCGGCCCGGGGGCCACCTCGCCCTGGCCACCCTCGCCGCCGACGCCGAGCTGGCGGAGATCGAGCTGATGGGGATGCGGGTCCCCGTCACCAGCTACCCGGCCGACGAGTACCCCCGGCACCTGGCCGCCGCCGGGTTCACCGTGGTGTCCGCCGAGACCGCCGAGTTCGTCCCCGGCGCCCACGGCGGGCGCGCCGAGGAGCACCTGTACTGCCTGGCCCGCCGGCCGCCGGCGCCGACGGGACCCACCGCGCCCGGGGACCGCGCGTGACCGCCGCCCCCGGCGCCCCGGACCGCTCCGCCGCCGGCCCCGGCCTCCCCGAGCGCGCGGGCCCGCGCGCGTGGGCGGGGCTGGGCGTGCTGATGCTCCCCGTGCTGCTGGTGTCGGTCGACATGACCGTCCTCGGGTTCGCCGTGCCGCATCTGAGCGCCGACCTCGCCCCCACGGGGGTCGAGCTGCTGTGGATCGTCGACGTCTACCCGTTCGTGCTGTCCGGCCTGCTGGTCACCATGGGTGTGCTCGGCGACCGCGTCGGCCGCCGCCGGCTCCTCGTCGTGGGGGCGGCCGCGTTCGGCGCCGCGTCGCTGGCCGCCGCCTACGCGCCGACGGCCACCGCGCTGATCGCCGCGCGCGCGGCGCTCGCGGTGGCGGGCGCCACGCTCATGCCGTCCACCCTGTCCCTGCTGCGCGCCATGTTCCTCGACGACCGGCAGCGGACGTTCGCCGTCGCCGCGTGGGGGGCGGCGTTCTCCGGCGGCGCCGTCCTGGGGCCGGTCCTCGGCGGGTGGCTGCTGGAGCGGTACTGGTGGGGGTCGGTGTTCCTCATCAACCTGCCGATCATGGCCCTGCTCGTGCCGGCCGTCCCCCTGCTGGTGCGCGAGTACCGCGACCCCGCGCCCGGGCGCTTCGACCTGCCGGGGGCGGTGCTGTCGCTGGCGGCGCTGCTGCCGTTCGCCTACGGCGTGAAGGCCGTCGCGCGCGACGGCGCGGCACCGGTGCCGCTGCTGTTCGTCGCCCTCGGCTGCCTGGCGGCGTGGGCGTTCGTGCGCCGCCAGCTCCGGACGGCGCACCCGCTGATCGACGTCCGCCTGTTCCGGCACCGCGTCTTCGGCACGGGGGTGGCCACCAACCTGCTGTGCGTCTTCGCCGTGACGGCCGCGATGTTCGCGCTGACCCAGTACCTCCAGCTCGTCGTCGGGCTGCCGCCGTTCACGGCGGGGCTGGTCCTGGTCCCGGGCATGGTGCTGACCGTGCTCACCGGGTTCGCGGCCGCGGGGCTCAGCGGCCGGGTGCCGCCGCGGGCGCTGATCCCCGCCGGACTGGTGCTGATGGCGGGCGGGTTCGCCCTGCTGTGCGTGCTGCCGGCCGAGGGCGGGCTGCCGCTGCTGGTGGCCGCGTTCGTCCTCGTGGGCGCCGGGTCGGGGGCGGCGCAGACCCTGACCAGCAACGCGATCATGTCCTCGGTTCCGCCCCGGCGGGCCGGCGCCGCGTCGGCCGTCTCCGAGACCGCCTTCGAGCTCGGCGGGGCCCTCGGCATCGCGGTGCTCGGCAGCGTCCTGACCACGGCCTACCGCCAGGGGCTCGGCGCGGTCGAGGGGGTGCCCGAGTCGGCCCTCGCCCCGGCCCGCGAGACCCTGGGCGCCGCCCTGGCGGCCGCCCGGACCCTGCCCCCGGCCGAGGGCGCGGCCCTCGGCGAGGCCGCCCGCACGTCGTTCACCGCCGGCCTGCACACCATGGCCGCCATCGGCGCCCTCCTCCTCGCCTACACCGCCGTCCAGGCCGCCGTGCTGCTGCGGGGCGCCGCCGACCAGGGAAAGCGCGGGGTCAAAGGTGGGTCATGAGGTGAAATGCCCGGTTTTCCCGGGTGGCGCGGCGGGCATCGCGAGGGGTGCACGACCCCGCGCCGACCGGTCCGGCCGGAGCGGGTGGAGACCATCCCGGAAAAGGCGGCGCCCGACCCGCTGACCCCGGCGCCGCCGCACGACGGCCACCGCGCACCGCCTTGCGGTGGCCGTCCGTGTGCCCGGGTACGGGCGACGGGCGGACCGGCGCGCGTCCGCGCGGCGGCCCCGTGGCCCGCTACGGGCCGACCGGACGCGGCGCGCGAGGCGCGGGGCGCGGGCGGGCTTGACAGATCGGCGTTGTGAGTGTGTACTCACATACATGACGCAGAACGACGCTCCCCGCTCCACCGCCGAGGCGCGGCGGGCGACGGTCCTCGCCCGGGCGCTCCCGGTCTTCGCCGCGGCGGGGTACCACGCGACCCCGGTCACCGAGGTCGCCGCCGCCGCCGGCATCTCGCAGGCGTACGTGTTCCGCCTGTTCCCCGGGAAACTCGCCCTGTTCACCGCGGTCCTGGACCGCTGCTACACGCTGATCGGCGAGGCCCTGTCCGCCGGCGCCGAGAAGGCCGCCGGCGGGTCGCCCATGGAGGTGCTGGAGGCCATGGGCGACGCCTACGCCGACCTCATCGCCGACCGCGACCTGCTGATGCTCCAGGTGCACGCCATGAGCGTGGCCGACATCCCCGAGGTGCGCGCGACCATGCGCGCGGGCCACGCCCGGACGGTGGCGCTCGCCTTCGAGCTGTCCGGTGGGACCCAGGCCCAGGTGCAGCACTTCTTCGCCATGGGGCAGCTCTGCCACCTCATCGCGGCCATGGACCTGGACGCCGTCGACGAGACGTGGGCCCGGACGCTCACCCGGGGCATGCGCCACGCCCCCCACCCGGGCGCGGGAGGCGCCCCGGCGTGAGCGCGGGCCGGCACCACCGGCCCGCCCCTCCCCCGCCCCGACCGGACGCCGCCGCCGCGCGGCGTCCTTTCGGCCCCAACAAGTGACTGAGTACTCACTTACAAGCGGCCCGCCGCCCCGCCGACCGGACCCCGACGACCACGACCCACCGCATCCCACCGGAGGTACCGCCATGTTCCCGACCGACCGCCCCTCCCCCGCTCCGTCCGCCGCCCCGCCCGCCGCCGCAGCCGGCGCGGCCACCGCGCTGGAGGTCGTCCTGCCCGGTGTGGTCGACCCCTCGGGCCTCGTCCTGCGCCGCCGCCCGCTGCCCGCCCCCGGCCCCGGCGAGGCCGCCGTCCGCGTCGAGGCCGCCGGGGTCTCCTTCGCCGAGCAGCAGATGCGCCGCGGCAAGTACTTCGACCAGCCGCCGTTCCCGTTCGTGCCCGGGTACGACCTGGTGGGGACGGTCACCGCCGTGGGGCCGGGCGCCGACCCCGCGCTGGTCGGCCGCCGGGTCGCCGCGCTCACCAAGACCGGCGCCTGGACCGACCGGACCGTCCTGCCCGCCGCCGACCTGGTCCCGGTCCCCGACGGCGTCGACCCGGCCGAGGCCGAGACGCTGGTGGTCAACGGCATCACCGCCTGGCAGATGCTGCACCGCGTCGCCCGGGTCCGCAGCGGGGCGACCGTCCTGGTCCACGGGGCCAACGGCGGCGTGGGCTCGACCCTGGTCCAGCTCGCCCGGCTGGCGGGCGCGCGGGTGATCGGCACCGCCAACCCGCGCCACCACGACGCCGTGCGGGCCCTCGGCGCGGTCCCGGTCGACTACCGCGCCCCCGACCTGGCCGACCGGGTGCGGGCGCACGCGCCCGGCGGGGTGGACGCCGTGTTCGACCACGTCGGCGGCCCCGGCATCACCGACTCGTTCGGGCTGCTGGCGCCCGGCGGCACGCTGGTGTCCTACGGCACGGCGGCGACCCGCGATGTCGCGGGCAACCCCCACCTGCCGGTCCTGCTCCTGTTCGCCCGCCTCGCGTGGTGGGACCTGCTGCCCAACCGGCGGCGCGCGCACTTCTACAACATCTGGGCGGGCCGGCGGCGGCGGGCCGCGTTCCGGGCCCGCCTCACCGCCGACCTCGGCCGGGTCCTCGGGCTGCTCGCCGAGGGCGGGCTGGCGCCGCAGGTCGCCGCGCGCGTCCCGCTGGAGCGGGTGGCCGAGGCGGTCGAGCTGGCCGAGTCGGGCACGGTCACCGGCAAGGTCGTCCTCGTGCCCGGCTCCGGGTCGGCGGCGGGCTGAGCCTCCGGGGCACCGACCACCCGCCTTTATCCTGTAGATTCCCAAACCGGGTGAAAAGCCGCCGCAGCCGCGAACCGGACGGCGGTGGACCCCGGTCGGGCCGCCCGCCCCCCGCCGTCCACGGGGGGCGGGCGGCCCGGCTCACCGCACGGTCCGCCGCTGCGGGGCCCGGCGGCGCGGGCCCCGCAGCGCGGATCAGGGCTCGTGCGCGAAGAGGGGGATGTCCTGCGGCTCGGGCCGCTCCATCTCGAACTCCTCGATGTCGCCGCCCTCGCTGTCGGTCACCCGCGGCTCCTGGAGGGTCTCCGGCTGCTCGCCCGCCCGGTACTGGGAGACGTAGGCGCCGGTGTAGCCGCTGTGGTCGTCCTCGCTCGCCACGAACGGCACCAGGCCGGGCCCGGCCCACTCCCGCGACCCCAGGGCGTCGATCAGGGACTGCCTGGTCAGGTCCTGTCCGGCCGCCTCCAGCACCTGGACGAACAGGGTCGCCTGCACCATGCCGTACAGGGTGGTGTTGGTCAGCGGGGCCTCGCCGCCGTACTCCTCGTAGATCGCGGTGTACAGCTCCACCCACGCGTCGTCGGTGCCCACCTGCGGCAGGTAGCCGGTGCTGATCAGGCCGTCGATGAGCGCGTCCGGCGGCACGTCGGCGCCGGCCTCCTCGGCGAACTCGCCGAGCAGCGCCTCCAGGGTGGCGGTGTCGGCGCCGATGCTGCTCGCCACGAACTGCGCCTCGTAGCCGATGCCCGCCGCCTCCAGCAGGGCCAGTGCGGTGTAGGTGGGCACGCACGAGCAGACGACGAGGTCGGCCCCGGCCCGCTCCAGCGCGGCGATCTGCGGCCCGATGTCGGTGACGCCGGACTCGTAGGACTCCACGGCGACGACCTGGTCGGCGAGGTACTGGTCGAGGCCGGCCTGGGAGTCCACGCCGACGTCGTCGTTCTGGTGGAAGTAGCCGACCTTGGCGTCCGGGAAGTGCTCGGCGATGTAGGCGCCCTGGATCTTCGCCTCCTTGGTGTAGTCGACCTGGTAGCCGTAGCTCAGCGGGTAGGTCTCGGGCTGGTTCCACATCAGCGCCCCCGACGACACGAAGAGGTCGGGTACGCCCTCGTCGTTGAGGTAGTCGATGACCTTGGAGTGGGTGGGGGTGCCCAGCCCGCCCAGCATCGCGAAGACCTCGTCGCTGAGCACCAGGTCGCGGGTGACCTCGATGGTGCGGGTGGGGTCGTAGGCGTCGTCCTCGACCCGGTAGTCGATGGTGCGGCCGTGCACGCCGCCGTTGGCGTTGACGTAGTCGAACACCGCCCCGGCGCCCACCGGGATCTGGCTGTAGCCGGGCGCGGCCGGCCCGGTCAGCGGCATGTGCGTGCCGATGACGACGCTGTCGTCGGTGACGCCGGTGCTGACGTCGAGGTCGGCGGCCGCGCCGTCCTCGACCTCGCCTGCCCCGCCGCACGCGGTCGCGAGGAGGGTGAGGGCCAGGGCGGTCGCCGCCGTGGCCGGGGTCCGTTGTCTCATGCTGGTCTCCCGGGGGGATGGGGGTGTGCGGTGGTGGGGCCGCGGTCAGCGGCGCCGGACGCGGTCGGCGAGCAGCCGCACGGCGCCGTGGGCGCCCTGCGGCCAGACGCGGACGACGACGATGAGGACGACGCCGAAGAACACGACCGGCAGGTTGTTGGCGACGTCGGTGTCGAGATCGAGGGCGTGGGCGAGCTCGGTGCCGCCCACCTCGACGTAGACGAGGGCGAGGGCCGCCCAGAACGCGCCCCAGAGGCTGCCGAACCCGCCCAGGACCAGGGCGGCGAGCAGGCTCAGCGACAGGGCGAGGGTGAAGGTGCCGGGGGTGGCCGTGCCGAGCAGGTACGCCTGGCACCCGCCGGCCAGCCCGCCCGCCCCGGCGCTGACCACGAACGCCACGACCTTGGTGCGGCCCACGGGGACCCCGGCGAGGGCGGCGGCGGCCTCGTCGTCGCGCAGGGCGCGCATGCGCCGGCCGAGGCGCCCGCCGCTGATGGTGGCGATGAGGACCATGGCGATCAGCACGGTCGTCCACACGACGAGCGCCCGCCACTGGCCGTCGTCGACCACCCCGGCCAGGGCGGGGGGCGCCCCGCGGGTGCTGAACGCGAGCCCGTTGGCGCCGCCCAGCAGGTCGGGGAAGCGGACGGCGAGCGCGGGCAGCCCCACGGCGAGGGTCAGGGTGGCCCCCGCCAGGTAGGGGCCGTGCAGGCGGGCGGTGGCCGCGCCGACCAGCACCCCGGCGGCGCAGCTCACCGCCACCGTGACCAGGAGGCCGAGCCACAGCGGGAGCGCCGGGACGTGCAGCACGAGCAGCGCCACCGTGTAGGCGCCGACGAACATGAACGCGCCGTGGCCGAGCGACACCTGCCCGCTGAGGCCGATGAGCAGCTGGAGGCCGGCCACCGCCAGCAGGTGGTAGCCCACGGCGGCGATCCGCAGGTCGGTGAGGCCGCCGGCGACCGAGGTCAGGGCGGCCACCGCGGCGAGGGCTACGGCGGCCCACAGCAGGTGGCGGACGATCGGGGGCAGCGCGCGCCGGCCCGGTCGCGGGGCGTCCGGTGCGGCGGCGGTCGCGGCCGGGCGCGGCGCGCCGGGGTCCGCGGGGGCGTCGGCGGCGGGGGCGCCGCGGCGCGGGGAGGGGGCCATGGCTAGACCTTTCGGGCCGGGGTCCGGGCGAACAGCCCGTCGGGCCGGAGGCTGAGGACGACGACGAGGATGGCCAGGGCGGCCAGGGTGGTGAGGTCGGCCCCGGCGTAGCCGGAGACGTAGGACAGGCCCAGGCCGAGCAGCATCCCGCCCGCGACGGCGCCGAACGGGCTCTCCAGCCCGCCCAGGACGGCGGCGGCGATGGCGTAGACGAACACGGCGTCGAACACGTTGGGGAAGATGAACGGGGGTGCGGCGAGCATCCCGGCGAGGGCGCCGATGAGCGACGCGATGCCCCACCCGGCGGTGAGCATCAGCCCGACGGGCACCCCGGACAGCCGGGCCGACTCCGGGCGCAGGGCGGCCGCGCGCATGCGCAGCCCCAGCGGCGTGAACCGGTAGAGGGCGAACAGCGCGGCGGCGACCGCCGCCACCGCCCCCAGGGTGAACGCGTCGGCCGGGGAGAACCGGCCCCGGTAGTCCATCGGGTAGCCGAACCCGATGGGCTCGGTGCCCCACACCATGCCGGCCACGCCCTGCAGGACGAGGAGCAGGCCGAGGGTGGTGATGATGGCGCCCAGCGGGGTGGCGCCGCGCAGCGGCCGGATCAGCACGCGCTCGGTGACCACGCCCAGCACCAGGCCGGCGGCGAGGGCGGCGGCGAACCCCAGCCAGTAGTTCCCGGTGGCCCGGGTGACGGTGGAGGCCAGGTAGACGGCGATGAGCGCCAGCGCCGGCTGGGCGAAGTTCACCACCCGCGTCGCCTGGTAGATGATCACCAGGGACAGCCCGAGGGCGGCGTAGACGGCGCCCTCGGCGAGGCCGTTCAGGGTGAGGCTGACGAAGTGGTCCACGGTCGTCCCTTTCAGAAGCCCAGGTAGGCGTGGCGGACGCGGTCGTCGGCGAGCAGTTCCGCCGCCGAGCCCTCCGCGGCCACCGCGCCCTGGGCGAGCACGAACGCGTGGTCGGCGATCGACAGGGCGCCGCGCGCGTTCTGCTCGACCAGGACCACGGTGAGCCCGGTGCGGGCACGCAGGTCGCGCAGCAGCGCGAGGATGCGCGCGGTGACCCGGGGCGCCAGCCCCAGGGACGGCTCGTCCAGCAGCAGCACGTCGGGGCGGCCCATGAGGGCGCGGCCGATGGCGAGCATCTGCCGTTCACCGCCGGAGAGGGTGGCGGCGGCGCGGGAGAGGCGCTCGGCCAGCGGCGGGAACAGCTCGCACACCTCGCGCAGCGCGGCGGCCCGGTCGGCGCGGCCGCGCCACAGCGCGCCGAGCCGCAGGTTCTCCTCGACGGTGAGTTCGGCGATGACGCCGCCGCCCTCGGGGACGTGGGCGACGCCGCGGCGGGCCAGGCGCTCGGTGGGCAGCCGGGTGACGTCCTCGCCGCGGAGCAGGACGCTGCCGGCGCGGGCGCGCTCCAGGCCGGTGACGGTGCGCAGCAGGGTGGTCTTGCCGGCGCCGTTGGCGCCGAGCACGGCGTGCACGGTGCCCGGGTGGACGGTCAGGTCGACGCCGTGCAGGGCGCGGACGGCGCCGTATCCGGCGGACAGGCCGCGGACCTGGAGGATGGGCTCAGGCATCGGACCCCGCTTCGGCCGGGGTGCCCAGGTAGGCCTCGGTGACGGCGGGGTCGGCACGGACCTCGTCGGGGGTGCCGGCGCGCACCACGCGGCCGAAGTTGAGGACGACGACGCGGTCGCACACCGACATCACCAGGTCGACGTGGTGCTCCACCAGGACGACGGCCATGCGGTCGCGCAGCCCGCGGATGCGGGCGCCCAGGGCGTCGACGTCGCCGGCGGAGAGGCCGCCGGCGGGTTCGTCGAGCAGCAGCAGCTCGGGGTCGGCGACGAGCGCGCGGGCCAGGGCGACCCGCTTCTGCACCCCGTAGGGCAGGGTGCCGGGCAGGGCGGCGGCGGTGTCGGCGATGTCGAACTCGGCGAGGGCCGCCCGCGCGCGGGCGTAGAGGTCGCGCTCGTCGCGGGCGTGCCGGCCCAGGCCGGTGAGCATGCCGAGGGCGCCGCCGGCGGCGAGGCGGTCGGCGCCGACGGCGACGTTGTCGAGCACGGTCATGCCGCCGAACAGGTTGAGCCCCTGGAAGGTGCGGGCGATCCGGAGCCGCGCGAGGTGGTGGGGGCGGTGGTCGCGCAGCGGGCGGCCGCCGTAGGTGAGGCGGCCCTCCTGGGGGCGGACCACCCCGGACAGCACGTTGAACAGGGTGGTCTTGCCGGCGCCGTTGGGGCCGATGAGGCCGACGACGGTGCGGGGCGGGACCTCCAGGTCGACCTCCGACAGGGCGACCAGGCCGCCGAAGCGGACGGTCACCCCCTCCGCCCGGAGCAGGGGCTCCGGTGGGCTGCTGGTCATGGGCGGCTCCTCGGGTGGGGCGGGCGGGGTCGGGACCGACCGGCCCGACCGACCGACCCGACCGACCGGTCGGCATGTGGCGGTGGGCGGTGGTCCGCGGGTTCGGGGCGGGGTGGCGGGCGGGGCTCGGGCGGTGCGGCGGTGCGGCGGCTCGGGGGCGGCCCGGGGCGGGCCGGCGGGTCAGGGGCGGGTTAGGGGAACAGGCGGGCGAGGTCGATGCGGGAGCGGATGTTGAGCTTGCGGAAGATCCCGCGCAGGTGGTGCTCGACGGTGCGCGGGCTGATGAACATGTGCGCGGCCACCTCGCGGTTGGTCGCGCCCTCGGCGACGAGGAGCGCGATCTGGCGCTGCTGGGCGGTCAGCTCGACCGGCCCCGCGCCCGGCTCGGGCGCCCCGGGGCTGCGCTCGGGGTCGCCGATCGCGCGCAGCTCCGCGCGGGCCTGGCGGACCCAGAGCCGGGCGCCGAACCGCTCGAACGTCTCCTGCGCGTCGCGCAGGTGCTCGCGGGCCCGCCCCGGCAGGCGGCCGCGCCGCAGCACGGTGCCGAAGAGCAGCTGGGTGCGGGCGCGCTCCACGTCGTCGTCGCCGCCGAGGCGGTGCAGCCGCAGCGCCTCCTCGAAGTGCTCCTCGGCCCGGCCCGCCCCGGCGAGCAGGCCGCGGCAGCGGGCGGCGAGGGCGAGCGCGGCGGGGCTGTCCGTCGCCGCCGCCCACCGCTCGTACCCGGCCAGGGCGCGCTCGGCCCACGCGGTCTCGCCGGTGCGCACCGCGGCCTCCACGAAGTGGGGGGCGGTGAGCAGCCGCATGGTGGGGTGGCCGTAGCCGGGGCCGGCGTGGGCCAGGGCCCGCAGCCGGTAGAACGCCTCGGCCGCGTCGCCCTGGGCCAGGTTGAGCACGGCCAGCGCCCACGTGCTGAGCGCGGTCGCCAGCCCCAGGCTCTCCTCGGTGGCCTGCTCGGCGACCATGCGGGCGCGGGCCCGGCAGTCGTCGGCGTCGCCGCGGATGGCGGCCACCAGGGCCAGCCCGGCGAGGTGGTGCACGGCCCAGTTCGGCTGCCCGGTCTCCTGGGCGCGGCGCACCCCCTCCAGGCAGTTGCCCGCGGCGGCGGGGAACCGGCCCGACCAGAACTCGGCGAAGACGAGGAACAGCAGCGCGGGCGGCAGCAGGTAGGCGGTACCGCGCCGGCGCGCGAGCAGCACGGCGCGCGCGGCCATGGCGTGCACGCGCGGGCCGTCGCCCATGCGCAGCCCCGCGATGCTCGCCCACACCAGTTCGGCGGGCTCGTCCACCTGCTCGCCCAGCTCCATGCAGCGGCGCAGCAGCGGCACCGCCGTCGCGTAGTCGGCGGCGAACGACGCCCGGCACCCCTCGACGAAGTCGAACCCCAGCCGCAGCGCCGGCGGGTCGTCGGGCCGGGCGAGCGGGGCGAGCCGGCGCGCGGCGACGGCGTGCCGGGTGGCGTCGCCGGCGATGGACGCGGCATCGGCGGCGCGCAGCAGGGCGCGGACGGCGTACTCGCGGTCGTGCGGGACGAGCCGCGACGCCGCGGTCAGCAGGGTCTCGGTGGCGTCGATGGCGTTGCCGTCGCGGGCCCCGATGTTGCCGCGCAGCAGTTCGACCAGCCCGGCCAGCCGCCCGGTGTCGGGCCGCACCCGGTCCAGCAGGGCGGAGGCGCGCTGCGGGTGCCCCGCCTGCCAGGCGTCGGTGGCGGCGGTGATGAGCCGGCAGCCGCGCATGGGGCCGTCGGGGGTGAGGTCGGCGGCGCGCTCGAACACCGCGGAGGCGGCCGCGGGGCCGTCGGCGCCGCGGGCGGCGTCGCCCGCGGCGGCGAGTTCGGCGGCGAGCCGGCGGTCGGGGCCGTGCGCGGCGGCCGCGCGGTGCCGGGCGTGCCGGGCGGGCTCGCGCCCGGGGTCGACCAGCCCGGCGAGCACCCGGTGGGCGGCGCGGCGGCGGGCGGCCGGCGCGTCCTGGTAGACGGCCGCGCGCAGCAGCGGGTCGGGGAAGACGATCCGGCCGCCGTCGAGGCGGACGATCCCGGCGTCCTCGGCGGGGGCGAACGCGTCGACCGTCCCGGCCCCGGCGGCCTCGACCAGGGTGTCGGCCCCGGCCTCGGGGTCGGCGGCGGCGAGCAGCACCAGGTGCCGGGTGACGGGGGGCAGGGCGCGCACGCGGGGGGCGTGCGCGCGCCGCAGCTCCTCGTGCAGCAGCAGCGGTTCGGGCAGGGCGGCGCGGCCGGCGGCCTGGTCGGGGTCCAGGGCGGCGGCGAAACCGAGGGCGGCGCGCGGGTTGCCGTGGGCGGCCCGCACCAGGGCGGCCCGGACGTCGGGGGTGAGGCCGGGCGGGCCGTGGTCGGCGAGCAGGTCGGCGAGGGCGCGGTCGCGCAGCGGGGGCAGGCGCAGGACGGGCACACCGGGCGCCACGGGGTCGGCGGAGCCGTCGCGGGCGGACAGCAGCACGGCGACCGCCTCGCCGTCGACCCTGCGGGCGGCGAACGCCAGGGCGTGCAGGGAGGGCGCGTCGAGCAGATGGGCGTCGTCGACCCGGCACAGCACCGGGGCGGCGCGGCCGGCGCGGGCCAGCAGGGCGAGGACGGCGGCGCCGAGGGCGAACCGGTCGGCGGGGCCGCCGTGCCCGGGTTCGAGCGCGCAGCGGAGGACGGCGGCCTGCTGCGGGTCCAGGTCGGCGAGGTGGTGGGTGACGGGGCGGAGCAGCCGCTGCAGCCCGGCGTGCGCGAGGCCGGTCTCGGCGGCGACGCCGTCGGCGGTGAGGAGGGTGAAGTCGCCGGCGGTGGCGCAGGCGTGGTCGAGGAGGGCGGACTTGCCGGAGCCGGGGCCGCCCGAGACGAGCAGCCGGGCCCCGCGTCCGGAGCGGGCGTCGCCGAGGGCGAGCGCGAGGGCCCGCTGTTCGGCGTCGCGTCCCCGGAGCCGGACCGAGGCGGCGGTGGGGCATTCTGTGACCACGGCCACAACGTACACACGGGGTCACCGGTACCGGTAGGTACCCGGGCCCAGACTGGTGGTTTCACCGATACCCCGGCCCGGTGCCGGTGGGCGGCCGCCGGGGCGGGGCGCGCGGCCGGGGCGGGGGCGCCGGGCCGGCC
>NZ_BCRK01000134.1 GCF_001552555.1 Nocardiopsis trehalosi NBRC 14201 | reverse complement strand
GGCGGGGGCGGGCGGCGCCCCGAAGGATGGGCAGACCCCCGGGCTGACTCCGCCGCTGTGCGGCGGGAGCGTGCCGGCGGGACAAGTTCCGGCGACCCGGGGGCCTGGGTGTCCACTGTGGATTCGCCAGAGCGAACCGATTTACTCGTGTCGCCCTAGCGGACGGACACCTCGCAAGTCCCAGACGTCTTCACTGTCAGGACCACCTCCTTTCCTGCGTGGTCCCGACAGTACGTCCGGTGGGCCGCACGGGGCAAATGTTTTTCGACCGAGGCCGCGCGACGCCGATCACACCGTCCTGACCTGCGGAAAGGGCGCGGAAGCGCCCGTTCGGCGGCGTGCCCGCGCCGACGGCGGCTCGTACACTCGGGACATGCCCGCCGACACCTGGCGCGAGGAGCTGCGGTCCCGCGGCTACCGCGCGACCCCGCAGCGCCGGCTCGTCCTGGAGGCCGTCCGGGACCTGGACCACGCCACCCCCGACACCATCCGCGACCGGGTCCAGCAGACCTCGGCCGAGCTCAACCTGTCGACGGTGTACCGCACCCTGGACCTGCTGGAGCGCATCGGCCTGGTCACCCACACCCACCTCGGGGCCGGGTCTCCGTCGTACCACCTGGCAGAGGAGGCCGACCACCTGCACGTGGTCTGCCGCTCCTGCGGCGCGGTGGCGGACACCCCGCTCGACCTCGCCGACGGGCTGGTCGAGCGGCTCCGCGACGACGCCGGGTTCGAGGCCGACGCCCGCCACCTCACGGTGTTCGGCCGGTGCCGCGCCTGCCGGGAGGCGTGACCCCGCAGCGGGGCGCCCGCACGCGGCTCCGGCGCCCCGGCGGCGGACCGGGGTGCATACCATCGGGAGTATGACTTCGCCGCTGCTGTCCCGCCCTGGAGCCGTCGCCGCCGAGGCCCCCGACACCGACGTCGCCGCGCACTACGGCGAGCCCGCCCAGGAGGGCCGCGCGCTCGACCGCGCGGCGGGCTGGGTCGACCGCGGCAACCGCGGCGTGGTGCGGGTGTCCGGCCCCGACCGGCTCGGCTGGCTGCACAGCCTCACCAGCCAGTACCTGGAGGGCCTCGCCCCCGGCACGGCCACCGAGGCCCTGGTGCTCGACACGAAGGGCCACCTCCGCTTCCACCTGGCGCTGGTCGACGACGGCACCGCGGTGTGGGCGCACACCGAGCCGGGTGCGGGCGCCGAACTGGCCGCGTTCCTCGACTCGATGCGGTTCATGCTGCGTGTCGAGGTCGCCGACCTTTCCGCCGAGCGGCGGGTGCTCACCCTGGCGGGCCCCGACCGCGAGGCCGCGCTGGCGGCCGCGGCGGATGCCGCGGGGGACGCCCCCGTGCTCCGGTTCGGCGACGAGACCGACCTGCTGCTGCCCGCCGAGGCGCTGGTCCCGGTGGCCGACGCCCTGACGGCGGCCGGGGTGCGCCCGGCCGGGATGTGGGCGTACGAGGCGCGGCGGATCGCCGCGCACCGGCCGCGGGCGCTGCTCGACACCGACCACCGGGCGATCCCGCATGAGATGGGCTGGGTGGGGTCGGCCGTGCACCTGGAGAAGGGCTGCTACCCCGGCCAGGAGACCGTGGCGCGCGTGCACAACCTGGGCCGCCCGCCGCGCCGCCTGGTGCTGCTGCACCTCGACGGCACGGCCGAGCGGCTACCAGAGCGGGGCGCGGCGATCGAGCTGGACGGCCGCGCCGTGGGCGTGGCCGGATCGGCGGCCCGCCACCACGAGCTGGGGCCGGTCGCGCTGGGCCTGGTGAAGCGCACGGTGCCGGTCGACGCGGAGTTCACGGTCGACGGCATCGCGGCGGGTCAGGAGGTCATCGTCCCGCCCGACACCGGCGCCAACGCCGAGATCACCCTGCGCCGCCGCCCGGCCTGACGCGGAGAAGGCCGTATCGCCTGGCTAGGGTGGTCGCCCCGGCCGCGCGGGCCACAGGTGCCCCGGGCGGTCCCGGGCCCGGCGCCGTTCCGGGCCCTGCGCACGCCCGCCCCCCGCGCGGTTTCGGGTCCGGCGGGGGCCCGACCCCTTCGCGGCCCCGGGCCCTGGGCTGGCCCGGGGCCCGTGCGGCTCTGGGCCCGTGCGGGGCCGGGGCGGGTGGGTCAGAGGGCGGCGGCGAGGCGTTCTTCGTGGAGGCGCTCGCCCCATGACGGCGGCAGCGGGGGGATCGGGCCGACCCGCCAGCGCAGGAGGAGGTCGGCCAGCTCCGGGTTGCGGGGCAGCGCGGGCCCGTGCAGGTAGGTGCCGAGCACCTGGCCCTGGTAGGCGCCCTCGGTCTGCCCGTCGTTGCCGATGCCGGTGACCGTGCGGGAAAGCGGGATGGCGGAGGGGCCGAGGGCCGTGCGGCCCTGGTGGTTCTCGAACCCGGTGATCCGGCCGACGCCCAGGTTGGGGTCGACGTCCGCGACGATCTCGCCCACCGCGCGCACGTCGCCGCGCCCGCTGCGGACGTCGAGGATGCCGACGCCGGGCAGCGGGTTGTCGGCGTCGTCGCCGTAGCTCTCGCCGATGATCTGGTAGCCGGCGCACACCGCGAACACCGCGGCGCCGCGCTCGGCGGCCCGCTTCAGCCCGCCGTCGGCGCGCAGCCGCTCCGCGGCCAGGATCTGCGGCCGGTCCTCGCCGCCGCCGAGGAGGTACACGTCGCCCTCGACCGGCACGGCGTCGCTGGAGTGGACGTGCACGATCTCGGTGCGGATGCCGCGCAGCTCGGCGCGGCGGCGCAGGATGAGGGCGTTGCCCTGGTCACCGTAGGTGCTGAGCAGGTCCGGGTAGATCCAGACGATGCGCAGGACGCTGCTGGTGTCGGTCATGGGTGGTCCCTGTCCCCTACTGCACGCGGCCGTAGGCCGCGCGGATCTGCTGGAAGGCGGTGTAGTTCGCGATGACGTCGACCTTGGTGATGCCGGGCTGCTCGGCCTTCAGCCGGGCGATGACGTCGTCGACCCGGTCGGCGACCTCGAACGGCACCTCGTCGGTCTCCAGGCGCAGGGCGAGGTCGGTGCGGCGCTCCCCCATGACGAAGACGCGGCGGTCGCGCAGGACCGTGTAGTCGACGTCCCACAGCCACGAGGTGTCCTTGCCGTCGGGGATCTGCGCGTTGACGGAGAGGATCACCGGCACCCGCGGCGGGTCGAGCACGGCGAAGGACTCCAGCCACCCGGCCGGGTTCTTCGCGAGCAGCAGCCGGACCTCGACACCGTTGGTGACGACGGAGGTGTAGCGGCCGGCGACCGAGTGGATCTCGCGCAGCCGGGGCAGCGCCTGCTTGGGGTGGATGCCGTAGGCGGCCGCGGTGGCCAGCGCGATCGCGGCGTTGGCGCGGTTGGCGTCGCCCGGCAGGTTGAGCTGGAGCGGGAGGCGCTGCCCGTTGGGGTCGACGACGACGTCGGCCCGGTTGTCGACCGCCCACGAGGTGTCGGGGCGGCGCATGCCGCACTCGGGGCACTCCCAGTGCGGGTCGGGGTCGCGCTTGAGGTGGCCGCCGCACTCGGGGCAGCACCAGGAGTCCTCCTTCCAGCGCTGGCCCGCCGACACCCAGGTGGCGTGCCGGGCGCCGAGCCCGGCCCAGGACACCAGGGGGTCGTCGGCGTTGGCGATGACGTGGGTCTCGCTCTGCCGCAGCGCGTCGCGCCACTTCTTCGCCAGCAGGTTGATCTCGGAGGCGCGGTCCATCTGGTCGCGGCTGAGGTTCATCAGCACGACCACGGCCGGGTTGGTGGCGCGCAGCACCTGCGGCAGGTACTTCTCGTCGACCTCCAGCACGCCGATGCGGGCGTTGGGGCTGTTGGCCAGCGCGGTGATGTGCCCGGTGGGCATGTTCGCGCCGTGCTCGTTGGTGGCGATCTCACCGAGCTCGCGCAGCGCCGACGAGATCAGCCGGGTGGTGGTGGTCTTGCCGTTGGTCGCGCTGACGAGCGCCAGCTGCCGGCCGCGGGCCAGCTGGGCGAGCAGGTCCGGCTCGACCTTCAGCGCGATCTTGCCGCCGATGACGGAGCCGTCGCCCCGGCCGGTGGCCCGCGACAGGGTGGCCGCGCCCTTGCCCAGGACCGCGGCAAGCTGGGCGCGCAAGGGAAGTTCGCTCATGATCCCCAACTCGTTTGCTGCTGGATGTGCCCGCCCGAGGGCGGTACGGGGCACCCCGGGGAGCAGGCGGTGGTCCCCGGTGCCGGCCGCTCCCGGGCGGGGCGCGACCGGTCGCCCTACGTGTCCCCCGCGCCGTGCCGGCCGTTCGCGCCGATCCGGGCGTCCGCGGAGAACGTCCCTAGCCTATTGCCCGCCGCCCGCGATCGGGCACCCCGCGGGCGGGGGCGCGGCGCGCCCGCGCGGGGTCAGGCGGTGCGCCAGTCGAGGCGTTCGGGCGGCGGTCCCAGGTTGGGCGGCGGGTCGTCGGTGTCGGCGGACTCGGCGTCGGGGGCGGGTGCGGGCGGCGGCACGGCGGGGCCGCCGGCGGCGCGGGTCTGCTCGACGGTGGCCAGGGTGGCGGTGGCGAGGGTGAGGATGCCGGGGTTGGCGTCGGCGACCACGGGCCCGCGCGGGCCGGGCAGGACCAGAGCGGTGGGCGGCAGGAGGCGCATCCCCCGCGCGTCGAGGCGGTGCTCGCGGGGGGCACCGGTGGCGGGTGCGGTGTCGATGTCCTCGGCCTGGGCGGTGGTGCGGCCCCACGCCGACGCGGCGCGCACGTGCCGGACCAGGTCGAGGGGGGCGACCGAGGTGGCGGCGTTGCGCATGGCCACCGGCGCGGTGACGCCGACGGCGGGGTCCTCGACGTAGCTGTCGGCGACGGCGTCGCTGAGCGCCTCGCCGATGACCTCGGTGAGGCGGTGCACCGGTGCGGAGGGGGCGGCGCCGCGGCGGACGGTGAGGCGGGCGGCGGCGCGGTCGGCGGAGTCGGGGTCGGGCTGGCGCATGAGGACGGGGAGGGTGCCCTCGGCGTCGAGCCGGGCGTCGAGACCGTCGGCGGCCGCGCGGAACAGCAGGACGAGCCCGGCGCCGGCCGCGGCGGCGGCGCGGGTGAGCCGGTCGACCTCGTCGTCGGGCAGGGTGTCGGCCCCGCAGACGATGATGGTGTGCGCCCACGCGGCGTCGCCCGCCGCGGGGGCGCGGCCGCGCGCCCGCAGCTCCAGCAGTTCGCTGAGGGAGGCGGCGGTGTAGGTGCCGTAGGCGCGGGCCGCGGCGCCGCCGGAGGCGCGGTCGGTGGCGATGACCTTCACCTGGGCGTAGGGCTCCTCGGCGGCGCGGGTGCCGACGCCCTCGAACGGGGCGAGGCGGCGTTCGAGGTCCCACGCGCGCTCCAGTACGGACCGGTCGCCGCCCCAGCGGGCGCGCACGGCGGTGCGCTGGTCGGGGGTGAGCAGCCGCACGGCGGGGTCGTCGGCGGGGGCGGCGCCGTCGAGGGCGCGCAGGCCGCCGATGAGGGCGGCGACGTTGGTGTCGGGGCCGAGCGCCTCCAGGAGGCCGAGGAGGAGGTCGCGGTCGGCGGCGGGGTCGCCGCGCCCGCCGGGGGCGCGCGCCACCGCCGCGAGGATGCGCGCGCGCTGCGCGGCGCCGAGGTTGGTGCCGAGGTTCATCCGGGGCAGGTCGGCGGGGAGCACCCACACGCGCGGCGCCACCCCGCACCGCTTGACGAGGGAGGCGAGGTCGCCGGCGACCGCCCGCCCGGACAGGTCGACCACGGTGAGGTCGCCGCCGCTGCGCAGCCGGGACGCGCCGATGGTGGTGAGCAGCGCCGACCACCCGGCGTCGGTGCCCCCGGCGACGACAACGGCGCGGGCGTGCGCGGGCACCTTGGTCCCGTACCAGCGGGGCTGGGCCTCGAAGGCGCGGCGGCGGTCGCGCCAGGCGGTGTACGCGCGGGCGTGCTCCTCCTGGCGGCGGCGGAGGTCGTCCTCGTGCTCGCGCTGCTCGCGCTCCAGGCGCTCCCGTTCGCGGCGGAGCCGGTCGCGCACGACCTGGCGGCCCTGCGCGAGGGCGACGAGCACCGGGACGGTGACGAGGACGCAGCCGAGGACGCCGCCGAGGGCCACCACCCCCGGCAGCACGCGCAGCGGCCACAGCAGGACGCAGAGCGCGGCGATGGCGGCCAGCACGGCCAGGGCGATGTGCAGGGGCTTGTTGGTGCGGGCCGCGCTGCGGCGCTGGAGGTCGACCCAGTCGGGGCCGAGTTCGGCGCGGTCGGCGGGGGCGGGGCGGCGCGGCGGCGGACCGGGGTCGGGCACCGGGACGTCGTGGCGCCAGCCGAGATACGTCGAGCCGCCGTGCGAAACTGCCGGGTGGTCGCCCACCGCGCTGCACCTCCCGCCCGGCGGGCCGTGGGGGGCGCCGGGTCCGCTTCCGCCTCCGGGTACCTGGGAATGGTGACAGGCGCGCCGCACCCTTGTCACGGCCTTGCCCGAAATCGCCGTGATGCCCGGTCAGACGTTGAGCAGCAGGGCCCCGGCGGTCACCGCCGCCGCCGACGCGACCCGGGCCCGGCCGAACCGCTCGCCGAACGCGAGGGCGCCGATGACGGCGCCGAACACGATGCTCGTCTCGCGCAGCGCGGCGACCCCCGCCAGCGGCGCGGTGGTCTGCGCCCACAGCACGAGGCCGTAGGCGGCCATGGACAGGACGCCGCCCGCGGCCCCCGCCCGCCAGACGGGGGCGAGGTCGGCGCGGAGCCGCCCGCGGCGCAGCACGGCGGCCGCGACGAGGAACCAGGGGCCCTCCAGCAGCATCAGCCAGGCGATGTAGGCGAGCGGGTCGCCGGCCGCGCGCACGCCGACCCCGTCGACCACCGTGTAGGCCGCGATGAGCACGCCCGTGGTGAGGGCGGCGGCGAGCGCGGGGAGCTGCGCCCGGCCGGGCCGCCCGGACGCGAACACCAGGGCCGTCAGCCCGGCCGACACCAGCAGCACCCCGCACAGGTGGACGGGGGTGGGGACCTCGCCGAGCAGGAGGGCGGCGCCCAGCGCCACCAGCCACGGGCTGGTGCCGCGGGCCAGCGGGTAGACCTGGCCGAAGTCGCCCAGCCGGTAGGACAGCATCAGGAACCCCATGTACCCGACGTGCAGCACCGCCGACGCGGCGAGGGCGGGCCAGGCCGCCCGATCGGGCACCCCGGTGGCGGCCGCCAGCGCGGCCCCGCAGACGGCCGCCGACGCCCCGATGACGGCGAACCCGATCAGCCGGTCGGTGATGGCGTGGGCGACGGCGTTCCACACCGCGTGCAGCAGTGCGGCGGCGAGGACGGCGGCGGCGGTGAGGGCGGTCATAGGGCCACCCTGGCGGCCGGTCCGGGCGGAACGGGCCGCGGGGTCCCGGAAAGCGGCGGCGCCGGCGGGGGCGCGGCCCCCGCCGGCGCCGGCGGATTCGGGTACGTCGTCGGGCTAGGCGTCGACCTGGAGGTCGATGACCTTGCCGACCTCGGCGGTGATGGCGTACTCGGCGGTGAAGCCGCGCGAGGCCAGCACCCGGACGGTCCAGGCGCCGTCGGCGGCGAAGAACCGGAAGGTCCCCTCGTCACCGGTGGCGACCTCGCCGACGAAGTCGCCGGAGGCGTTCAGCAGGCGGGCGTAGGCACCGCTGAGCGGGGCGCCGTCGCGCCGCACCACACCCTGGATGACCGCCTGGCCGCCCGCGTCGACGTCGGCGAGGGCGACGCCCCCGACCGGGGCACCGCAGCCGTCGGCGCTCACTTGGCCTCCCCCAGCTCCACCGGGACGCCGACCAGGGACCCGTACTCGGTCCACGAGCCGTCGTAGTTCTTCACGTTCTCCAGGCCGAGCAGCTCGTGCAGCGCGAACCAGGTGTGCGAGGAGCGCTCGCCAATGCGGCAGTAGGCGATGATGTCCTTGCCCAGGTCGACGCCCGCCTCGGTGTAGAGGTCGCGCAGCTCGTCGTCGGACTTGAAGGTGCCGTCCTCGTTGGCGGTCTTGGCCCAGGGGATGTTGCGCGCGGTCGGGATGTGCCCCGGGCGCTGCGAGGTCTCCTGGGGCAGGTGCGCCGGCGCGAGGAGCTTGCCGGTGAACTCGTCGGGCGAGCGGACGTCGACCAGGTCCTTGGTGCCGATGGCCTCGACGACCTCGTCGCGGAACGCGCGGATCGAGGTGTCCTGCTCCTTGGCGGTGTAGGTGGTGGCGGCGCGCTCGGGCACGGCCTCGACCAGCTCGCGGGAGTCCAGCTCCCACTTCTTGCGGCCGCCGTCGAGCAGGCGGACGTCGGCGTGCCCGTAGAGGCGGAAGTACCAGTAGGCGTAGGCCGCGAACCAGTTGTTGTTGCCGCCGTAGAGGACCACGGTGTCGTCGTTGGAGATGCCGCGCTCGGAGAGCAGCTTCTCGAAGCCGGTCCGGTCGACGAAGTCGCGCCGGACGGGGTCCTGGAGGTCCGTCTTCCAGTCGAGCTTGATGGCGTTGCGGATGTGGCCCTTGTCGTAGGCCGAGGTGTCCTCGTCGACCTCCACGAGCACGACGTTGTCGTCGTCGAGATGGGCCTCCACCCAGTCGGCGTCGACCAGGACGTCGGAGCGGCTCATGGGGAACCTCCTTGGATCGTTCTGCGGTGGGCGGTGCGTCGGGCGGGTGCCGGAGCCGCGGCGGTGCGGCCCTGCCCGGCGGGCAGGCGGCGCGGAGCGGGGGGGCGCCCGGGGCGCTCGGGGGCGCCGGAGGCGGAGCGGACGGCGGCGGCCGCCGGGGCGCGGCCCTTGTGGGGCCGGGCGGTGGCGGCGGGGTGCGCGGCGGTGAGCCGCCCGTGCGGGTCGACCTGCATGGTGGTTCCCAGGGCGTGTGCGGTGCGATGGGACGGCGCGCGCGGGCGCGGCCGGGAATCCGGGACAGGAGGCGTGCGTACGGTGCCGCGGGGTCCGCTCTAGCGGGCAGCGCGACAGAGCGCGGTGGCGACGTGGCAGAAGTCGACCGCGCGACGCTTCGTCAGGAAGGCTCCTGTCGGAGAGGTCACGTCCCCGATCGTACGGGCTGCGGGCCCGTATGTCACGGGTGGGTGGCCTCACAGCCGGGGCGTTCGCGGCGCCCGGCGCGGTCGGCCGCTCCGGCCGGCCCGTCGCACGGGCTAGCCGACCGCCGCGCCGAGGGCGGCGACGACGTCGGCCGTGCGCGGCAGGCCGGCGGCGCGGCGCACGACCCGGCCGCCGGCGTCGAGGACGAGCACCGTGGGGGTGCTCGCGACGCCGAGGCGGCGGACCAGGTCCAGGTGGGACTCCGCGTCGACCTCGATGTGGGCGACGCCGTCGACCATCGCGGCGACGCGGGCCAGCACCTGCCGGGTGGCGGCGCAGGGGCGGCAGAACGCCGTGGAGAACTGCACGAGGGTGGCGCGCGGGCCGAGGGCGGCGCCGAGGTCGCCGGGGGTCAGCGCGTCGGGGGCGGGCATCGGCGGGCCTCCTCCCTCCTCGGGGCCGGCCCCGGGCGGGTGCCCGGGGTCAGCGCTGCTGGGCGTCGGCGCCGGCGCCGACGAGGTCGACGTCGCTGGCCTCGGCGGAGACCTCGACCCCGTTGGGCAGCGCCTCGATGCCGGTGACCTGGAGGTCGAAGGGCAGCTGCGGGACGGGGAACGACATGGCGAGCCGCTCCTGGACCTCGGCGGTGACGTCGAGCTGGGACTCGCCGACCTCCACGTCGGCGGGGGTCACGTTGACCACGTCGCCCTCGACGGCGACCTCCAGGTCGGCGGAGACGGGGACGCTGAACCCGGCGACGGCGAGGTCGCCGGTCATGCGCGGGCGGCCGTCCTCGTTCTCGATGACGATGCCCTCGGGCAGCCGCCGCTGGAGCTCGCTGTAGGGCAGCATCACCTTGGCGTCGGCGGTGCCGGCGGTGACGCGCGGCTCGGTGAGCAGGTCGCCGATGGCGGCCTGGACGTTGCGCGCGGTGACGTCGACGCGTTCGAGCTGCACCTCGCCGACGGTGATGGCGCCGGTGACGATGTGGATCTCGTCGTACTCACCGCTGATGGCCTGGGTCAGGAACGGGAAGCCCCCGATGGTGACCTCGGGCTCGGCGGCCATCTCGTACTGCTGGCTGATGCGCTTGGCGATCTCGCTCTGCGCGGCATAGTGCAGCCCGCGGTCGGCCACGCCGACCATGACCAGCAGGAAAACCAGGAAGACGAGGAACTTACGCATCGGGCTTCCAGCACGCTTTCGTTGGAGTCCTGGCGCTCCGCGCGGCGCCGTCAGGCGGCCGGCGGACAGGCGCCGCAGCAGCGGCGTCCCGGACGCCCGCGCTGAATGTCAGAACGAAGGGTACTTCACACGCCGCCGTGCCCCGCTTCCCGGAGGCGTATTCCCAGGAGACTCCGAGCTTCGGGGCCGGGGCCGGGGGCGCCGCGGCGGGCGGTGTCAGCGGGGCATGAGCATGCTCGCGAGGTTGTCGTTGGCCGAGGCGCCCGACAGTGCCAGTTCGATCACATTGGTGGCGACGACGCTGCCGCTGGTGCGCCGGGAGAACTCGGCGACGTGCGGCTGCTGCTCGTGCTCCTCGTGGGCGAGCTGGTCGCGGTAGATGGCGTAGACGATGCGCTGCTGGGGCGCGCTGGGCACCGTGTGGCAGGCGAAGAGCAGAGTGTCGGGTTCGCGCCGGGAGACGGCCTCGACGACCTCGTCGGCGTGGTCGTCGAACTGGTCGCCCCGGCCCTCGGCCAGCGTGTAGATGGTGATGATGCCGCGCAGCCGCGACGGCCGCGAGGGCGCCGCCGCGGGCTCCTCGTCGAAGTCGTCGTCGTAGCGGTCGTCGTAGTCGTCCTCGAAGTCGTCGGCCTTGCGCCGCCTGCCGAACACGCCGTCGTCCTCCTCAGGATCACCGCCGGGGTCACCGCCGTCGCCGCCGCGCCGCCGCCCGCCGCGCCGGCGGGTGCGCTCGCGCGGCGGGTTCTGCGCCCGCATGAACGCCGCCCAGAGCGCCGCGACGGCGCCGAGCATCAGGACCTGCCCCATGGAGCCGAGGCCGAAGCGGGAGACCAGGATCTCCAGCAGCGCCGCCAGGGCGAACAGGCCGATGACCGACAGCCGGTGCTGCGCGGTCCGCGGGCGCTCGCGCATGGCGAGCCCCGCGACGACGGCGCTCGCGCCGATCGCGACGGCGGCGAACACGTGCACGAGCAGCAGCGCGCCCCGGGGGATGATGTCGTAGTGGTCGGCCATGGCCGGGTAGCCGGCGTCGAACTGGCCGCGCAGCCGGTCCATGACCAGCACGACCAGGGGCACGATGCCCAGCGTGGTGACGACCAGCCGGGTGCCGAACCGGGCCCGGGGCGAGGCCACCGCGTACTCGACCACGCCCCAGGCGAGCAGCAGCGGGCCGAACAGCCCGACGCCGATCTGGAACACGCGGAAGGTGAGCGCGGAGAACTCCAGGAGCGCACCCGGGAAGGCGGCGCTCAGCCCGATCGCCACGCACACCGCTGACGCGACCCACGCGCCGGTGTGCAGGCGGGGGTCGCGGTAGCTGCGGGCGATCAGCGCGGCGGCGGCGCTCCAGGCCACCAGCGCGCAGACGAATGCCAGTCCTACTCCGACCATCCCGCTAATGATGCTGCACATCGGGACCCCGTTGGGAACCGGGCCGCCCGATCACCTGTCCGAATTGCGACGTAATTGGCTGCTTGGGAGCAATCCGGCGTTTGATCTGTGAGTTACCTCACGAGACATCGCCGCGACTCCGCCAGGACGCCTAGGGCACCGGCGGCGGGCCATAGGCTCGGAACCATGCCGCGTCACCTCCGCCCTGACGACAAGGGCCGCGCCGCGCTCGCCGGGGAGGCCGCCGCCGCAGCGGCCGAGCACCGGCGCGGGCGCACCGCCGCCGGCCCCGCTGCGGCGCCGCCGCTCGCCGCCGCGCCGCCCGCACGCCCCATCGCGTTCTTCGACGTCGACAACACGCTCATGCGCGGCGCGTCGATCTACCACTTCGCCCGCGGCCTGGCCGCCCGCGACCTCTTCACGACGCGCGACCTGCTCCGGTTCGCGTGGGGGCAGATGGTGTTCCGCATCAGCGGCCAGGAGCAGCCCGAGCACATCAACGCCGCGCGCGAGGCGGCGCTGGCCTTCGTCGCCGGGCACGGCGTGGACGACCTCGTCGCCCTGTGCGAGGAGATCTACGACGACACCATGTCCAGCCGCATCTGGGAGGGCGCGCACCGGCTGGTCCGCCGCCACCTGGGGGCCGGGCAGCGCGTCTGGCTGGTCACCGCCACCCCGGTCGAACTGGCCGACATCATCCGGCGGCGGCTCGGCCTCGACGGCGCCCTGGGCACGGTCGCCGAGACCGTCGACGGGGTCTACACCGGGCGGCTCGTCGGCGACCTGCTGCACGGACCGGCCAAGGCGTCGGCCATCACCGCGCTCGCCCGCCGCGAGAACCTCGACCTGGCGGCCTGCACCGCCTACAGCGACTCCAGCAACGACCTGCCGCTGCTGAACCTGGTGGGCCACCCCAACGCCGTCAACCCCGACGACGAGCTGCGCGCCCACGCCGCCGCGAACGGCTGGCCGGTGCACGAGTTCCGCCGGCACCGCACCACGCTGCGCGTGGGCGTGCCGGCCGCCGTCGCGGGCGCGGTGGCGGGCGGGGTGGCCGTGGGGATGCTGCGCCGGCGCGCGCTGCGCCTGCCGGTGCGGCCGCGCCCCTGACGGCGCGCGGGGCGCCCGGCCGGGCTCGGCCGGCCGGGGTCAGCCGCCCAGGGCGGGGCGCATCCGCCGCGGGCTGCCGTGGCCGCGGTCGCGGCGCCGCCGGCGCACGCGGGCGGGGGCGGCGCCGTCGAGGAACGCCTCGAACGCCTCCTGGGAGGTGTACTCGGGCGACCAGTCGACGGCGCGTTCGAGCTTGGTGGAGTCGAGCACGCGGTCGTTGCAGAGCACGCGCAGCTGCTCCGGGGAGTAGTCGAGGCGGCCGCGCCGGGCCAGGCCGCCCAGCACCCGCAGCCCGCGCTCGGGCACGGCCACGCCGTGCCGGCCCGCCCGGTGCAGGCACTGCGACAGCGGGAGCGAACCGGGGGCGGCGACGTTGAAGACGCCGGCGCCGTCGCCCAGGGCCATCAGCCGGACGGCCTCGACCCCGTCGTCCTCGTGCACGAACTGCATGCGCGGGTCGTAGCCGCGCACCGTGGGGACCACCCGCAGCCCCAGGTAGCGGGTGAGCGGGCTCTCGACCGACGGGCCGATGACGTGCGCGAACCGCAGGACCGCGATCGACAGGTCGGGGCGGCGGCGGGCCAGGCCCCGCGTGTGCAGCTCGATCTCGGCCGCGTCCTGGGCGTAGGCCGACCGCGGGATGCGGCGGGCCTCCAGGTCCTCGGTGGAGGGGCCCGGGTGGCGGGTGGACGCGCCGTAGACCGCGGCGCTGGACCGCACCACCAGGCGGCGCACCCCCGGGGTGCGCTGGCAGGCGTTGAGGAGCTGCATCGTCCCGAGGACGTTGTTCTCCTTCATCGCCGCCCGGCCGCCGGCGTCCTCGGGGGTCACCGTCAGACCGAGGTGCAGGACGGTGTCGGCGCCGGAGTCGCGGAGGGCCCGGCGCACGCTGTCGTCGTGCAGGTCGGTGGTGATGTACTCGGCGCGCCCGAGCGGGTGGCGAGGCGGCGCCGGATCGACGCCGACGACCCGGTCGACACCGGGGTCGTGCTGGAGTGCCTGCGCCACCCGGGCACCCAGGCGGCGGGAGGCACCGGTGACGAGAACGACGCGGCCCATGACGAATCGCCTCCACACGTGGGGTTCGCGGCGGGGAGAGAGGGGTGTCTCCGCGTCGGCCCCGCCCACGCGGGCGGCGGCGTCGGCGGAGAGACGGACCTACTTCTTGTTGCGCCGCGCGATGCGAGTCCGCTTGAGCAGCTTGCGGTGCTTCTTCTTCGCCATGCGCTTGCGGCGCTTCTTGATCACGGAACCCATGGGATCACCTCTCGCGAACGACAAAAGAGACACGACGGCGCCGCGCGACGGGCGCGGAGGCGTCGAGCGGGATGCGGCGGCGCGCGGCCCTCGGGGCGTCGGCACGCGAGCGGCGCCGGAGCAGACGCCGCACCCGACGAGTCAGCCTACCCTCTCCGGCAAGCCCGCACGCACCGGCGGGCGCGGCGGCCGGCGCGGGGACGGCGCTCAGGCGCCCGGAACGGCCCGCCGGCGGGTGTACAGCCGGGCCGCGGGCTCGCTGTAGCCGACGCTGACCAGCCGGTGGTCCTCGAACGCCAGCGTGGTGATGCTCGCCAGGTTGCACTGGCGGCGGTCGGGGCGGTGCCACAGCCGCTTCCGCTCGGCGGCCCGGCGGGCCATCCAGATGGGGAGCTGGTGGCTGACGCAGACGGCCTCGCGCCCCCACGCCTCCTTGCGCACCAGTTTGATGACGTCGACCATGCGCTGGACGATGTCGGTGTAGGGCTCGCCCCACGACGGCAGGAACGGGTTGTACAGCCGGCGCATCACGTGCACGTCGGTCATGGACCGCGACGACAGGGCCATGCCCTGGAACCGGTTGGCGGCCTCGATCAGCCGCTCGTCGAGGCGGATGGACAGTCCGAACCCGTCGGCCACCGGCATGGCGGTCTCCTTGGCGCGGTCCAGCGGCGAGGAGTACACGGCCGCGATGTCGCGCCCCGACAGCCACTCGGAGGCCAGCTCGGCCATGCGGACCCCGGTCTCGCTGAGGTGGAACTCCGGCAGCCGCCCGTAGAGGATGCCCTCGGGGTTGTGCACTTCGCCGTGCCTGAGGAGGTGGACGACGGTGGTCGTGGTCATGACGGGCGACCGTTTCCCTTCGCTTCGTGGTCCTGCTGCGCTGCGCCGCTCGGGCGGGTGCCGCCCGCGGATTCAGGGCGTGGCGGCGGCGACCGGCGGCAACGCGCCCTCCAACCTACCGACCGCCTCCCGCAGCTCCGCCACCGTGGCCCGCACCACCGGCCGGCGGCCGTCCTCGCGCCGCCACACGGCGTGGACGCCGCGCTCCAGCCGGGGCCGGAGGGGCAGCGTGACCACGCCGTCCGGCAGGCGCTCGCGGGCGAGCCGGGGCAGCAGCGCGCAGCCGAGCCCGGCGGCGACCAGGGCCAGTTGCGTGGGCAGCTCGCCTGCGTAGTGCGCCACCCGCGGCTCGACCCCGGCGCGCCGCAGCGTGTCGGTCAGCCAGTCGTGGCAGATGCTGCCCTGAGGTGAGCAGATCCACACCTCGTCGCCGAGATCGGGCAGCACGAGTTCGGCGCGGTCGGCCAGCGGGTGCCCCGCGGGCAGCGCGATCTCGGCGGGGTCGTCGAACAGGTGGACGCGGTCGAGGCCCGCCGGCAGCGGCAGCGGGGAGTTGCGCCAGTCCTGGACCAGCGCGACGTCGTGTTCGCCGCGCCGGACCAGTTCGAGCGAGACCAGCGGGTCGGACTCGGTGAGCTCCACGGTGAGGCCGGGGTGGCGCGCGGCGAGCGCGCCGATGACGCCCGGCATCACCCCGCGGGCGGCCGTGGCGAACGCCGCGACGCTGACGCGCCCGGCGACGCTGCCCAGGCGGGCCTCCAGGTCGGCCTCCGCCTCGGCCATGAGGGCGAGGATGCGCGCGGCGTGGCCCACCAGGAGCCGCGCGGGGTCGGTGAGGCGCACCCCGCGCCCGCTGCGTTCGAGCAGGCGGGCGCAGGTCTCGCGTTCGAGCTTGGCGATCTGCTGGGACACCGCGGAGGTGGTGATACCGAGCACGTCGGCGGCCGCGCTGACCGATCCGTATTCGGCGATGGCGTTCAGCGCGCGCAGCCGGTCGAGGTCGAGCATCCCCCCATGGTAGGGAGGGGGCGGCGCCGGGGACCAGTGGGTTCACGGTCCCCGGCCCGGCTCACGCCCCGGCCGCCGCGGCCGCGCGGGCCGCCGCGGGCAGGGCCGACACCACGCGGTCGAGGGCCGCGTCGTCGTGCGCGGCGGACAGGAACCACGCCTCGAACGCGGCCGGCGGCAGGTACACGCCCTGGTCGAGCATGGCGTGGAAGAACGCCGCGAACCGCCGGGTGTCCTGGGCGCGGGCGCCGTCGAAGTCGGTGACCTCGGCGTCGGTGAAGAACACGGTGAACAGGCTGCCGCCGTGCTGCACGCGGTGCGGCACGCCCTCGGCGGAGAGCGCGCGGCCGACCTCGGCGGAGAGCGCGGCCGCCGAGCGGTCGATGCGCGCGTAGACGTCGGGGGTGGCGTTGCGCAGCGTCGCCAGGCCGGCGGCGGTGGCCAGCGGGTTCCCCGACAGGGTGCCCGCCTGGTAGACGGGGCCGGCGGGGGCGAGCCGGTCCATCAGGTCGGCACGGCCGCCGAACGCCGCGGCGGGCAGGCCGCCGCCCATGACCTTGCCGAAGGTCATGAGGTCGGGCGCCACGCCCTCCAGCCCGTACCAGCCGGAGGGGCCGACCCGGAAGCCGGTGAGGACCTCGTCCAGGATGAGCAGCGCGCCGTGCCGGGCGGTGATCTCGCGCAGGCGGGCGTTGAAGCCGTCGCGGGGCGGGACGACGCCCATGTTGGCCGGGCACGCCTCGGCGATCACGCAGGCGATGTCGCCGCCGGCCTCGGCGAAGGCGGCCTCGACGGCGGCGGGGTCGTTGTAGGGCAGCACCAGGGTGTCGGCGGCGCTGGCGCCGGTGACCCCCGGGGTGTCGGGCAGCGCGAACGTCGCCAGGCCCGACCCGGCGGCGGCGAGCAGCGCGTCGACGTGGCCGTGGTAGTTGCCGGCGAACTTGACGATCTTGCTGCGGCCGGTGGCGCCGCGCGCCAGCCGGATGGCCGACATGGTGGCCTCGGTGCCGGAGTTGACCAGGCGCACGCGCTCGACCGGGGTGCGCGCGGTGATCTCCTCGGCCAGCTCGACCTCGCCCGGGGTGGGGGCGCCGTAGGAGGTGCCCGCGGCGGCGGCGGTGCGCAGCGCCTCGACCACGGCCGGGTGGGCGTGGCCCAGGATCAGCGGGCCCCAGGAGCAGACGAGGTCGACGTACTCGTTGCCGTCGACGTCGGTCAGGTAGGGGCCGGCGCCGGACGCCATGAACGGCGGGGTGCCCCCCACCGCCCCGAAGGCGCGCACCGGGGAGTTGACCGCCCCCGGGACGACGGCGCTCGCGCGTTCGAACAGCTCAGCGGATGTCGTGTGTGTACCCACGCCCTCCAGTGTGGCAGCCGTGCGGCGCCGGCCGTGCCCGGCGCGCGGCTCCGGCGGGCGTCCGCGCCGGGGGCCCGGTCGCGGGCCCCCGCGGCGGGCGCCC
>NZ_BCRK01000133.1 GCF_001552555.1 Nocardiopsis trehalosi NBRC 14201 | reverse complement strand
ACCCGATCGGCGATCGGGCGGACGACGCCGACCGGCGCGCCCCCGCCCAGGACATCGGACGACATGAGGTCGCGCACCGGCGCGACGTCGGTCCCCAGCGCCTCCAGCGCGGCGAGCCCCGCCATCGTGCGCGCCCGCGACAGGCCGTCGCCGTCGCTGATCTTCACGGCCGCGGCCGCCCCCGTGGGGGCCGCCAGGGCGATGACGCCCTCGGCGCCGATCTTGGAGACGGCGCCGGGCAGGGCGCGCATGATGCGGGTGTCGTCGCGGCCGTCGCCGGCGACGTACTCGGGGAAGTCCCGCATGGCCGCGACCACCGCGGCCTCGGGTGTGCCGGCGGGGGCGAGCACCAGGGCGCGCAGCCCGCGGGCCAGCCCGGCCAGGGAGACCGCCAGCTGCGGCGCGCCGCAGCCGTCGACCGCGGTGTGGGCGACGGGTTCGCCGCACAGCTCCTCGATGGTGGACCGCACGAGCCGCTGCAGGGGGTGGTCGGGGTCGAGGTAGTCGGCCGTGCTCCACCCGGACGCGACGCAGGCGGCGAGCATGGCGGCGTGCTTGCCCGAGCAGTTCATCAGCGGCCGGGAGGCCGCGCCCCCGGCCCGCAGCAGGTCGTCGCGGACCCGGCGGTCCAGCGGCAGGTCGGCGGGGCAGCGCAGGTCGTCGGGGCCGAGCCCGGACGCGGCGAGTGTGCGCAGGACCACGTCGACGTGGATGTCCTGCCCGCTGTGGCTGCCGGCCGCGACGGCGAGCTGCGCCCCCGCGACCGGGGCGCCCGCGCGCAGCGACGCCAGCGCCTGGAACGGCTTGGCCGCCGAGCGCGGGAAGACGGGGGCGTCGACGTCGCCGCGGCGGTACCCGACCTCGCCACCGGCGGTGATGCCGACGGCCGCCCCGTAGTGCACGCCCTCGCGGAACCCGGAGCGGACCACCTCGACGAGCGGGGCGTGGGCGGGCGGGGGAGCGGCGGGCATGGAACCTCCTGGGTGGCCGCCGGCCGGCGGCCGGCGGTGCGGTGCGGCTGTCGGCGAGAGCATAAACGCCCGGAGCGGCACGGCTCTTCCCGCGGGTGCCATAGGGTCGGGCCTGGCCCGATCGGGCCGCCGGACGCGACCGACGGGGGTGGACGAGATGGCGGAACCCCGCCCGGCGGGGCACGGCGCCCTGCGCATGGGCGCGCTGACGCGCAACCGCGGCGGGCGCCGCGCCCACGGCCTCGAATACGCGGTGATCGACGTCGAGACCACCGGGCTCGACCCCGCCGAGGGGGCCCGGGTGTGCGAGATCGCCGTGGTGCGGATGCGCGGTGACGGCACGGTCCTGCGCGAGTTCAGTACGCTGGTCGACCCCGGCGTCCCGGTGACCGGGCAGGTCTACCACGGCATCAGCGGCAGCGACGTGGTGGGCGCCCCGACGGCCCGCGCCCTGGTGCCGGTGCTCGCCGAACTGTTCTCGGGCGCGGTCCTGGTGGGCCACAAGCTCGACTTCGAGGGCCGGTTCCTGGCGGCCGAGTTCGCCCCGGCCGGCCTGCCCGGCCCGCTGCCGGGGCTGTGCACCCTGCGGACCCTGCGCTCGCAGGTCGACCTGGAGCGGTACTCGCTGCCCCGGGCCAGCCGCGCCCTCAACGGGCACTGGCCGACCGGGCAGCACACGGCCCTGGGCGACGCCCGCGCCTGCGCCCAGCTCCTGGCGGAGCTGCTGCGCAACGCGCCGGGGGAGCTGCGCTACACGGGCCCGGCCCCCGCGGCGCTGCGCGTGCCGCCCGCCGATCCGGGCCGGCTGAAACCCCGCGTGACCGGCCGCGGGACGCTGCGGTCGGCGCGCGACACCCCGGCGCGCCCCTTGGCGGCCTGGCCGCGCCGGTGGCGCCCCCTGGAGCTGGACCCGGACCTGTGCGGCGGCAGGTTCGCCGACGCCGAGCGGCACGCCGCCGAGGCCGCCGCCCGGCGCCGCGGTCTGGTGCGCGACGCGGTCGGCGCCGCGGCGGCGCTCACGGGCGTGGTGGCGGCCGCGTCGGCGGCGCGGGCGCTGCTCGGCGGCCGGACCTGACCGGCGCCGCCCTCAGCCGGACAGCGCCGCCAGCAGGAACGCCGCGATCAGCGCGCCGCCGCCGACGGTGGTGAGCGTGGCCCGCCCGGCCTCGGTGAGCCGGGCCGGCACCAGGCGCGGGCCGGGGGCGCCGAGGCGGGGGACGCGGTTGGACGCGGCGACGGCCACCAGGGCGGCGCCGGCCAGGACGAGCAGCAGGGACACGGGCGTTCGGCCTTCGGTGCGAGCGGGCGGCGACGCGCCGATTGTGCACCCCGGCGGGGACGTTCGGGGACCGAATCCGGAAACCGGTGCCGACGCGCCGGGTTTCGGGCCGGCCGCTATTCCTCCGCCGCCTCCGGCGCGGCCGGCCCGGCCGCCAGGGCCCGCAGGGTGAACCCGGTGACGAGGCCGCGGGCGGCCTCGGGGGTGGTCTCGCCGCGCACCAGCGGCACCCGCTGGGCGCCGATCAGCGCCATGACCAGCCGCGCCGTGGCCTCCTCGGCCATCGGGGCGAACTCGCCCGAGGCGACGCCCGCGCGCAGCACGTCCACCAGCAGCCGGTGCATGGGGGCGACGTGGTCGGCGAGCGTCTGGTAGGCGTCGGGGCCCAGGCTGGCGCCCAGCTCGGCGGCGTCGGGGTGCGGGTGCTCGGCGATGCCCTCGATCTGGAACCGGACGAACGCGGCGAGCCGGTCGGCCGCCGGGGCGCCGGCGGGCAGCGCGCCGCGGTAGCGGTCGACGAACCCGGCGGTGACCTGCTCGGTGAAGGCGAGCAGCAGCGCGGGCTTGTCGGGGAAGTAGTTGTACAGCGCCGTGCGGGTGATCCCGGCCTCGGCGGCGACGTCGGTCATGGAGATCTCGTCGATGCCCTGGGTGCGGGTGAGCGCCGCCACGGCCGCCAGGATGCGCTCGCGCGTGCGCGCCCGGTGGGCGGCGATCGTCGGAGCGGAGATCTTCGGCATGGCCCTATGGTGGCACGCCCGTTTCCGGCGGCCGCACCGGTCCGCGCCGGTCCGCCCCGCTCCGGCGCCGGCCCGGTGGGGCGGTGGGCGGCGCCCCCGCCCGGCGGGGCGCGGGCGGCGCCGGGCAGGCCCGTGCCGCCGGGCAAAGGCGGTCGCGCCGGTGTCCGGCGGCGCGGCGGCGGGGGATGCGGGTACGCTGATATCCGGCCTGGTGCGGCGCGCGGCGCCGCACGTGGTGCAAGTTCCCGGACCGGGAGTCGGATGTCTCTCGCGCAATCCCGCTGGCGGCGGAAGTCGCCCCGCCAGTATCTTTTCAACCGCCGCGACAGACCGAGGGACCCCGCCCGACCCGGGCGGTTCCCGCCCGGCGGCCGCCGGGGCCCGGGTCGATGCAGAGGCGATGTGTGGATACCAGAGAACCAGGACACGACCCCGTGACCATGACGGAACCCGACACAGCGGGGCCGGCCCCGGCCGACCCCGCCTTCGGTGCTGTCGCGGACCCGCGCGCGGCCGACCCCGCCCCGGTCGAGGCGGTCGACGTCCTGCTGATCGAGGACGACCACCAGGACGCCTTCCTCGTCGAGGAGCTGCTGGCCGACACCGCCCTCAGCGTCCGCATCACCTGGGTCACCACCCTCGCCGAGGCCCGGACCCACCTGCCGGCCTTCCGCGGCTGCGTGCTGCTCGACCTCAACCTGCCCGACGCCGGCGGCATGGGTCTGCTGCGCGAGGTCCTGACCACCGCCAGCTCGGCCGCCGTGGTGGTGCTCACCGGCCTCAACGACGAGCACGAGGGCGTCGCCGCGGTCTCGGCGGGCGCCCAGGACTACCTGGTCAAGGGCCAGGTCGACGGCTCGCTGCTGGCCCGCAGCCTGCGCTACTCCGTCGAGCGCCAGCGCGCCGACGAGGACGCCCGCCAGCTCCGCGAGGCCGAGATGTACGCCCGCGAGAACATGCGGCTGGAGCGCGGCCTGCTCCCGCAGGTGCTGCTCGACAGCTCCCCGCTGACCCACCGCTCCTACTACCGGCCCGGGCGCAAGCGCGCGATCGTCGGCGGCGACTTCTTCGACGCGGTGCAGAAGGACGGCACCACCCACGTCATCGTGGGCGACGTCAGCGGCCACGGCCCCGACGAGGCCGCGCTCGGCGTCAGCCTGCGGATCGCCTGGCGGGCGCTGGTCATGGGCGGCGTGGCCGAGGACGCCGTGCTGCCCGCGCTGGAGGAGATCCTCATCAGCGAGCGCGCCCAGGACGAGATGTACGCCACCCTGTGCCAGGCCAGCCTCGACACCGGCAGCGAGCGCGCCCGCATCCGGCTGCTCGGCCACCCGCCGCCCCTGGCCATCCGCGACGGCGCGGTCGAGGAGGTCGCGGCGTCGCCGCGGCCCCCGCTGGGCGTGTTCCCCGACGGCCCGCCCGAGGTCGAGGAGTTCCCCTTCCCGCGCGGCGCCACCCTGCTGCTGTACACCGACGGCCTGGTCGACGCCTACGACGGCGGCCCGCCGCGGCGCCTGGAGGTCGACGGCCTGCGCCGCGTCCTGACCGACGTGCTGGCGCGCGGCACCTCCATCGTCGACCTGCCCGAGCGGCTGGTCGACGAGGCCGAGCGCTACAACGGCGGCCCGCTCCAGGACGACGTCGCCATGCTGCTGCTGACCCACGGCGGCCCGGCGTGAAGCGCTGGTCCCTCCGGCGCCGCGTGACCGTCCTGCTCACCTCCGTGGCGGTGGTGCTGGTCACCTCGGTGTCCACCATCACCTTCACCGCGTTCAACGCCCGCGACTCCCTGGACCGGCAGGTCGACCAGCTCACCCCCGCGCAGAACGCCGTGCAGCAGACCCTCTCGGCCTACCTCAACCAGGACAACGGGATTCGCGGGTACGCGCTCACCAACGACATCGACTTCCTCTCGCCCTACGACCAGGGCAGCGAGGCGCTGGCCGAGAGCCTGCCGCAGCTGCGCGCCATCGCCGGCGACAACGGCGAGGTGGACGCCGACATCAACCGGCTGCTGGAGGCCGGCGAGGCGTGGAAGGAGGAGTTCGCGGTCCCCACGCTGCGCGCCGTGCGCGCCGGCGAGGAGGTCAGCGCCGCCGACTTCCGGCTGGGCCGCGAGCGGTTCGACGACCTGCGGGCGGCCGGCGCCTCCGCCGAGTCGCGGATCGAGCAGGAGATCGTGGACGCCCGCGACGGCCTGACCGTCGCCACCCAGCGGCTCGTGGCCCTGCTGATCCTCGTCGGCGTCGTCGTCGTGGTGCTGTGCGTCTTCCTCTGGGTGATGCTGCAGAACTGGGTGCTGCGCCCGCTGGACGAACTGGGCAGCCACCTGGTGCAGGTGTCGGAGGGCTACTACGCCCACCGGATCGCGCTGCACGGCCCGCCCGAGTTCGAACGGGTCGGCCGCGACGTCGACGGCATGCGCGAGCGCATCGTCAAGGACCTGCACGAGGTCGGCGCCGCCCGCCGCAAGCTCCAGGAGCAGTCGGAGCTGCTGGAGCGCCAGACCGAGGAGCTGCGCCGGTCCAACCTGGAGCTGGAGCAGTTCGCCTACGTCGCCTCGCACGACCTCCAGGAGCCGCTGCGCAAGGTGGCCAGCTTCTGCCAGCTGCTCCAGCGCCGCTACCAGGGGCGCCTGGACGAGCGCGCCGACTCCTACATCGACTTCGCGGTCGAGGGCGCCAAGCGCATGCAGGTGCTCATCAACGACCTGCTGGCGTTCTCCCGGGTCGGCCGCACCAAGGACTTCGCCCCGGTCGACCTCAACGACGCCCTCGGCGACGCGCTGAGCAGCCTGGAGACCGGGCTGGAGGAGGCCGGCGCGGTCGTCACCGGCGACGACATGCCCACCGTCGACGGCGACCGCACCCTGCTCACGCAGGTGTTCTTCAACCTCATCGGCAACGCCGTCAAGTTCCGCGGCGACCGGCCCGCCCGCGTGCACCTCAGCGCGCGGCGCAGCGGCGCCGAGTGGGTGTTCTGCTGCGCCGACAACGGCATCGGCATCGAACCCCAGTACGCGGAGCGCGTCTTCGTCATCTTCCAGCGCCTGCACACCCGCGACAAGTACGGCGGCACCGGCATCGGGCTCGCCATGTGCAAGAAGATCGTGGAGTTCCACGGCGGCAGGATCTGGCTCGACACCGAGACCGACCACCAGGGAACGACCATATGCTGGTCCCTGCCCGCCGGGCAGGACGACCCCGCCGACACGGAGGCCGAGGCCGCGCAGGACGGCGCCGGCGGCACCCCCGGGCCGTCCGGGGACGGCGAGCCCGAGAAGGTCGGAAGAGATTGAGCGAGGTCAACTTGGTGCAACCCATCGAGGTGCTGCTGGTCGAGGACGATCCCGGCGACGTCCTCATGACCAAGGAGGCGTTCGAGGAGCACAAGGTCGGCAACCGCCTGCACGTGGTCAGCGACGGGGTCGAGGCCCTGCGCTTCCTGCGCCGCGAGGGCGAGTACGCCGACGCCCCGCAGCCGCACCTGATCCTGCTCGACCTCAACCTGCCGCGCAAGGACGGCCGCGAGGTCCTCGCCGAGGTCAAGCGCGACGAGGCGCTGTCGCACATCCCCATCGTCGTCCTCACCACCTCCGAGGCCGAGGAGGACATCCTGCGCAGCTACCGGCTGCACGCCAACGCCTACGTGGCCAAGCCGGTCGACTTCGACCAGTTCATCCAGGTCGTCCGGCAGATCGACGACTTCTTCGTGACCGTGGTGCGGCTGCCCAAGGGCTGAGCCGGGGCGCCGCCGCGCGGGCGTGCGCGGGGGCGCGGTCCGGGGCCGCGCCTCCGTTACGGTAGGGGCCATGAGCCTGCCCGAACCCCGCGACCCCGCCGGGCCGTACCGCATCGGCATCGTCTGCCTGGGCAACATCTGCCGCTCGCCCATGGCCGAGAAGATCCTGGTGTCCGACCTCGAACGCGCCGGCCTGGCCGACGCGGTGCGGGTCGACAGCTCCGGGACGGGCGGCTGGCACATCGGGTCGCCCATGGACGAGCGCGCCGCGGCGGCGCTGCGCGTCCACGGCTACCTCACCGACCACGTCGCGCGCCGCTTCGAGGCCGACTGGTTCGCCGAGCGCGACCTCATCCTGGCCATGGACCTCGACAACCTGCGGGAGCTGCGCCGGCTGGCGGAGGACCGCGCCGACGCCGCCGACCGCGTCCGGCTGTTCCGGTCCTTCGCGCCCGGCGGCGGGCCCACCGCCGAGGTGCCCGACCCCTACTACGGCGGCGACGACGGGTTCACCGCCGTGCTGAACATGGTCGAGGCCGCCGCCAAGGGGCTCACCGCCGAACTCGCCGCCGCCCTCGGGCCGCGCGGGCCCCGGTAGGGGCGCGGCGACATGGACGCTGTGGGCGAGCGGATCACCGGGCTCATCGGGCGCGACGTCGCGGCGGTCGAGCCGGTCGGCGGGGGCGGGCACGCGTGGTCGGCGTACCGCGCCGACCTGGCGGACGGCGTGCGGGTGTTCGTCAAGGCGCTGCCGCCCGGCGAGGGCGACGCCCGGTTCCCCGGGCTGTTCCGGGCCGAGGCCCTGGGGCTGTCCTGGCTGGGCCGGCCGTTCGGCGCCCCGGTGCCCGACGTCGTCGGCTGGGACCCCGACACCCTCGTCCTGTCCTGGGTGGACGAGCGCCCGCCCACCCCCGAGGCGGCCGAGACGTTCGGCCGCCGGCTCGCCGGCCTGCACCTGTCGGGCGCCGAGGGGTTCGGCGCCGGCCGCGACGGCTACATCGGCCCGCTGCCGCTCGACAACACCCCCGCCGACACCTGGGCGGAGTTCTACGCCGAGCGGCGGCTCCTGCCGTTCCTGCGCCGCGCCGCCGACCGCGGCGCCCTCACCCCGGGTGACGTGCGCATCGTTGAGAAGGTCGTCGACGCGGTCGACGCGCTGGCGGGCGCCCCCGAACCCCCCGCCCGGGTCCACGGCGACCTGTGGAGCGGCAACGTCATCTGGCAGGACGACGGCGCGGTCCTGGTCGACCCGGCCGCCCACGGCGGGCACCGCGAGACCGACCTCGCCATGCTCGCCCTGTTCGGGCTGCCGCACCTGGACCGGGTCCGCGACGCCTACAACGAGGTCGCCCCGCTGGGGGCGGGGTGGCGCGGCCGGGTGGCGCTGCACCAGCTCCACCCGCTGCTGGTGCACGTCTGCCTGTACGGGGCGGCCTACCGCACCACCACGGTCGACGCGGCCCGCGCGGCGCTGCGCGGCCCCGGCTGAGCGCCGGCGGGCGCGGCCCGCCGATGGACACGACGACCTAGGGCGCGCGGCGCCAGGGGGTCCGGCCGAACGGCTTCACCGTCGACAGCAGGGTGGCGGCGAGCAGCACGCACAGCGCCACCGAGAACATCACCACGGCGCGCACCCGCTCCAGGTCGGGCGGCTCGCCGCCGCCGGCGTACCCCTCGGCGAGCAGCAGCACCTGCGGGCCCAGGCTCAGGTTGGAGCCGATCAGCAGCAGCACGCTCAGGACGAGCTTCACCGCGACCCAGGTGTGCCGGAGCAGGCCCCAATGGGTCCCCATCGCCAGCGCCAGCCCGGTGAGGACCGCGGTCAGGCTCACCGGGAGCACCAGGGTGCGGGCCAGGACGGCGGCGGCGGTGTACAGGGCGCCCGCGCGGCCGGGGTCGTCGGTGGCCAGCCCGGCGGCGAGCAGGGTCAGCAGCCCGCCGTGCAGGCCGAGCCAGCCGACCGACGCGACGACGTGCGCGCTGAGCAGCGCGGCGCGCGCGCCCCGGGGCAGCCGCCGCGGCCGCGCCGCCGGGCGGCCCGCGCCCGGCGGCCGGCCGGCGGCGCGGACGGTCACCGCCCCCGTCCCTTCCCCGTGCCCGGGCCGGCGCCCGGGGTCCAGTTGAGGACGCTCGCGCGCTCCAGGAACTCGTCGACCCCGATGTCGCCGCGGGCGAACCGCTCGGCGAGGACGCGCCGGGCGCCGTCCTCGGGTGCCTCCGGCGGGCGGTGCGCCCAGGGCGGGCGGCCCCCGCGCCGGGTGGCGGCGAAGACGGCGGCGGCGAGCAGCAGGAGCAGGAGCAGGCAGAGCACGGCGACTCCGATCATCGGGAAGGGCGGCGGTCCGCCGCCCCAGGTCGGTCCGTGGCGGCCCGCCAGGACGGCGAACCCCTCGGCGGTCGTGAAGAGCGGTGCGGTGGTCATGGCACCAGCGTCGGCGGTGCGCCGTACGCGCGTCGTCGGCCGGGGCGCGGCGGTGCGGCTACGCCCGCTGCGGCAGCCGCCCTACGCCGGCGGACCGACGCGCGGCGCGGGGCGCGGCGTCTAGGGTCGGGAGGGTGAGCCGCTCCGACCGAGGCCATCTCCGCGTCCTCGCCCTCGACGTCCCCTTGGGACTGTTCGTGGGCATGGTCGCGCTGGCGCTCGCGCACGCCCAGCACGGCGGCGGCTGGGGGCCCGGGCCGCCCATGGGCGAACCGCCGTGGCCGCCCGGCCGCGGCGACCCGCTGCCGATCGCCGCCTACGCGGCCGTCGCCGTCGTCGCGCTGAGCGTGATGGTCCGCCGCCTGCGCCCGCGCACCGCGTACGCCGCGACCGTCGTCGCGGCCGCCGTGCTCATCGCGGCCACGGGCATGCCCGGCCCGGCGGTCCTGGCCCCGGTGGTGGTGCAGGTGTACACGCTGGCGTCGCTGCTGCCACTGCGCGCGTGGACGCCGTGGCTGGGCCTGGTCCCCCTGCTCGTGGTGGCGCTCTGGCTGGGCCGGCCGGCGTTCGGGCTGTCCGCCACCCAGCTCTACGCGGTGCTGGGCGTGGGCGCCGCCGTGCTGAGCGTGCCCGCCGCACTGGGCGTGGTGGTGCGCACGGCGCGCGAGACCGACCGCCGCGAGCGCCGCCAGGAGCTGCACCGGTTCGCCTACGAGGAGCGGCTGCGCATCGCCCGCGAGGTGCACGACGTCGTGGGGCACAGCCTGTCGGTCATCAACATGCAGGCGGGCGTGGCGCTGCACGTGCTGCACAAGCGCCCCGACCGGATCGAGCCGTCGCTGGAGGCGATCCGGCAGACCAGCAAGGACGCCCTGGAGGAGCTGCGCGGTACGCTCGCGGTGTTCCGCGATCCCGACGGCGGCCGGGGGCCGCGCGCGCCGCTGCCCGGCCTGGACCGCCTGGACGACCTGGTGGCCGGGGTCGCCTCCGCCGGGCGCACCGCCGAGGTGCGCACCGAGGGGGCGCCCGCGCCGCTGCCCGCGGCGGTCGACCACGCCGCCTACCGGATCGTGCAGGAGGCGCTGACCAACGTGGTGCGGCACGCCGGGGGAGCCGGGGCGGCCGTGCGCATCGAGTACCGGCCCGCGGAGGTCGTGGTGGAGGTCACCGATGACGGACCGGCCCGGCCGGGCGCCGTGCCGCCCGAGGGCAACGGCATCGCCGGGATGCGCGAGCGCGCCCGCGCGGTCGGCGGCGGCCTCACCGCCGGGCCGCGCCCCGAGGGCGGGTTCGCCGTCCGCGCCGAGCTGCCGAGGGGGGAGCGGTGACCATCCGGGTGGCGGTCGCCGACGACCAGGCGCTGGTCCGCATGGGGCTGCGGGTGCTCATCGAGGCCGAGGACGACCTCGTCGCGGCGGGTGAGGCCGCCGACGGCCGCGAGGCGGTCGAGCTGGTGCGCCGCGAGCACCCCGACGTGGTGCTGATGGACGTGCGCATGCCGGTGCTCGACGGCATCGCGGCGCTGCGCGAGATCGCCGCCGACCCGGCGCTGTCCGGCACCCGCGTGGTGATGCTGACGACGTTCGAACTGGACGACTACGTGTTCGACGCGCTGCGCGCGGGCGCGTCCGGGTTCCTGATCAAGGACAGCGACCCCGAGGAGATGCTGCGGGCGGTCCGGCTGGCCGCGGCGGGGGAGTCGCTGCTGTCGCCGTCGGTGACCCGCCGGGTGATCTCCAGCTTCGTCACCCGGGCGCCGGTCGACGCGCCGCGCCCGGCGCTGAAAGGGCTGACCGACCGGGAGCGCGAGGTGCTGGCGCTCGTCGGCGAGGGCCTGTCCAACGCCGAGATCGCCGAGCGGCTGTACGTCAGCCCGGCCACCGCGCGCACCCACGTCAGCCGGGCCATGGTCAAGCTGCACGCCCGCGACCGCGCCCAGCTGGTGGTGATCGCCTACCGGGCGGGGCTGGTGCGCTGAGGGCGGGCCGGTGCGCCCGGGTCAGCCCTTCATGCTGCCGGCCAGCAGGCCGCGCACGAAGTAGCGCTGGAGCGAGAAGAACACGATGAGCGGGACGACGATCGACACGAACGCCCCGGCGGTCAGCCGGTGCCAGTCGTCGCCGCGGGTGCCGGCCAGCTCGGCGAGGCGGACGGTCAGCGGGGCCACCTCCACGCTGCCCCCGGCGAAGATGAGCGCCACCAGCAGGTCGTTCCAGACCCACAGGAACTGGAAGATCGCCAGGGAGACCAGGGCCGGGGCGGACAGCGGCAGCACGATCCGCCGGAAGATCACCCCGTGCCCGGCGCCGTCGACGCGGGCGGCCTCCATCAGGCTGCGCGGCAGCTGCGCGATGAAGTTGTGCAGCAGGAAGATCCCCAGCGGCAGGCCGAAGATCGTGTGCGCCACCCACACCGTGGTGAACTGGAACGCGCCGACCAGCTCCCAGGGCGGCAGGACCTGGGCGCCGCCGACGGCGACCCCCTCGGAGAACACCCGCAGCAGCGGCACCAGCGACATCTGCAGCGGCACGATCTGCAGGGCGAAGATGCCGATGAACATCCAGTCGCGGCCGCGGAACCGCATCCAGGCCAGCGCGTAGGCGGCGAGCGCGGCCAGGACCACGTCGAACACCATGGTCGGCACCGCGATCACGAACGAGTTGACGAAGTAGCTGGCCAGCTGGCCCGAGCCGGGGCCGCCGAACAGCACGTCGGAGTAGTTGCGCAGGGTCACCTCGGGCGCGGCGAAGAACGTCCACCACCCGGAGGTGCGGATCTGCTCCTCGGGGCGCAGCGACGACACCAGCAGCCCCGCCGTGGGCACCGTCCACACGACGGCGATCACCAGGGCGGCGACCGTCGCCCCGCGCCCGGACAGGCCGCGGCGGACCCGGGCGGCCGGGGTCTCGCGGGGTTCGCGCCGCGCCGCCGGGCGGGTGCGCCGCCCCGCGCCGATCGCCCGTCGGCCGACCAGGGAGGTCTCGGAGGTGTTCACTGCGCCTCCCGGGTGCGCCGGAGGTTGCGGATCTGGATCAGGACCAGCGGGATGACCAGCACGAACAGGAACACCGCGAGCGCGGAGCCCTGGCCCAGTTCGCCGTAGCGGAACGCCTGGTTGTACATCTCGTTGGCGATGACCGAGGTGCCGAACTGGCCGCCGGTCATGGTGCGGACGATGTCGAAGACCTTGAGGGTCTGCACCGAGATGGTGATGAGCACGACCGCCACCGTCGGCCAGATCATCGGCAGGGTGACCCGCCAGAACATCTGCCAGGGGTTGACCCCGTCGATGCGCGCGGCCTCGGTGATCTCGGCGGGGACCGCCTTGATCGCCGCCGACTGCACCACCATGGCGAAGCCCGCCTGGATCCACACCAGGACCACGATCAGCAGCAGGGTGTTGAGCGGTTCGGTGAGCAGCCACTGCCGCGGGGAGCCGCCGAACACCACGACGAGCTGGTTGAGCAGGCCGATCTGCGGCTCGTCGGCCGGGCGGTGGGTGTAGACGAAGCGCCAGATGATGCTCGCGCCGACGAACGAGATGGCCATGGGCATGAACAGCAGCGACTTGGCGACCGCCTCGTGCCGGGAGCGGTCGACCAGCACCGCGTACACCAGGCCGATCCCGGTCGCCAGCGCCGGGGCGAACAGCACCCACAGCAGCGTGTTGCGCAGCACCAGCACGATCTCCGGCTGGGTGAACATCCACGCGTAGTTCTCCCAGCCGACCCATCCGGTGCCCGCCCGGTCGCGGAACGACAGCAGGGTGGTGCGCAGCACCGGGTAGACCAGCCCGGCCAGGAGCAGCGCCCCGGCCGGGCCCAGGAAGCAGAGCGCCTGCCACCAGTCGCGGCGCGACCGCGGCCCGTGGTCGACCACGAGCAGCAGGACGCCGACCACCGCCAGGAACGCCGCGACGGCGATGACGAGGTAGACCAGCTTGGGCAGCTCGCTGAGCGGATCGAAGGCCATCAGGACGGCCACGACTGCTCGACGTAGGCGAGCACCTCTCCGGTGCCGTCGCCGTTGATCCAGTTGGTCATGCCCCGCCAGAACGTGCCCGATCCGACGGCGGCCGGCATGGAGTCGCCGCCGTCCCACCGGAAGTCGGTGCCGGGCTCGCGGAGCAGTTCGGCGCCGAATCGGTCGTGCGGGTTGTGCAGCGCCTCGAGGTCGAGTTCGCGGTGCGCGGAGAACCACGAACCCGCCCGGGCGCGGCGGTCGGCGTAGTCGGCGCTGGCGAGGTACTCCTGCACCGCGACGACCTCGGGGCGGTCGGCGAACGCCGCGGCGAACTCGCCGCCGCCGAGGACCGGGGTGCCGACCTCCTCGTCGATGGCCGGCAGGTTGAAGGTGAAGACGTCCCCGTCCTCGGAGATGTCGGTGCCCTCGGGCCAGTTGGAGGAGTAGAAGGAGCCGATCAGGTACATCCCGCACTCCTCGTCCAGGATGGGCAGGCCGGCGTCCTGCTGGGAGGTGGTGGCGATGGACTGCACGTCGCCCACGTACTCCGGGTTGCGCAGGATGTCGCCGACGCGGTCGAGGGAGTCGACGATGCGGGGGTCGTCGAACGGGATCTCGTGGGCCACCCACTGGTCGTAGACCTCGGGGCCGTGCTCGCGGAGCACGGCGTTCTCCAGCCAGTCGGTGACCGGCCAGCCGGTGGCCTCGCCGGACTCGATGCCGGCGCACCACGGGGTGAACCCGTCGTCCACCATCCGGTCGCTCAGCTCGACCATGGCGTCCCAGGTCTCCGGAACCTCGTAGCCCTCGGCGGCGAAGAAGCGCGGGGAGTACCAGACGATCGACTTGACGTTGGCCCCGAAGGGCGTGCCGTACAGCTCGCCGCCGTGGGTGACGTAGCCGAGCCAGTCCTCGCTGTAACCCTCCTCGGCGCGCTCGCGGACGGGGGCGGGCAGGGCGAGGGCGTCGCCGGACTCCACGAACCGGGCCAGCAGGCCGGGCTGGGGGAAGATCGCGATGTCGGGGGCGTTGCCGCCGTCGACCTTGACCTGGATCTGGGCCTCGAACTCGCCGCTGCCCTCGTAGGCGATGTCGATGCCGGTGCAGCTCTCGAAGTCGGCCCAGGCGGCCTGGGTGGCCTCGCCCTCCTCGTCGCGGATGGAGGCGTAGATCTCGACCTCGCCCCCGATGTCCTGCCATTCGCGGAAGGGGGCGCAGTCGGCGGATCCGGGGTCGGCCGCCTGGTTGGTGCCGCCCTCCAGGTAGGCGCATCCGGAGGCGAGCAGGGCCAGGGGCAGGGCGGCCGCCGCTAGGGCGCGGCGCCGCGGAGGTGGCAGGGACAGTGACATGCGCACAACCTCCGGCGAAGGACTGGTATAGACCTGTCGCACCGATTAGAAGTGTCGCGCCCGGCCGGTGTCCACCGGTCGGGGCATGTCCCTGAGTAATGGTTCTGTCACTTATAGGAAAGTCCTCTGTGGCGGGAACTCCGGCGATCGCTCACGGCGAACAGCTTCGGGGGAACAAACCCGGACTCCTCTTTATTGAGTGTTAGTGACTCAAGAAGGAGGGTCCGATGACCGAAGCGCAGTCCAGCGTGACGCTGCCCGTCCTGCCCATGGACGACGACGTCGTGCTCCCCGGCATGGTCGTGCCGGTCGACATCTCCGCCTCCGAGGTCCGTGCCGCCGTGGACGCCGCCCAGGCCGGAGGCGGGGGGACGCGGGTCCCCGGGGTCCGCTCCACCGGGCGGCCGCGGGTGCTGATCGTGCCCCGCATCGACGGCACCTACGCCGCGTTCGGCACCGTCGCCAGCATCGAGCAGGTCGGCCGCACCCCCGACGGCGAACCCGCCGCGGTGCTGCGCGGCGTCTCCCGCGCCCGCGTCGGCAGCGGCACCACGGGCCCCGGCGCCGCACTGTGGGTCTCGGCCGAGGTCTTCACCGAGGAGGCCCCCGAGGGCGGGTACCCCGGCCGCGTGCAGGAGCAGGCGCGCGAGTACAAGACCCTGCTCACCACCTACCTGCAGAAGCGCGGGGCGTGGCAGATCCTCGACGGCATCCAGCAGCTCGACGACCCCGGGCGGCTGGCCGACCGCGGCGGCTACTCCCCCTTCCTCAAGACCAGCCAGAAGCTCCGGCTGCTGGAGAGCCTCGACGTGACCGAGCGGCTGCGCCTGCTCACCGAGTGGACCCGCGAGTACCTCGCCGAACTCGACGTCGCCGAGACCATCGACCAGGACGTCCAGGAGGGCGTCGAGAAGCAGCAGCGCGAGTTCCTGCTCCGCCGCCAGATGGAGGCCATCCGCAAGGAGCTGAACGAGCTCGACGGCCGGCCCGGCAGCGAGGAGGACGACTACCGCGCCCGGGTCGAGGCCGCCGACCTGCCCGAGCACGTCCGCACGGCCGCGCTCGCCGAGGTCGACAAGCTGGAGCGGGCCGGCGACTCCTCCCCGGAGTCCGGCTGGATCCGCACCTGGCTCGACACCGTCCTCGCCATGCCGTGGAACGAGCGCACCGAGGACGCCTACGACATCGCGGGGGCGCGCGGCGTGCTCGACGCCGACCACGCGGGGCTCGACGACGTCAAGGAGCGCATCGTCGAGTACCTGGCGGTCCGCCGGCGCCGCGCCGAGAAGGGCCTCGGCGTCGTCGGCGGCCGGCGCAGCGGCGCCGTGCTCGCCCTCGTCGGCCCGCCCGGGGTGGGCAAGACCTCCCTGGGCGAGTCCGTGGCCCGCGCCATGGGCCGCAGCTTCACCCGGGTGGCGCTCGGCGGCGTCCGCGACGAGGCCGAGATCCGCGGCCACCGGCGCACCTACGTCGGCGCGCTGCCGGGCCGCATCGTCCGGGCGATCAAGGAGTCCGGGTCGATGAACCCGGTGGTGCTGCTGGACGAGATCGACAAGGTCGGCAGCGACTTCCGCGGCGACCCCACCGCGGCGCTGCTGGAGGTCCTCGACCCGGCGCAGAACCACACCTTCCGCGACCACTACCTGGAGGTCGACCTCGACCTGTCGGACGTGGTCTTCCTCGCCACCGCCAACGCGCTGGAGACCATCCCCGGCCCGCTGCTGGACCGTATGGAACTCGTCCAGCTCGACGGCTACACCGAGGACGAGAAGGTCGTCATCGCCCGCGACCACCTGCTGCCGCGCCAGCTGGAGCGCGCCGGCCTGGACGCGGACGAGGTCGCGTTCGGCGAGGACGCGCTGCGCACCATCGCCGCCGAGTACACCCGCGAGGCGGGCGTGCGCGGGCTGGAGCGGACCATCGCCCGGGTGCTCCGCAAGATCGCCGCGGGGTCCGCCCTCGGCGAGCGGGAGCTGCCGGCCGAGGTGGGCGCCGGCGACCTGGCGGGCTTCATCGGTCGGCCCAAGCACACCCCGGAGACCGCGGAGCGCACGGCCGTGCCGGGGGTGGCCACCGGCCTGGCGGTGACCGGGGCGGGCGGCGACGTGCTGTTCGTGGAGGCGTCCCTGGCCGACCCCGAGTCCGGGGCGGGCGGGCTGACCCTCACCGGCCAGCTCGGCGACGTCATGAAGGAGTCCGCGCAGATCGCGCTCTCCTACCTGCGGTCGCGCGGCGCCGAACTGGAGCTGCCGGTGGGCGACCTCAAGGAGCGGGGCGTGCACATCCACGTCCCCGCGGGCGCCATCCCCAAGGACGGCCCCAGCGCCGGCGTCACCATGACCACGGCCCTGGCGTCGCTGCTGTCGGGGCGGTCGGCCCGCGCCGACGTCGCGATGACCGGTGAGGTCTCGCTGACCGGCCGGGTGCTGCCCATCGGCGGGGTCAAGCAGAAGCTGCTCGCGGCGCACCGGGCGGGGATCACCACGGTCCTCATCCCGTCGCGCAACGAGCCCGACCTCGACGACGTCCCCGAGGACGTGCTCGCCCAGCTCACCGTCCACCCCGTCAGCGACGTCCGCGAGGTGCTGGAGCTGGCGCTGGAGTCCGCCGCGGCGTCCGAGGAGGCCCGCCCGGTCGCCGCCTGAGGGGCGGCGCAAGGACCACCCAGGAGCGCGGGGCCGCCGGTTCGGGGGAGCCGGCGGCCCCGCGCGTGTGCCGGGGCCGCCGCGCGCCGACGGAC
>NZ_BCRK01000132.1 GCF_001552555.1 Nocardiopsis trehalosi NBRC 14201 | reverse complement strand
CCCCCGCCGCGGCCGCGGCGGGGGCGGCCGGACGCGCGGCGGGCCCCGGACACCAGGGGTGTCCGGGGCCCGCCGTCCGCGGTGGCGGGGCCCGCCTCAGATGTCGGGGACGAGCTGGGCGCGCAGCTTGGCCAGCGACGCCGACAGGGTCCGGGACACGTGCATCTGCGACAGCCCGACGATCTCCGCGATCTGGGCCTGCGTCTTGTTGCCGGCGAACCGCAGCAGCACGATCTTGCGGTCACGCGGCGACAGGGTCGCCAGCGCCGGGCGCAGCGACGCCCGGTCGGCCACGCTCTCCAGCGCCGAGTCGTCCTCGCCGAGCGTGTCGCCGAGGGTCTTCTCCTCCTCGTCGGCGCCGTAGGGCACGTCCAGGGACAGGGCGCTGTAGGCCGCCGAGGCGTCGATCAGCTCCAGGGTCTCCTCGACGGTCATCTCCAGCCGCTCGGCGATCTCGGCCACCGTCGGCGACCGGCCGTGCTCCTGGGCGAAGGCGGAGGTGACCCGGTTCAGCTCGGGCCGCTTCTCCTGGTGCTTGCGGGGCACGCGGATGGCCCACGTGCGGTCCCGGAAGTGCCGCTTGACCTCGCCGGTCATCATCGGCAGGGCATAGGAGATGAACTCCTTGCCGTAGTCGGGGTCGAAGTCGCGGATGGCCTGGACCAGGCCCACCGTGACGACCTGGCGCAGGTCCTCCTCGGGCTCGCCGCGGTTGCGGTAGCGGCGGGCGATGCGGCGGATCACCGGCCCGTGCAGTTCGACCAGCGCGCGGTACAGCTCCTCGCGCCGCGGGTCGCTCCTCTCGACCCCCGCGAGCTCGGCGAACAGCTCGCGGGTCCTCTCGTAATACGCTTCGTCGGATCGGCCGGCCCGTGCCGATCGGCGCGGGCCCGGGACTGCGGTCTCGTTCCGGCTGCGGAGCGTGCTCGATGAGCTCATCGTGACGTTCCCTGCTTCTGACGGAGTCAGACCGCCGATCACATGCCCTCACGTCCGCCGACGCGTCGGTTGTGCGGGCGCGTCGGCGAGTGTGACTCCCCGGAAGTGGCCCCCCGGCCGGGAATCGCAGGACGCACGTGATGGCGTCAAGGCCGCGCTGTCGGACCTCCTGCACAACATGTCCGACACTACGGGACACACCACCACGCGCCAACCCGGAACAAGCCGGTATGGCGCAGGCTTTGCCCGCGCTTCGCATACCCGCCACCCGGCCGGGTAGCGGTACGCCTTCGCCGACCAGGCACGGCGCGGCCCCCGGCCGCGACCGCGCCGCCCCCGCACCCGCGACCGGGAGGCCGAGTGGAGCCCCAGGACACGCCCCGGACCACCGTGGTGGTCGCCACCCGCGACCGCTGCGCCGAACTCGGGCGCACCCTGCGCCGGCTGCGCGCGCTCCGCCCCCGCCCGCCGGTCGTCGTCGTGGACAACGACTCCACCGACGGCACCACCGCCTACGTCCGCTCCGCCCACCCCGAGGTGCGCGTCGTGCGGCTGCGGCGCAACCGCGGCGCCGCCGCCCGCAACGTGGGCGCGGCCCTCGCCGCCACCCCCTACGTGGCGTTCAGCGACGACGACTCCTGGTGGGCCGACGGCGCCCTGGAGACCGCCGCCGACGCCTTCGACGCCGACCCCCGCCTCGGGCTGGTCGCCGCCGCCACCCTGGTCGGCCCCGACGACCGCCCCGACCCCGTCAACGCCCTGCTCGCCGCCGGACTCGACTCCGGCCCCGGCGACCTGCCCGGCCCGCGCGTCCTGGGCTTCCTCGCCTGCGCGGCCGTGGTCCGCGCCGACGCGTTCCGCGCCGTCGGCGGGTTCAGCGACGTGCTGGAGTTCATCGGCGAGGAGGCGCTGCTCGCCCAGGACCTCGCCGCCGCCGGGTGGGAGCTGTGCCACCTGCCCGAGGTGGTCGCCCACCACCACCCGTCGGCCGCCCGGCCGCCGAGCGCCTGGCGGCGCCGCCGCGAACTGCGCAACGCGCTGCTCATCGACCTGATGCGCCGGCCGCCCGGCCGCGCCGTGCGCTCCGCCGCCCGCCTCGCCCGCGACGCCGCCACCGCGCCCGAGGCGCGCGGCGCCCTCGCCGAGGCCCTGCGCGCCGCCCCCGCCGCGCTCGCCCGGCGCCGCCCCCTGCCCGCCGGCGTCGAGCGCGACCTGCGGCGGCTGGAGGACGCGTGAGCGGACCCGACCCCCGCGTCGGCGTGGTCATCATCACCCGCGACCGGTGCGCCGAACTGCTGCACGTCCTGGACCGGCTCGCCGGGCTGCCCGAGCGGCCGCCGGTCGTCGTCGTGGACAACGCCTCCACCGACGGCACCGCCGACGCGGTCGCCGCCCGCCCCGGCGTCGGCCTCATCCGGGCCCGCGCCAACCTCGGCGCCGCCGGCCGCAACATCGGGGTGGAGGCACTCGACACCCCCTACGTGGCCTTCTGCGACGACGACACCTGGTGGGACCCCGGCGGGCTGGCGCGCGCCGCCGACCTGCTCGACGCCCACCCCGACGTCGCAGCCCTGACCGCCCGCATCCTGGTGGAGCCCGGCGGGCGCGAGGACCCCATCGTCCGCGAGCTGCGCGACTCGCCCGTACCCGGCCGGCCCGGCCTGCCCGGCCCGCCGCTGCTCAGCATCCTCGCCGGGGCGTCGGTGCTGCGCGCCGACGCGTTCACCGCCGCCGGGGGGTTCTCGCCCCGGCTGTGGATCGGCGGCGAGGAGGAACTGCTGTCGCTGGACCTCGCGGCGGCCGGCTGGTGGCTGTGCTACGCCCCGGACCTGACCGTCCACCACCGGCCCTCGCGCAACCGCGACGGCACCGGCCGCCGCCGGCTGGGCATCCGCAACACGCTGTGGACCACCTGGCTGCGCCGGCCCGCCGGCGCCGCGCTGCGCCGCACCGGCGACGTCCTGCGGTCCGTGCCGCGCGACCGGGTCAGCGCGGCGGCCGTGGGGGAGGCCCTGGCGGGGCTGCCGTGGGTGCTCGCCGAACGCCGGCCGGTGCCGCCCCGCGTCGCCGCGGGGCTGCGGCTGCTGGAGGAGCCGCAGCGCACCTCGACCGCCCGCCGCTACGTCGGCTGACCGGCCGGCCCGGCGGTCACGGGCGGTCGGCGCCGTCGGGCTCCTCGCCCGTCAGCGCGATCGACGCGGCCAGCTCCGCCAACCGGATGTTGAGGTTCTGCGACGTCGTGCGCAGGTGCTCCCACGCCTGGTCGGCGGTGAGGTGGTGGCGCTCCATCAGGATGCCCTGCGCCTGCCCGATGGTCTCGCGGGTGTCCAGTGCCCGGTTGAGGTCGGCGATCCGCCGGTGCGCCGCCAGCGCCGACGCCGCCTGCGCGGAGAACACCACCCCCAGCTCCAGGTCGCGCGGCGTGAAGGCGCCCGGCGCGCCCGCGTAGAGGGTCAGCGCCCCGACCGTCTCCTCGGCGGTGAACAGCCGGAACGCCAGCATGCCGCCGACCGGCAGCCGGGCGGCCTCGGCCGTGAACCGCGGCCACCGGGCGGTGACGGCCGGGTCGGCGAGGTCGGGCAGCGCCAGGTGGTCGTCGGCCCACACGGCGTCGATCGAGGGCCCCTCGCCCAGCCGGGTCTGCAGGCCGTCGACGCGGCGCGCCAGGTCGCCCGCCGCCACCGGGGTGGACAGCCGCCCCCGCCGCTCGACCAGGGACAGGGCCGCGTCGTCGCAGGCGGGGATGGCCGCCACCGCGAGGTCGGCGGTGCGGCGGAGCGCGGCGTGCAGACCGGGCTCGGCGAACAGGGCCCGCAGGGCGTCGGCGAACCCGGCCGGGGAGGGAGGTTCGATGGTGGTCATGCGGGTGTCCCTCCAGCACGAGGACCGCGGCGGCGGTTCGGGGGCGCGAGAGCACGGCGGTCCGGGGCGCGGAAGGCCGGGGGATGCGAGTATCCCGAGGGCCGCGCGGCTGTGTCAACGGATGTACCCACCCGCCGCCGGGGCCCGGGTTTACCGTCCGGGGCGCCGGATAGCCCACGGGGGAGGAACGCCGACCACAGACGGGGGGACCCCATGAGCGAGCCCGAGGGACAGACCCAGCCCTACCCCGGACGGACCGGACCCATGGAGCCCCGGCCCCGCGACGAGATGCGCGACTACCGGGGCAGTGGGCTGCTGGAGGGCCGGCGGGCGCTGATCGCCGGCGGCGACTCCGGTATCGGGCGGGCGGTGGCGGTCGCCTTCGCCAAGGAGGGCGCCGACGTCGCCATCGCCTACCTGGAGGAGGACGACGACGCCCGGCACACCGCCTCCCTGGTGGAGGCCGAGGGGCGCCGCTGCACTCTGATGGCCGGCGACCTCGCCGACGAGGCGCACTGCGCCGACGTCGTCGAGCGCGCCGTCCGCGACCTCGGCGGACTCGACACGGTCGTCGCCCACCACGCCACCCAGGCCCCGGTGGACGACTTCACCGACCTGACCACAGAGCAGCTCACCCGCACCTTCCAGGTCAACGTCTTCAGCGTCTTCTGGCTGCTGCGGGCGGCCCTCCCGCACCTGCCCGACGGCGGGTCGGTCGTCATCACCGGGTCGGTCAACGGGCTGCGCGGCAACGACAGCCTCATCGACTACGCGGCGTCCAAGGCCGCGGTGATGAACCTGTCCAGCAGCCTCGCCCAGCACTACCTGGACCGCGGCATCCGGTTCAACGTCGTGGCGCCCGGCCCGGTGTGGACCCCGCTGATCCCGGCGACACTGCCGGAGGACAAGGTCGAGGGCTTCGGGCAGCAGGCGCCGATGCAGCGCGCCGCCGACCCCGACGAGATCGCGCCGTCCTACGTGTTCTTCGCCAGCGGCCGGACGTCGTCCTACTACACCGGCGAGACCCTGGCCCCCACCGGCGGCGAGATCCAGGCGAGCTGACCGCCGGCCGGGGCGGGGTGCGGCCCGCCCCGGCCGGGTCGGGCGTCAGACCCGGTCGCCGGGGCGGTGCCCCACCGGCCGCGCGCCGTGCTGCGGCGGCGGGGGCGGCGAGAGGGGGCCCGGGTCGGCCGGCTCGGCGCGGCGCGCGCCCTCCGGCTCCCCCCGGTAGGTCTCGGCGGCACCCGCCGACAGGTCGCTCAACCGGCTGATCTCCCGCGCGAACGCGTCGCTGGCCGCCTGCATCTGGATCTGCACCGCCCGCGAGAACGACTGCAGCCACGCCACCCGGCGCTCGACCTCCTCCAGGTCGGCGCTGTGCCGGGGGCCCGCCGTGGCCCGGTACTCGGCGACGGCCGCCTCGGCGGCGGCCTCCGCCTGCACGCGCGCCTCCTGCAGGATCTCGTCGGACTGCCGGCGCGCCTGCTCGGTCAGCTGGCGGCAGTACTCCTGCGCCTGCGCCACATAGGCGTCGGCCTGCTGCTGGGCCGCCGACAGCAGGTTCACCGCGTCGGCGGGCGGCCCGCTGGGGTGCGGCGCCGGGTCGGCCGCCGTCGACTGCTGCTCCCGGAACCGGGTGCGCAGCCGCTCGATCTCCGAGCGCAGGCTCATCCGCTCGGCGTCGCCCGCCGCGATGTCCTCGGCCAGGCGGCCGATGAAGAACCGCACCTCCTGCTCGTCGTAGCCGCGCCTGCCCAGGGAGGCGCGGGAGAACTCCTGGGTGCGCACGCGCTCGGGACTGAGCCGCGGCTGGGAGCGGCGGGCCGCCCCCGTGTCCTCGCGTGCCGTCACGAGATCCCTCCGGTCGGTTCGGTACTGGTGAACTCCTCGACGCGCACGTGTGACGGGGGCAGGCCGTGCTCGGCGAGGCGGCGCAGCGTCCCCTCCACCATGGCGGGGGAGCCGCAGACGTGGACGTCCTCGGTCGACCACGGGCCGTGGCGCAGGGCCACGTCGACCGCGTCGCCGCCCTCCACGCCGTCCCGGGCGGCCTCCCGCGACACGCACGGCACCACCCGGAGCCACGGGTGGGCGTCGGCGAGGGCGCGCAGCGCGCGCAGGTCGTAGTGGGCGCGCAGGGTGGGCGCGCCGGCGAACAGGTGGACGCGCCGACCCAGGCCCTCCTGCGCGACCTGGTCGATCAGCGCCCGGAACGGGGCCAGCCCGGTGCCGCCCGCGATGAGCACCACGTCGCGCCGCCCGGTGAGGGTGAGGCGCTCGCCCACCGGGGCGCCGAGCCGCAGCGCGTCGCCGGCCCGGACCCCCTGCACCAGGGTGGTGCTGACGGGGCCGCCGTCGACCACGCGGACGTGGAAGTCGATGGTGCCGTTGCGGCGGGGGGCGTTGGCGGGTGTGTAGTACCGCCACAGGTTGGGCCGCAGCGGCGTCTCGACGGCCAGGCTCTGCCCGGGTCGGTAGTCGAGCTGCTGGTGCGGTTCGACCGTCATGACGGCGATGTCGGGGGCGCGGCGGTCGTGGGACACGATCGTGGCGTCCCACCACGGGGGCGTCTCCTTGGCGGCCGTGTCGGCGGCCTCGGACATGACCTGGGCGACCAGGCCGTAGGCGTCGGTCCAGTCGCGGGCCAGGTCGGGGGTCCAGCGGGGGCCGAGGAAGTGCGCCAGGGTGTGCAGGAGCGCCTGGCCCACGGCGGGGTAGTGCTCGGCCAGCACCGCGAACTTGCGGTGGTCGCGGCCGAGGTGCTGGAGGAACGGGACGAGTTCGTCCACCCGGTCCACGTCGGAGACGATCCGGCCCAGGGCGCCGACCAGCCGGTCGCGCTGCAGGGCCATGCTGATCGGGAACAGCGACCGCACCTCGGGGTGGGTCAGGAAGAGGGTGGAGTAGAAGAAGAGCGGGACCTCGTCGCCGTAGGACGCGACCTGCTGCCAGCTCTGCTTCAGGCGCGTCACGTCCACGGTCGGGTCCCTCCGCGGCGGGGGTGCGGCGCGGTCGGCAGGGGCATGCTGGTGTCCTCGGCGCCCCCGGGGGGTCCGGCGGCCGGGCCGGCCGCCGCCTGCTCCCGGGTGGCGCGTGCGTCGGTGGATGGGGCGGCGCGGGCGCGCGGGCGGCCGGCGGCGGGGGCGGGGCCGCGGCGGCGGGCGCTGCTAGCGCGCGGCGGGGGCGTCGGAGACGATGTCGCCCGCCAGGGGGGCGACCCGCGCGATGATCTCGCCGGTGGTGTCCTCGGGGACGCCGGCGTCCAGCAGGGCGGCGGTGAGGTGGCCGGCGACCAGGTCGAACTGCGGGCGGGTGATGCCCATGCCGTCGTGGACCTGCTTCATCTCGCCGCCGGTGTACTCCTCCGGGCCGCCCAGGGCCGCGCAGAAGAACTCGACCTGGCGGCCCTTGAGCCGCGACATGTTCACGCCGGTGAAGTAGCCGGCCAGTTCGTCGTCGGCGAGGACGCGGACGTAGAAGTCCTCGACCACCGCCGTGACGGCCTCGTTGCCGCCGATGCGGTCGTAGATGGTCGGCGCGGGGTTCGCCATGGGACGGCACCTCTGTCGGTCGGGGGTGTGCGCGGAGCGAACAGGGCCGCGGGCCCGTGTTCGAGCGCTGACCCTACAGACGCTTTTTCCGCGCGGTCAAAGGTCGGTCGCGGTGTGTTCCCGGCGACGGGCGCGGGCGGCGCGGCGGGGGCGCGGCCGCCGCGCCCGCGGGCGCGGGTCCCGCCCGGGGGCGGGCGGCGCGGCCGGAAGCGGACGCGCGGGGGCGGCGTGTCCACGCACGTCAGGGCGGTGTCGAAACGGTGGGGGCGGCGTCGTGCCGTGGCGCGTCCGCGCGGCGGGCGCGGCGCGGGAAGCCGTTTCACGGGCACCCGGCGCCCTCCGCGCGCCGCTTCGGAGCCTGCCCTGGTACGGCATATAAAGCCGCGTCTGCCATCGAATGCGAAGTTCGGGCACTTGGTCCTCGTTTCCGTGGACCACCGCCTCTTCCTCTCCCGGCGCCCCCACCCCGGTGCGCCCTCCGCTCCCACCCGACCCGATGTCCCCTTCCCCCGTCGTCGAGGTGACGGCGCGTTCCGGGCAGGCGAGGACGCCCCCTGCGGCGGTGGGGGAGGGGGCCCTCGCGCCGGGGGGAACCCCTGATCCAAGTCGACCCGCACCGAGGGGTCCCGCGCCACCGGTACCGCCCGCCTGTGGACGGGGCTCCCCCGTGCGGGGGAGGGCGGTGGGGCGGTTCCCATCTCCAGGGGGAGGGAGCGGGGCGGGGGCGCCGTCGACCATGGGGGTGCCCCCGAGGGCGACGCCGCCCGCACCGGGCCGGGCGCACCGGGGGCGGAGACGGGAGGCGTCATGGCGGGCGTACGGCACGACGAGGGCGGCGCGGCCGCCCGCGCGCGGAACGGGGAGGGCGGCGCACCGCAGGCGGCGGACGCCGGGGGCGCGGCGGACCCCCGCACACCGGCGCCGACGGACGCCCTCGGCGCGGGCGGCGCCCGACCGCCGCTGCCGGCGCCGGGCTCCGCCCGGGACGGCGGCGGAGCGGCGCGCCCCCGGTGGCAGGTGTGGGCGCCGTGGGGTGCGGCGCTGTGGTCGCTCGGCTACGCGGCCCTGGGCCTGTTCTGGGCGGCCACCGGCGACGGGTTCCCCTTCGCGCCCGAACGGGTCGACCCGGTCGTCGGCCCGGTCGTCGGCCGGCTCGGCCCGGCCGCCGCGTGGGCCGTGGTGGCCGCCGCCGGACTGCCCGCCGCGCTGCTCGCGCTGGCCGTCGCCCGGGGGGCGCGCGCCGCGCGCCCCGTCGCCGTCGCGGCGGGCGCCGCCCTGTCCGGCGTGCTCCTGCTGCTGATGACCGACGTCGGCCTGCTCACCGTCGTCGGCTACACCCCTTACGGCATCGTCGGCCTGATCACCGGCGCCGACGTGGGCGCCCTGTACCTCGCCGCCCTGTCCGACCCCGCGCTGTGGCACCAGGTGCTCTGCCTGGCCGGCGGGTTCCTGTGGGCGCTGACGGCACTGGCCCACCTGCGGCGCCGCCCCGGCACGTGCGCCCACTGCGGGCGCACCGGGCACGGGCGCGGCTGGACCGAGCCGGCCGCCGCCGCCCGGTGGGGGCGGGTCGCGGTGGCGCTCGCCGTCGTGGTGCCCGTCCTGTACGCCGCCACCCGGTTCGCCTGGCTGGCGGGCATCCCCCTCGGCATCTCCGAGGAGTTCCTGCGCGAGGGTGCCGAGCAGGGCATGTGGACGTCCGGATCGTTCCTCGCGGCGTTCGGGTTGGGCGGCGCGGTCCTCACGCTCGGACTGATCCAGCGCTGGGGCGAGGTCTTCCCGCGCTGGATGGTCGGCCTGGCCGGGCGCCGGGTGCCCGTCGCCCTCGCCGTCGTACCCGCCTCGGCGGTCGCCGTCCTGCTGTTCGTCGGCGGCATCGCGATGGTCTCCGGGTACGCGCAGCTCGTCGGCGAGCAGGTGGCGGGGGCGGGGGCCGGCATGACCCTCCTCGGCCACCTGCCCACGTCGCTGTTCCCGCTGTGGGGCGCCGCGCTCGGGGCCGCGACCCTCGCCTACCACTACCGCCGCCGCCCCAGCTGCGCCGCCTGCGGCCGGGGCCCCGCGGCTGCCTGACCCCCGCCGCCCCCGCGCCGCGGGCGGGGCGGGGGTCAGGGGTGGTCCGGGGGCGTGTAGACGACCGACCACGGCCGGCGCCCGGCCGGGGCGGCGGGCCCGGGCAGGGGACCGTCGGGCGCGAGGACGCCGGCGGCCAGGTCGGCGAACCGGCGGGCCGCCGGGTGGGTGCCCGCCCGGGGCCAGGCCGCCGACAGGCGCCGGACGAGCGGGCGCCCCGCCAGCGGGCGCCACGCCACCCGGGGCTCCCGCCGGGCCGCCGCCTCGGGCGCGAACGCCACCCCGTGCCCGGCCAGCACCAGCCCGACCAGGAACTCGGGGTTCCCGGCGTGGCGCACCCGGTCCGGGGTGAAACCGGCGCCCCGGCACACGTCGAGCACCCGCTCGTACCACCCGGGCGCGGTCGCCCGGGGGAACAGCACCAGGTCGTGGCCCGCGAGGTCGGCCAGCGCCACCTCGCCCAGCCGCGCCAGCGGCGCCGTGCGGGGCAGCAGCACCCCCAGCGGCGCCGCCGCCTCCGGGCCGAACTCCAGATCGGGCGCGTCCACCGGGTGGTGGACCAGGCCGACGTCGAGCTGGGCCGCAGCCAGCGCCCGCACCTGCTCGCCCGTCGTCAGCTCGTGCAGGTCGACCCGCAGGCCCGGCGCCTCCGCCGCGAGCCCGTCCAGCAGGGCGCGCAGCGCGGTCGCGGGGGTGTCGGGCGGCACCCCCGCCCGCAGCTCGCCCAGCTCGCCCGCCTCGGCCTTGCGCACCACGGTGCGCAGCCGCTCCTCGCGGGCGAGCAGCGCCCGCGCCTCGTCGACCAGCAGCCGCCCCGCCGTGGTCAGCTCGACGCGCCGCCGGGACCGGTCGAACAGCGTGGCGCCGAGTTCGCGCTCCAGCCGCTGCACCGACTGGCTCAGCGGCGGCTGGGCGATGCCCAGCAGCTCGGCCGCCCGGCCGAAGTGCATCTCCTCCGCCACGGCCAGGAAGTGGCGCAGGTGCCGCGACAGGTCCATCCCGCCACGATAGGCGGACGCCTATGACCGGGGCGCGGCAGGGCACCGCGGCGCGGGTAGGTGCCCCCGCGCCGGGCCGGCGGCCGTCCCGGCGGCGGGGCCCTTCACCGCCAGGGGCATGGGGGAGCGGCCGGGGCGCGCCGTCCGGGCCGCCTGGTCCGGGCGGGCGGTGGGCGGTGCACGGTTCGTCGGTGTCACCCGATCGCCCGGGCCGGGGCCGGGCCGGGGCGGCGCGGGTCGGCGTCGGTACCGTGGGGCGGTGACCACCGCCGACCGCGTCTCCGCCGCCCTCTCCCGTGCGGGCGTCGACGCCCGCCTGCACGTGCGCGACATCTCCGACGGCCCCGACGGCTCCGCCGAGCCCCATGACCCCGACTGCCCCCGTGGCCCCGACGGCCGCGCGGGGCGGGAGGTGGCCGTGCGCGCCGACGAGCGGGTCGTCATCGCGTCCCTCGCCAAGATCCTCATCGCCCTGGAGTTCGCCCGCCAGGCCGCCGCCGGGCAGCTCGACCCCACCGAGCGCGTCGTCGCCACCGCCGCCGACCGGCTGGGCGGCTGGGGCGTCGCCGGCTACGCCGACGACGTCGAGATGTCGCTGCGGGACTGCGCCCTGTCGATGATGTCGGTCAGCGACAACACGGCCGCCGACCTGGTGCTGCGCCGCATCGGCCTCGACACGGTCCAGCTGCTGGCCGAGGAGCTGGGCCTGGTTGAGACCCGCGTCATCGGCGGCCCCCGCCACCTGCTGGAGACCATGCTCGCCGACGTCGGCGCCCGCGACGAGGAGGAGTTCGCCCGCGTCTACCCCACGCTGCCCGCCGAACGGGTGCGCGCCCTGCGCGTGTTCGACCCCGAGCACACCAGCTCCAGCACGGCCCGCGACATCACCCGGCTGCTCGCGCTCATCTGGCGCGACGCGGCCGGACCGCCCGAGGCGTGCGCCGCGGTGCGCGCCCTCATGGCCCGGCAGATGTCCTGGACCCGGCTCGCCGCGGCCTTCCCGCCCGGTGTGCGGGTCGCCGCCAAGACCGGCACCCTGCCCGGACTGCACATCGAGGCCGGCGTCGCCGAGTACCCCGACGGCGGGCGGTACGCCATCGCGGTGTTCGCGGCCACCCGCTCCCTCGACGCGCGCCGCATCGACGTCGACCTCGCCATGGGCCGCGCGGCGCTCGCCGCCGTCGAGGCGCTGCGCGGCGCCGCCCCGGCGCCGGAGGGTGCGCGGGCCGCGGCCGGGCGGGCGGGGTAGTGGGTGCGCCGCCCGCTTCTCCGCCGCCCCGATCGGTCCCCGTGCCGCGCTGAACAGGCACGATAGGCGGACGCGTATCGGAGGTGCGCCCCGGCGGTCTTGGACACCGGGGCCCCCGGGGTGGTTCCGTTCCTCCTGGCCGGCCGCCACCGCTCGACCACCGACCAGGGGAGACCACCATGTCCGCGTTCGACCGCAGGAGCTTCCTGCGCACCGCCACGGCCGGCACCGCGCTGGCCCCGCTGCTCGGGGCGGCGTCCGTGCGCACCGCCGCCCCCGCTGCCGCCGCCCCCACCCGCCACGGCGCCACCGCGGAGTTCCGCTGGCTCGGCACCTCCGGCTGGCGGGTGGACATCGGAGAGCACACCGTCCTCGTCGACCCCTACCTGAGCCGCTTCGACACCGGCATGTTCGGCGAGGACGGGTTCAAGCCCGGCACCGAGCTGAAGGTGGACGCCACGGCGATCGCCGACAACGTCGGCGACCCCGACGTGGTCCTCGTCACGCACGGCCACTGGGACCACTTCAACGACGTCCCGCACATCGCCACGACCACCGGCGCCCGCGTCATCGGCACCCCGACCGTGGTCAACCTCGCCGCGGCGATGGACGTGAAGTCGGATCAGCTCAGCCACGTCCGGGGCGGCGAGGTGCTCGACTTCGGCGCCTACACCGTCGAGGTCGTCGCCTCCCTGCACAGCCGCAACAAGTCCCACTCCATCGCGCTGTCCGGCTGGCACCTCACCCCGCCCGCCCGGCGCCCCGCGACGGTCGCGGACCTGCCCGAGGGCGACACCCTGGCGTTCCAGCTCACCGTCAAGGGCGGGCCGTCCGTGTTCTTCATGGGCGGCAGCGACTTCGCGGAGCGCAACGTCGCCGGGCTCAAGCCCGACGTGGCGATGATCGCGCTGCCCAGCACCTCGGCCACCCACGACTACGTGCCCCGGCTCATCCGCGCCCTGGACAAGCCGCGCACGGTCGTGCCCGTCCACTGGGACAACTTCGAGGTCGCCCTAAAGAACCCGCCGGTCGACGCCACCGGCGACGCCATGGGGCCCGACGAGTTCGCCGAGATCGTCCGGAAGGCGGCGCCCCGCACCGAGGTGGTCCGGCCGGAGTACCTCACGCCCTACCACTTCGGCTGACCCGCACGACTCGCGCGCGTCCGTCCCGCGCGCGAGCGCGCGCGCCCGCGCGGGCGGACGGGGGGTCACGGCAGGTAGACCGTGCCCCCCTCCGCGCGGGCGCGCAGCGCCCCGGCCAGCCGGGGCGCCAGTGCCGGGTGCATCCGCGCGGGGGCCTCCCCGGCCGGCACGAAGGCGTAGGCGTCCAGCTCCTCCACCTGCAGGGTGATCGCCGTCCCCGAGTCGACCTCGCCGCAGTCGAACACGAACGACAGGAACGGCCGGGGCCGCACCCCGCGCGGCGCGCTCCACTGCACGGACAGCAGGGCGCCCGCCGTGCGCACCAGCCCCACCTCCTCGGCGACCTCGCGCTCACACCCCAGGTGCGGCGCCTCACCGTCCTCCACGATGCCGCCGGGCAGCGTCCAGTGCTCCCGGTAGTTGGGGTCGACCATGAGGACGCGGCCGGCCTCGTCGGTGATCAGGCCGAACGCCGCCACGTAGGCGGTGGGCAGGGACGCGAACCACTCTTCGGGCGGCAGGAACTCGTGCGGCATACCGCGCAGCGTACGAGGCGCGGCCCGGCGGGCGCGACGCCGGGCCGGTCCGGGCGAGCCGCAGCGGGCACGCTCCGTGTCATCCCAGGACCTAGACTGGGCGTCTCCCTCACAGGCGATCCGGCGGCGCGCACCGCCTCCGCCCGCGGCCGAGGAACGCCCGGGTTTGGCTACGATCGCAGGGATCGTGATGCATGGCGGCGAATGCGGAGGTTCAGACGTGGGCCCACTGGAGCACGGCGACCCGGAGCGGATCGGCCGGTACCGGCTGATCGGCCGGCTGGGCGCCGGAGGCATGGGTCAGGTGTTCTTCGGGCGCTCCGCGGGCGGGCGCGCCGTCGCCGTCAAGCGGATCCACCCCCACCTGGCCACCGACGCCTCCTTCCGGGAGCGCTTCGCCCGCGAGGTCACCGCGGCCCGCCAGGTGAGCGGGGCGTTCACCGCGCCCGTCATCGACGCCGACCCCGAGGGCGAGGTGCCGTGGCTGGTCACCTCCTACGTGCCGTCGCTGCCGCTGGACGACGCCGTCCGCGACCACGGCGGCCTGCCCGAGCACACGCTGCGGGTGCTGGCCACCGGCCTGGCCGAGGCGCTCATCGAGATCCACCGGGTGGGCCTGATCCACCGCGACCTCAAGCCCGGCAACGTGCTGCTGGCCGAGGACGGCCCGCGCGTCATCGACTTCGGCATCGCCCGCGCCACCGACGGCACCGCCGCCACCCAGTCGATCATCGGCACCCCCGGGTTCATGTCGCCCGAGCAGATCCAGGGCGAGCGCCTCACCCCCGCCAGCGACATGTTCGCGTTCGGCGCGGTGCTGGTGTACGCCGCCGCCGGGATCGGCCCCTTCGGCGAGGGCGCGATGCCCACCATGGTCATGCGCATCCTCCAGCACGAGCCCGACGTCTCGGCGGTGCCGCCGTCGCTGCAGCGCCTGGTCGCCGCCTGCCTGGCCAAGGACGCCCGGCGCCGGCCCGGCCCCGGCGACCTCCTCGACGCGCTCGGCGACGTCCCCATCGGCGCCTCCTGGCTGCCGCCCGAGGTCATGCGCGGGGTGCGCGAGCAGGTCGGCAAGGTCAACGCCGCCCTCAGCGGGGCGCCCACCGACACCGGCGCGGCCGGCGCCACCTCCGTGCTCGGCGCGGCGGCGGGCGGCGCGGCCGCCGGCGCCGCGGCCACGCACCTGCTCGGCGACTCCGCCGCCACCCGGGCCGGCGGCGCCGACCCCACCTCGGTCATGGGCGCGGGGTCCACCGCCCGCTACGACCAGGCCCCGGCCACCTCCCGCTACGACCAGCAGCAGGCCGCCGGGTACGACCGCACCGCGCGCTACGACCGCACCGCCCAGTACGGGCGGCCCGGCGACACCGGTGCCCCGCCCACCGCCGCGCTGCCCGCCGACCGCGACGGCTCCTACGACGACCTGTACCGCGGGTCGGCGGCCGATGAGCGCCGGCGGCGCGAGGCCGAGGAGGAGCGGCAGCGGCGCGAGGCCGAGGAGCAGCGCCTCCGCCGGCACGAGCAGCAGCGCATCCAGCAGCAGCAGGCCGAGGAGCAGCGCCGCCGCCAGGAGGCCGAGCGCGCCCACCGCGACCGGCTGCGCGCCGAGGAGCAGGCCGCCCGGCGCGCCCAGGCCCAGGCCCGCCGCGCCGACCAGCCCGGCCTGTGGAGCTTCGTGAAGCTGCTGCCGCTGCTCGTCATCCCCATCATCCAGATCCCGCTGGGGTGGGGCGCGTCCCTGGCGTGGGAGTGGTTCACCACCGCGTCCGGCATGTGGAGCGGGTCGGCCTGGTACTACGCGGGCCTGTTCACCGAGCCCGGGTTCTTCCACGCCCTGTTCCTCGGCTACTTCCTGCTGAACAACGTGGTCGCCCTGGAGTACCTGGTGCGGTCGCTGCGCACCGGGTTCGTCACCGGCGTGCTGCTGGCGGGCGCGGTGGTGGCAGCCACCAACGGGGCGCTGTTCTACAACGGCTTCTTCGGCGGCGCCTGACCCCGGTCCCGGTTCGCCCCGTTCTTCGCGAACGGGGCGAACCGGAACCCGGTGCGGGGCGTCCCACCCCTCGTGACCCCGACCTCCTCCGACGCGGCCCGCCGCGCCGCGCACGCCGTCCGCCAGCTCCTCCGGTTCGCCTGGCTGGAGGCGCGGGCGTGCGCCTTCGCCGTCGGCATCTTCGCCGGCCTCGCGGCGGCGTCGCTGCTGCCGCTCCCGCTGCCCCGCTACGACGCGCTGCTGCTCTACGGGGTCGCGCTGACCGCCGTCTTCTGGGCGCTGCGCCTGGAGACCGGCCGCGAGATCGCGGCGATCCTCGGCTTCCACGTCGTGGGCCTGGTGTTCGAGCTGTTCAAGGTGCACATGGGCTCGTGGAGCTACCCCGAGGACGCCTGGACCAAGGTCGGCGGCGTCCCGCTCTACAGCGGGTTCATGTACGCCGCGGTGGGCAGCTACGTGGTGCGCGCGTGGAAGCTGCTCGACCTCGACCTCACCGGGTACCGGCCGGTCGCCACCGGCATCCTCGCGGCGGTCATCTACGCCAACTTCCTCACCCACCACTGGCTGCCCGACATCCGGGCGCTGCTGGCGGTGGCCATGGTCGCCGTCACCTGGGGCGCCCGCGTCCGCTACACGGTGGGCGAGCGCCGGTACACGATGCCGCTCGCGCTGGCGTTCGTGCTGATCGGCTTCTTCCTGTGGGTCGCCGAGAACGCCGCCACGCTGCTGGGCGCCTGGCAGTACCCCGACCAGGTCGACGCGTGGGCGGTGGTGCACCCGGCCAAGTTCGGGGCGTGGGCGCTGCTGGTGACCGTGTCGTTCGTGCTGGTCGCCACCTGGAAGCTGCCCAGGGGCGGGGCGGCGCGCCCCGCCGCCTGACCCCGGCCCCGCCGCGCGGGGCCGGGGGTGCTCAGCCGCGGGCGCTCGCCCGCAGGGCCGCGATGAACCAGTCCCACACCGGCACCTGCGGCTCGAACGGGGGCCGGCCGTTGACCACGCCCACCAGCTGCCAGTACCGCTCGACCCGGGCGTCGGAGCCCACGGCGAACCGGTCGGCCAGCGCCGCCCGGTCCCCGGGGGTGTCGCCGGTGCCGTAGGCGGCGGCGACGTCGCCCATCAGGCCGTCCACGGCCGCCCGCGCCCGCTCCGAGGCCGGGTCGACGCCCGCCTCGAACAGCGGCCGCGCGACGGCGGTGATGCGCTCGGCCAGCCCGGCCGCCTCGGGGGTGGCCCCCTCGTAGGTGCCGTCGGCGACGGCGCGCGCCTGCGCCTCGGCCATCTCCCGGACCCGCGCGACGAACGCGGGGTCGCGGACGAGTTCGGCCAGCTCCACCCACGCGTCGACCTGGGCGTCGGTGGGGTCGTCGGGCAGGTCCACGCGGACCGAGCGCATCCCCGCCTCGAACCGCGGGTCCAGTTCCAGGCCGCCGAAGACGGCGTCGTGGTAGTCGTCGATGATGCGCTGCCGCTCTTCGGCGGACAGCCGGGCGAGTCGGTTCATGAGGGTGATCTCCCTGTCGTCGGGGGTGCGGTGGGCGACGGTGCGCAGGACGGCGCGGCGCAGCCGCAGCACCCGGATCTGCGCGTCCAGGGCGTCGGCGTGCGCGGCGGCGACCTCGCCGAGGTCGGCCTCGCGGTCGAGGACCGCGCGGATCGTGGCGAGGTCCAGGCCCAGGTCCCGCAGCGTCCGCACCAGGTCCAGCCGGGCCGCCGCCGCCGCGTCGTAGACCCGGTAGCCGGCGGCCGTCCGCCCGGTGGGCGGCACGATGCCCCGATCGCCGTAGAACCTGATCGCCTTGACCGTCAGCCCGGTGCGCCGGGCCAGGTCGCCGATGGTGTACCGGCCGTCCCGCTCGTCCATGGCCCCATCGTGGCGCCTCCCCTGACGGGAGGGTCAAGCGGCGGGCGGGAGGGCCCGGAACCGCGCCGCCCCCGCCGGAGGTGTCCGGCGGGGGCGGCG
>NZ_BCRK01000131.1 GCF_001552555.1 Nocardiopsis trehalosi NBRC 14201 | reverse complement strand
CCCGCCGCTCGCGGCGGCCGCCCTGCCCCGAGCGGAGGGCTCAGGCGTCGCGCAGGTGGAGGGACGCGACCGCCGCCGTGCTCGCCGCCGCTGCCCAGGCGGCGAGGACCAGCGCCCCGCTGACCGGGCCGAGGACCGGGTCGGCGTCGGGGAGGTAGAGCAGCCGGCCGGCCTGGTCGGGCAGCCAGCGGGCGTGCTCGGTGAGGCCCTCCAGCAGGGGCGACGCGATGAACAGCAGGCCGAGCGCCGCGACGAGCGGGGCGGTGACCGACCGGAGCAGCACGGCCAGGGCGTGCGCGAACAGTCCGACCAGCACGAGGTGGCCGCACGCGCCCGCCACGTCCCGCAGGCCGTCCCCCGTCGGCCGGGCGCCGCCGTCCGCCACGAGCCACGCCGCCGCCAGCCCGGCGGCCAAGGCCACCGCGCTCACGGCCGCCGCGGCCGCGAGGAACGCGGCGGCCTTGCCGGCCGCCACCGCCGTCCGGTCCGGGGTCGCCGTGAGCGTCGTGCGGACCTGGCCCCCCGCGTACTCGCTGCCCGCCGCGAGGACCCCGATGAGCACCGGCCCGGCCTGGAGGAACGGGACGCACCGGAGGACCACCGACACGGCGTCCGCGCCGGTGTCCCCGGCGGCCACGGCCCCGGCCAGGGCCGCCGACACGCCGACCGTGCCCAGCGCGGCCGCGACGGCGGCGGGCAGCGTGCGCAGCTTCGCGGCCTCCGCCGCCGCCGACCTCAGCAGCCGGCCCGCGTACCGCGCCCGGCGAGGACGGCGGCTCACGCGTCGCGCCGGAGGAGGACGGCGGCGGCCACCGCGAGGAGCCCGACCGCCCAGGCGGCCATGACCAGGCCGCCCGTGACCGGCGGCAGGGCGTCCTCCACGGCGATGAGGTCGGCCCGGGCGAACAGCCGCATCCCGGCGAGGTCGGGCAGGAAGCGCGCCAGGGGCGTCACCCGGGTCAGCAGGAACGAGACCGACACCAGGGAGCCGTTGACGATGAGCACGATCAGCGGGATGACGCCGTTGCGGGACAGCACGGTGACCGCCAGCGCGATGAGCGCGGTGAGCGCCCAGTAGAGGCCAGCCCCCAGCATCCGGGACGCGACGCCGACCGCGTCCTCCGCCCCGGGCGCGGCCTCGCCGATGACGGCGTGCGCCGACGCCAGCGACACCGGGAGCGCCACCGCCACCATCGCCCCGACCAGCAGCACGACCGCGATCGCCTTGGCCGCGAGGACCGCCGCCCGGCGCGGGACGGCGGTGAGCGTCGCGGTGACCTGTCGACCGCCCCCGGCGCCGTCGGAGGTGGTCGTGTACTCGCTGCCGAACGCGACGACGCCGAGCACCACCGCGCCGACCGTGCCGAGCGGGGCCGCGGAGAACACCGTTTCGGCGGCGGAGGTGAAGGCGACCGTGTCGGTGCGGCCGGACTCCAGCGCGTCGCGCACGCCGAACGCGTTGATCAGGGTGATCGCCACCGTCCCCAGCACGCCCAGTGCGAAGGCGGCGGACGCGGCCGGGAGGGTCGCCGTCTTGCGCAGCTCGGCGGCGACGGCGCGCGGCAGGCTCATCGCGCCGCTCCCGCCGCGTCGGCACCCGTGAGCTCGAAGAACGCGTCCTCCAGCGTGGGGTACCCGGCGGTGACCGCCCCGATCGGTCCGGCGGTGACGACGCGTCCCCCGGCGATGACCACGAGATCGTCGGCGACCTCCGCCACCTCGTGCATCAGGTGGCTCGACAGCAGCACCGTCCCCCCGGCGTCGGCGTGGCCGCGCAGCAGCCCGCGGATCCACCGGATGCCCTCGGGGTCGAGCCCGTTGACCGGCTCGTCCAGAACCAGCGCCTCGGGTTCGCCCAGCAGCGCCGCCGCCAGACCCAGCCGCTGCCCCATGCCGAGGGAGTAGCGGCCCACGCGGGTCCGGCCCTGCCCGGCGAGGCCGACCTGCTCCAGGACGGCATCGACGCGCCGCCGCGGGATGCCGTTGCTGCAGGCTACCCACGCCAGGTGGTCGCGGGCCCTGCGCGAGCGGTGCGCGCCCGACCCGTCGAGCATGGAGCCGACCGTCCGCAGCGGGTCGCGCAGGCTCCGGTAGGGACGCCCGTTGATGAGCGCGGTGCCGGCGGTGGCCCGGTCCAGGCCGAGGAGGATGCGCAGGGTGGAGGACTTGCCGGCGCCGTTCGGACCGAGGAACCCGGTCACCCGGCCCGGCTCGGCGCGCAGGCTCACGTCCGATAGGACGACGCGGGAGCCGCGTCGCTTGACGAGATGTTCGATGGACAGCATGAGCCCATGTCAGCAGGTCCGGGCCGCGGCGGCATCGGGCTGCGGCCCGGACCCCGGGGGCGGGATCGGGCCACGGTCCCTCCGACCCCGGTCCGATGCCCGCCGCCCGCGCCGCGGATAGACTCCGGCGCGTGCAGAATCCCCGGCCCACCTGGAGCTCCCTCCAGGGGATCACCACCGCCGCGGCGCTGGTCCTCGTCTCCACCCTGATCCTGCTGCTGATGGGAACCCGGGGGCCGACGACGGCCGCCCTGACGGTCGGGATCGCCGCGGCGAGCATCGGCACGTCGGCGTGGGCGCTGCTGCGGTCCCGCGCGCAGCGGCGGAGGTACGAGGACCGGTTGGCGGCGTGGGCGGGCGAGCAGGCGGTGCAGGCCGAGCGGCTGCGCATCGCCCGCGACCTGCACGACCTGGCCTCCCACGGCCTCGGCCTCATCACCGTCCGGGCCGCCGCGGCCGCCTCCGTGGCCGGACCGCGCGGTGAGGCCGAGCGGGCGGCGGCCCTCGCCGACATCGAGCGCGTCAGCCGCGCCACGACCACCGAACTCCGCCGCATGCTCACCGTCCTGCGCACCCCCGGTTCCGATCCGGCCCCGCTGCAGCCCGCCGAGACGCTGGCCGACCTGCCCGCGATCGTCCGGGCCACCCGCGACTCCGGCCTCGACGCCCGTCTCGACCCGCCCGGAACGGCCGGCCTGGACGGCGTGTCGCCCGGGGTGCAGCTCGCCGTCTGCGCTGTCGTGCGCGAAGGGCTGGGCAACGCCGCCCGGCACGCCGGCCCCACCCGGGCGCGGGCGGAGGTGCGCCGCGTGCCCGGGGCCGTCGTCGCCACCGTCCGCGACGACGGCCCCGCCGACGGCTGGGAGCCCCGGCCCGGCGCCGGCCACGGCCTCATGGGCCTGCGCGAGCGCGTCACCGCGCTCGGCGGCACCCTGCACGCGGCGCCGGACGGCCGCGGCTTCACCCTGACGGCCCGCATCCCCGACGAGGCCGCCCCGTGACCGCGCCGCCGGACGGCGCGCCGGTGCGGGTGCTCATCGCCGACGACCAGCCCCTCCTCCGGCACAGCCTCGCCCTGCTCATCGACGCGGCCCCCGACCTCGCGGTGGTGGGGGACGCCGGGACCGGGCACCGGGCGGTGGCCCTCGCCCGCGAGCTGCGGCCCGCGATCGTGCTCATGGACATCCGCATGCCCGGCGGCGACGGCATCGAGGCCACCCGGCGCATCACCGCCGACCCGGACCTGCGGGCGACCCGCGTGCTGGTGCTGAGCATGTTCGAACTCGACGAGTACGTGTACGCGGCGCTGCGCGCCGGGGCGAGCGGCTTCCTGCTGAAGGACGCCCACCCGGACCAGCTGATCGACGCGATCCGCCGCACCCGCGCGGGCGAGTCGCTGTTCACGCCGCGCATCCTGACCCGCCTGGTCGAGCACTACCTGGAGCGGCCGCCCGGCGGCCCCGTGCGCGGCCTCGGCGCCCTGACCGCGCGCGAGGCGGAGGTGCTGGCCCAGGTGGCGCGCGGGCTGTCCAACGACGAGATCGCCGCCGCGCTGACCATCTCGGTGAAGACCGTGAAGACCCACATGGGGAACCTGCTCGCCAAGCTCGGCGCCCGCGACCGCGCGCAGCTCGTCATCGCCGCCTACGAGTCCGGGCTCGTCACCCCCCGCAACCCCGCCGACCCATCGGGCACCCGGGACCCGTAGGCGGGGGTCGGCGGCGGAACGGCACAGCCGGTAGGCCGGCAGGCCGGCCGGAGGGCCGATCGGGCAGCCGAAGGCCCGGAGGGCGACCGAAGCCCAGCGGGCGGCCGGAGGCGCGGCGGGGCGGAGGGCCGTTCCACTCCGGAGCCGGCCGGCCGCCGGTCAGCGGTGCCGCGCGTCCGGCACGTCCGGCACGTCCTTCAGCGAGAGCGACACCCGTTCGCGCACCGGGTCGACGTCGAGCACCCGGGCGGTGATCCGCTGTCCGACCGCGAGCACCTCGGCGGGGTGGCCGATCCGGCGGTGGGACACCTCGGGGAGGTTGATCATCGCCGGACAGCCGCCGAGGTCCACGAAGGTCACGCCGAAGTCGGCGATCGCGGTGACGGTGCCCGCGCGGACCTCGCCCGCGCGCAGGGTCCGCAGCACCGCCCAGGAGCGGTCCTCGGGGGTGGGCTCCGTCCGCCAGCGGGCGCGCAGGACGCCGTCACCGTCGGGCAGAACGGCGGTGAACAACGGGCCGGGGGCGTCGGCGTCGACGGACAGGACGGCGGCGGCGCGGGCACCGGCGATCCGGGCGGCGACCGCCGCGAACCCGGCGGCGTCGAGCACCACCGCGCTGGCGATGCCCCCGTCCGGCCCCTCCCAGAGGATCTCGGCGGGGCCGTCCTCGGGCGGGCCCGCGAGGACGGCGGCGGTGTCGGTGGAGAGCACGTCCGGCCAGACGGACAACCGGGCGCGGGGCGCGAGCCGGGCGCGGAGGGCGTCGAGGGGGCCGCCGCCGATGCGGTGCCAGCGCACGGCGTTGTCGGCGGGGACCTCCTCCAGCAGCCCGGCCCGCCCCATGTCCGCGCACCAGCGGACCCGGGCCCAGAACACGTCGTCGGCGGGCCGCTGCGGGGCGGACGCCCCGGCCGCGTCGAGGTCGGCGTCGTAGGGCGAGGCCGCGAGGCGCTCCGGGAAGAGGCCGAGGGCGCGGGTCCGGGCGACCGCGTCCGGGCACGGCACCGCGGTGCCGACGTAGACGTACTGGTCCCAGCCGACGTGCACGGCGAACCGGTCCGCCACCTCCAGGCGGCACCAGGCCCCGTCCTCGCGGAGCATCCCCCGGACCAGCTCCAGCCCGGCGGCGAGCGGGACCCGCGCCCCGTCGTGGAAGGCGGCGGGGTCGAACGGGGCGGCGCCGGCCCCTTCGGGCGCGCGGCCGCTCCCCGCGAAAATCCCACCCGCGCCGCCGGTTTCCGCCGCCGGGCCCACGGGGTCGTCGGCGGGCGCGGGGGCGGCCTGCGGTTCGCGGATCTCCAGGTGGCCGACCCCGGCCTCGGCGGCGAAGGCCGCGACCGCCTCCAGGTAGGCGGCCTCGACCGGCCCCCGGTCGCCGTCCGTGCCCTCCGGGCCGACGTAGCGGCCGTCCCCGTCGCGGTCGGCGGGGTCGTACTTGGTGATCCGGTACACGTGGACGGGCACACGCCCATCCTCCCGCGCCGACGACCTCCCACGTCCGCCGGCCGGCGCCCCGCCCGCCCGGCGGGCTCGGGGGTCCGGGGGGCTCGGCGGTCCGGGGGCGCGGAAGCGCCCCCACACGCCTGCGCGCCAACGGAAATGGGCACCAGGATGTCAGCCCGCGTTCCCGCCGACGCGGGCCGGCTCCGGCGCCTGGGCGGGTGCGGCGGGCGGGGCGGCGACCGGGGTGAGGCGGCGGAGCCGGTCGGCCGAGTCGGACCCCGGCGCGGCGGTGTGGACGACGATCCGCAGGTCACCGCCCGGCACGGTGAGTACGTCGCAGTCGAGCACCAGCGGCCCCACCTCGGGATGGTCCACCGTCTTGGTGTCGGAGAGGTGCGCGCCGACCGCGTGCGACCGCCACAGGTCGGCGAACCGGGTGCTGCGCCGCCGCAGATCGGCGACGAGGGCGCGCAGCCGCCCGTCGTCCGGGTGGCGCGCCGTCGCGGCGCGCAGGTCGGCCACCACCGCCGCCTCGAAGCTCGCGCCCTGCTCGGGCGTGTGGCGGACCCGTGTCGGCCGTCCGGTGAAGTGCGCCCACGGCACGCTGCGCCCGCGTTCGTCCAGGCCGGCGGGGTCGCCGGTCAGGGCGGCGTACGGCCGGTTCCAGGCGACGAGCGTCCACGCCCGGTCGTAGACGCCGACCGGTGACCCGTCCATCCGGTCCAGCAGCCGCCGCACGCCGCCGGTCAGGTGGTCCGTGCCGCCCTCGGCGGCGGGTTCAAGCCGGCCGGCGAGCAGGAACAGATGCCGCCGCTCGTCGGCGGACAACCGCAGGGCCCGGGCCAGCGCGGTGAGGACCTGCGCCGACGGGGAGGAGGCCCGGCCCTGCTCCAGGCGGACGACGTAGTCGACGGAGACCCCCGCGAGCAGGGCCAGTTCCTCGCGGCGCAGGCCGGCCGTGCGGCGGGCGCGCCCCGCCGGAAGCCCCGCCTCCGCGGGGCCGATGCGGTCGCGCCACGCGCGCAGCGCCCCGCCCAACTCGTTGCGCCGTCCCCCGGCGGTCCCGTTCCCGGCCATGGCCGCATGCTACGCGGCGCGCCCGGCACCCCCTCCCCCTGCCTGGTACCGCCCGTCCCAGGAAGATCCGGGTACTCCCGCTCCCCGCCCCGCGACGCGCACCCTGGCGGGCATGAGAACCGTACTGGTCACCGGTGCCACCCGAGGGCTGGGTCGCGAGACCGCGCGCCGCCTGGCCGCCGCCGGGCACACCGTCCTGGTGGGCGCCCGCGACGCCGGACGCGGGGCCGAGGCGGCCCGCGGCATCGGCCCCGGCGCCCACCCCCTCGTCCTCGACGTCACCAGCGACGACTCCGCGCGGGCGGCCGCCGAACGCGTGCGGGACGCGTTCGGCCGCGTCGACGTCGTGGTCAACAACGCGGGCGTCGTCGGCTCCCGCCGCCCGGTCGGCGAGGTCACGGCCGCGGACCTGCACGCCTGCTTCGACACGAACGTGTTCGGGGCGGTCCGGGTGCTGCGCGCGTTCGCCCCGCTGCTGGAGCGCGGCGACGCCCCCGTGGTCGTCAACGTCAGCAGTGGGCTCGGCTCGCTGGCCGCGGCCACCGACCCGGGGGCGCGGGCCGCGCACGTGCCCGCCTGGCTGCCCGCGCTCGACTACGCGTCGGCCAAGGCGGCCCTCAACATGGTGACCGCCCTGTACGCGCACGCCCACCCGGGGATGCGCGTCAACGCGGTCGACCCCGGCCACACCGCCACCGATCTGAACGGCCACACGGGCGCGCAGACGGTCGAGGAGGGGGCCGAGGTCATCGTGCGCCTGGCGCTGACCGGTCCGGACGGGCCGACCGGCGGCTTCTTCGCGGCGGCGGGTCCGGTCCCGTGGTGACGGCCGCCGCCGCGTCCTCCCCGCCGCACGGCACCCGCCGCGCGGCCACCCGACACGACCCGGCGGCCCGACCCGCCGCCGGGCGGAAGGAGGCACCATGAACGGCGGACGCCGCGCCGAACTCCTGCTGGACATCGCCTGTGTGCAGTCCTACCTCGTCCTCACCCGGTACCTGCGGGCCGCCGAGCGGTTCCGCGCCGAGGGCGGCACCGTGGAGACGGTGTTCCTGCCCTTCCGGTTCCGGCCCGAGGCGGCGCCCGAAGGGGAGCCGCTGTTCGCGACCCACATGCGCGACCGCGGGGAGGCCGCCGCCCGCGAGATCCAGGCCACGACGGACTTCGGCGCAGCGGACGGGCTGCGGGTCGACTTCACCCGCGTGGTCTCCACCAACACCTTCTTCGCCCACCGCCTGGTCGCCCAGGCCGCGGCCCAGGGGCGGGGCGAGGTGATGGCCGAGCGGCTGTTCCGCGCCTACTTCACCGACGGCGTCAACGTGGCCGACCCGGCCGTCCTGACGCGCCTGGCGGCGGAGGCGGGCGTCACCCCGCGCGAGGACGGGACGGCCGACCTGCTCCGCGCCCTGGAGCGGGTTCGGGAGCGCGGATTCACCCCGGCGGACGTCCCGGCCGTCCTCGTCGACGGCGGCCCCACGCTCACCGGCGACCACCCCGAGGAGGCGTACCACCGCGCCCTGGCTGCCTGACCGGGCCCGCTCCCTCCGAACTCCCCTGATCCGCACGGGTGCGGCCGGTCGGCACCGGACGCACCCGTCCAGGGGTGTGAGCGGGGCTCCGCACCTACGAGTCTGCGTCCATGGCTCTGTACCTATCGGTAGGTACACTGGTCGTCATGGACGCGAAGGAGCGGTTGATCGAGAGTGCGCGGGAACTGCTGTGGGAGCGGGGGTATGTGGGGACCAGTCCGAAGGCCGTGCAGCAGCGCGCCGGGGCCGGGCAGGGGAGCATGTACCACCACTTCGACGGGAAGTCCGACCTGGCACGGGCCGCGATCGAGCGCAGCGCGGCGGAGCTGCGCGAACGGGCCGAGGCGGCGTTCGCCGGGCCCGGCACCGCGATCGAGCGGGTGGGCGCCTATCTGCGGCGCGAGCGCGACGCGCTGAAGGGCTGCCCCGTCGGGCGGCTGACCCAGGACCCCGAGGTGATGGCCGACCCTCTGCTGCGCGCACCGGTCGAGGAGACCTTCGCCTGGGTGACCGGGCGTATCGCCGACCTGCTGGCGGAGGGCCGCGCGGCGGGCGAGGTCGACCCCGGCCTCGATCCGGCGGCCGCCGCCGCGGCGCTGGTCGCGGTGGTGCAGGGCGGGTATGTGCTGGCCCGGGCCGCCGGGTCGGCCGAGGCCTACGAGCGCGCGGTCGCGGGCGCCCTGTCCCTCCTCGGCGGCGCGACCCGCTGAAACCGCGCCGCTCCCCTGAGCCCGCGCCGCTCCCCCACCGGATCGGCCGCCGCACGGCCGCCACCATGAGAGGTACCGCCATGTACGTCGACCGCTCCGCCACCCGACCCGGGCCCGCCGACTGGTTCACCGGAACGGTGTGGATGGAGGAGATCGCGGCCGGCGCGCCGCCGTCGCGGGTCCGCGCCTCCACCGTGCGGTTCGCCCCCGGGGCCCGCACCGCCTGGCACTCCCACCCGCTCGGCCAGGTGCTGCACATCACCGAGGGCGTCGGCCGGGTGCAGTGCGCGGGTGGCGCCGTGACCGAGGTCCGGGCCGGGGACACCGTGCACATCGCGCCCGGCGAATCCCACTGGCACGGCGCGGCCCCGGACGCCTTCATGACGCACGTCGCGATCCAGGAGGCAGCCCCGGACGGCACCGCGGCGACGTGGGGCCGCCACGTCGACGATGCCGAGTACGCCGGCGAGGCGCCCGTGCGGGAGCACCTGGCGACGGCCGACCTCGGCGGCGCGGCTCCGGTCGACCGGGTCGAGACCCACCGGATCACGCTGGCCCCCGGGCAGGTGGCGGGCCGCCACACCCACCCCGGCGGCGTCGCCGGCTACGTCACGGCCGGCCGGGTGGCGTTCCAGCTGGAGGGCGGCGCGGTCGAGGAGCTGCGGGCGGGAAGCGCCTTCGTCGAGCCGCCGGGCGCGGTCGTCCTCCGCTTCGACAACCTGGAGCCCGACCGCCCCGCGACGTTCATCGCCTGCTACCCGGTCGCCGGGGGCGAGCCGCTGCTCCGACCGCTCTGAGCCCCGGCCCTGGTGCCGGGGCCGGTGCCGACCCGAACCGGACCGGCGGGCGGCGGCCAGCGGGCCGGCGGGCCGAGACCGCGCCGACCTGCGCCGACGGCACCGCGGAAAAAATATTGAAGAAAGTCGGGTCCGGGTGTCGAGTCCGGGCGGTCCCGTTCGAGGGGGTGGTGACGGGCCGAGACCGCGGCCCCCGCCCGACCCGAGAGGACGTCGCACCATGGCGACCACCACGCAGCCGACCGCCCCGCTGAACACCACCCCGCTGAAGGGCACCCCGCCGAAGACCGCCCGCCGACCGGCCCCGCCGGTGGACCGCCCGATCCACGTCACCCGCTCGCTGCTGGGCTACGGCGTCCTCGCCGGCCCCTTCTTCACGGTCGTGTCGCTGGCCCAGGCGCTCACCCGCGACGGCTTCGACCCCCTCCGGCACCCGTGGAGCCTGCTGGCCAACGGCGGGCCGGGCTGGATCCAGGTGGCGAACTTCGTCCTCACCGGGCTGATGACCGTCGCCGCCGCCGCGGGCCTGCGCCGGGCGCTGAGGGGCGGGCGGGGCGCCGCCGCGGTGCCGCTGCTGGTCGGCGGGTACGGGGTGGGCCTGATCGGGTCGGGCGTCTTCCGCGCCGACCCGGCGATGGGCTTCCCCGCCGGCGCCCCCGAGGTCGCCACCGAGATGACGCTCGCGGGGACCCTGCACTTCGCGGTGGGCGGGATCGGATTCACCTGCCTGATCGCCGCGTGCCTCGTGCTGGCGGGCCGCTTCGGCCGGCAGGGCCGCCGAGGCTGGGCCGCGTACTCCCGGCTGACCGGCGCGCTGTTCGCCGCCGGCTTCCTCGGGATGGCCTCGGGCGCCGCTACCGTTGCCTCGACCCTGGGGTTCGCGGCCGCCGTGACGATCGGCTGGGCCTGGCTCGCGGCGGTCTCGGCCGACCTGTACCGCCGCCGGTACGACCTGATGACCGGTGCGTGACCAGCGGGGCGCGCGGCCGCGCCCCGCCCCACCGCCCCACCGCACCGCCCCTCCCCGCGATCCCGACCTTCCCCACCATCCCTACCGTTCAGGAGAACCCGCCATGCGCTACCTCGTCGTCCTCCAGGCCGCCCAGGCCCGCCACGACGCCCCGCCCGAGCTGATGGAGGCCATCATGCGCCTGGGCGAGGAGGCCACCCGCGCCGGCGTGCTCATCGACACCGCCGGCCTGGCCCCCAGCGCCGCGGGCGCCCGGGTGGAGCTGTCCGGCGGCGCGCTGAGCGTGACCGACGGCCCGTTCACCGAGGCCAAGGAGCTGATCAGCTACACCCTCTTCCAGGTGCGCTCCAAGGAGGAGGCCGTCGAATGGGCCTCGCGCTTCCTGCGGCTGCACCGCGACCTCTGGCAGGGCTGGGAGGGCGAGGCGCAGATCCGCCGGGTCTTCGGGCCCGAGGACGCCGCCCCGCCCGCCTGATCCGCCGACCGGGCTTCCCGGCCCGCCGCGGGAGGTGGTTGGATCGGTGGCCGTGACGGCCACCGATCCCACCCTCGCGACCCACCGCGCCATCGAGTCGATCTGGCGGATGGAGTCCCCGGTGCTCATCGCCGGGCTGGCCCGCGTCGTCCGCGACGTGGGGCTGGCCGAGGAGCTGGCCCAGGACGCCCTGGTGGTCGCCCTGGAGAAGTGGCCGGTCGAGGGCGTCCCGGACAACCCGGCCGCCTGGCTGACCGCCACCGCCAAGCACCGGGCCGTCGACGCCCTCCGCCGCCAGGGCCGCTACCGGGAGAAGCTGGCGGAGCTGGGCCGCGACCAGGAGCGGATGCGGGACACCGGCGAACCCGACCTGGACGCGCTGACCCGCCCGGTCTCCGACGACCTGCTCCGGCTCGTCTTCACCGCCTGCCACCCGGTGCTGACGCCCGAGGCGCGGGTGTCGCTGACGCTGCGGCTGCTGGGCGGGCTCACCACCCACGAGATCGCGCGGGCGTTCCTGGTCGCGGAGCCGACGATCGCCCAGCGCATCGTCCGGGCCAAGCGGACGCTGACCGCGCGGGGGGTCGACTTCGAACTGCCGCCGGCGGCCGAGCTGGCCGACCGGCTCGCGTCCGTGCTCGGCGTGGTCTACCTGGTCTTCAACGAGGGCTACACGGCGACCGCCGGCGACGACTGGACGCGCCCCGCGCTGTGCGAGGAGGCGCTGCGCCTCGGTCGCGTCCTCGCCGGGCTGATGCCGGACGCCCCGGAGGTGCACGGGCTGGTCGCGCTGATGGAGCTCCAGTCCTCCCGGCTGGCGGCGCGCACCGACGCCTCCGGCGCGGCCGTCCTGCTGGCCGACCAGGACCGCCGCCGCTGGGACCGGCTGCTCATCCGGCGCGGCCTCGCCGCCCTGGAGCGGGCCGAGGCGCTCGGCGGCACCTTCGGCCCGTACACGCTCCAGGCCGCGATCGCCGCCTGCCACGCCCGCGCCCTCTCGGTCGCCGAGACCGACTGGGAGCGCGTCGCCCGGCTCTACCTGGTCCTCGGGCACGTGTCGCCGTCGCCGGTGGTCGAGCTGAACCGGGCGGTCGCGGTCGGCATGGCGCGCGGCCCCGCGGAGGGGCTGGCGGTCCTCGACGGGCTCGCCGCCGGCGGCGCGCTCGACGGGTACGCGATGCTGCCGGCCGCCCGCGGCGACCTGCTCGCCCGGCTCGGCCGCGCCGCCGAGTCCCGCGCGGCGTTCGCCCGCGCCGCCGCCCTCACCCGCAACGCGCGCGAGCGGGCCGTGTTCCTGGCCCGCGCGCAGGCCGGCCCCGCCGGTGCGCAGGCCGACGCGGCCGACGGGCCCGGGAGGCGGACCGCCCCGCGCCGTGAGGCCGCCGCCCCGGGCGGCGGCTACCAGTAGTCGGGGGTGGGCAGGGCGCGGGTGAAGTCGCCGGAGCGCAGCGCGTCGGTGGGGATGGACCAGTGCATCCACCCGCCGTCGCCGCCGAGGGACCACTCGTCCTGCCCGGCCAACTGGAGCAGGTGGTGGTAGCGGGTCGGATCGCCGTCGGCGATCATCGGCGAGCCCCCCGTCGGGAACGCGGGCCGTCCGAAGGCGACGTCCTCGGCCTCGATCCGGCCCGGCCACCGCTCCCCGTCGAGCACGCCCAGCACGTGGTGGCCGGGCATGGCGCGGTCCAGGTCGCCGACCCCGGGGCCCGGATCGACGGCGTCCCAGGCCGGGTCGAACGCGTCGGGCAGGCACAGGCCCGGCGCCGCCGCCCAGGGGACCGGCGCGAAGTCGGTGGAGCGGGCGGGGGGCGCGGTCGCGGCGGCGCGGTCCGAGCGCGCCGCCACCACGCGCCCGGTCCGCGGGTCGTGCGGGTCGGGTCCGCGCGCGACGTCGAACGCGCCGGGGTCGCACCGGTCGGAGTCGGTGTCCAGGAAGAAGAAGTTGAGCAGCCCCGTCCCGGCGGGCACGGTGCCGCCGAGCCAGGGGGCCAGCGCGTCGGTGTCGAGGACCGCCAGCAGGCTCAGCGGGAAGCCGTCGCAGGTGGGCCAGGGGGTGCCGGGTTCGAGCAGCGCCCGGCCGCCGAACCGGCTCCGCCCCGCAGCCGCGCCCGGCGCGGCCGGGGTGAGCCCGAAGCCGGGCCGGGCGAGGGCGGTGACCTGCTCCGCGAGGCCCGGGCCGAGGCGTGCGGCGCAGAAGTCGCGCAGGGCGGCGAGCGTGTCCTGTGGGGTTCGGTCCATGGCGGCATCCAACCAGCCGCGCGGCCGGACCTGCGGCGCCGGTCCGGGACCCCCCTCCCCGAACACACTTAGGTAAGGCTATGCTTTCCCGGTGATCAAGGATCGAATCGCGTCCGGACCCCGCGTCGAGGGCCGGGGACTCGTGCTCGGATACGGGCGGAGGACCGTCGTCCACGGCGCCGACCTGCGGCTGGAGGCGGGGCGGGTGACCGCGCTCGTCGGGCCCAACGGCAGCGGCAAGTCGACGCTGCTGCGTGCCCTCGCCCGGCTGCACGACGCCGCCGGGGGCAGCATCGCCGTCGACGGCGACGACGCGCTGCTGATGCGGCGCCGGGACTTCGCCCAGCGGGTCACCCTGCTCTCGCAGAGCAGGTCGGTGCCCAACGGGCTGTCGGTGCGCGACGTGGTCGAGTTCGGCCGCCATCCGCACCGCGGCCGGTGGCGCGCCGCCGACCCCGGCGGCGCCGACGCCGTCGACCGGGCGATGGTGCTCACCGGTGTGCGCGACCTCGCCGAACGGGGCGTGGGCGAGCTGTCGGGCGGGCAGCTCCAGCGGGTCTGGTTCGCCAGCTGCCTCGCGCAGGACACCTCCACCCTGCTCCTGGACGAGCCCACCAACCACCTCGACCTGCGCTACCAGGTGGAGGTGCTGGACCTCGTCTCCGACCTCGCCCGCGAGCACGGGGTGGCCATCGGCCTGGTGCTGCACGACCTCGACCAGGCCGCCGCCGTGGCGGACCGGGTGGTGGTCCTCGCCGAGGGGCGGATCGTCAGCGACGGAACCGCCGCCGAGGCCCTGCGCACCGAGGTGCTGAGCGACGTCTACGGCATCCCCGTCGTCGTGGACACCGATCCGGTCACCGGGCGGCTGCGCACCCGCGCGGTCGGCCGCCACCACCAGAGATGACCGTTCCGATCCCCCGAATCCCCTGAATCCCCCGCTTTCCCCGTTTCCCCGAGAGGACCTCCGAAGACCCATGAACAGCATCCGGACCCGTGCCGCCGCCCTCGCCGGCGCGGCCGCCGTCACGCTCGCCCTCGCCGGCTGCGGCACCACCGAGGAGGCCGCCGACACGGAGGAGGCGGCATCGGGTGAAAGCATCACCGTCACCGACGCGCGGGGCACCGACGTGACCCTCGACGGCCCCGCGACCCGCGTGGTGGGCACCGAGTGGAACGTCGTGGAGAACCTCGTCACCCTCGGCGTCATGCCGGTCGGCGTGGCCGACACCGCCGGATACGCCGAGTACGTGTCGGCGGGCGGCCCCCTCGACGACTCCGTGACCGACATCGGGACCCGCGGCGAGCCGAGCATCGACACCGTCGCCTCGCTGGGCGCCGACCTCATCCTGGCCACCGACGACCTGCCCGAGAACGCCGTCGCCCAGTTGGAGGAGCTGGCCCCGGTCTTCGTCGTGACGTCGGCCGACGCGAGCCGCCAGATCGACCAGATGAAGGAGAACCTGGAGCTGGTCGCCGAGCTGACCGGCACCACCGACGAGGCCGAGCGGGTCATCGGGGAGTACGACGCCGCCGTGGCCGACGGCGCCGCGGCGCTCGCCGAGGCGGGGTTCGACGGGTCGCGCGTCGCCTTCGCTGACGGCCATCTCGCCGACGGCACGGTGTCGTTCCGCCCGTTCGTCGCCGGGTCGCTGCTCGCCGACGTCAACACCGAACTCGGCCTGGTGTCGCCCTGGGAGGTCGAGGGCGACCCCGCCTACGGGCTCGGCGCCACCGACATCGAGGGGATGACCGAGCTCGACGCCGACGCGCTGCTCTACATCGCCCCCGACGACCTGGAGGAGGAGCTCTCCGGCAACGAGGTGTGGAAGTCGCTGTCGTTCGTGGAGTCCGGCGACGTGCACCGCATCACCGACCCCATCTGGATGTTCGGCGGCCCCGGGTCCATGACCCAGTACGTCGACGCGGTCGTCGCGACGCTCGCGGCATGACGACCGGACTCCGCCCCGCGGTGGAGCCCGCCGCCGGGGGGCCGCCGACGCGGCCCTCCGGCCCGGCCGGGCCGCCGCGCGGCAGCGGCGCCGGGGCGGCCGCCGTCGCCGGCGCCGCCCTGATCGCGCTCGTCGGGCTCTGCCTGGTGCACGTCACGCAGGGCACCGCGGGCATGGGCCCCGCCGAGGTGCTGGACGTCCTCGCCGGGCGCGGCTCGGCCCAGGACGCCGCCGTGCTCTCCGACTCGCGCCTGCCCCGGCTGCTGACGGGCCTGTTCGTCGGCGTGGCCCTGGGCGTGGCCGGGGCCGCCCTCCAGTCGGCCACCCGCAACGTCCTCGCCTCCCCCGACACCCTGGCGGTGGACGCGGGGGCGCACCTGGCGATCGTGGCCGTCGCCGCGACCGGGGTGGCGCTGCCCGCCCTGCTGTCGGGCGGCCTCGCCTTCGTCGGCGGGCTCGCGGCGGCCGCCGTCGTCATCGCCCTGTCGGGCGCGGGCGGCCACGGGTCGGGCGGGCCCATCCGGCTGGTCCTCGCGGGGACCGCGCTCGCGCTGGGGCTGCACTCCCTCACCAACGCCCTGATCCTGCTGTTCACCGAGGAGGCCGGCAGCCTGTTCGGCTGGGGCGGCGGCAGCATCGCCCAGACCCGGGCCGAGGAGCCGCTGCGGTTCGCCCCGGTGATCGCGGTGGCGGTCCTCGCCCTGCTGCTGGCGGCCCGCCGCCTGGACCTGCTGGGCCTGGGCGACGACGCCTCGCAGCTGGCGGGCGCCGACCCCCGGCGCACCCGGGTGTTCGCGGTGGTCGTGGCCGTCCTGCTCTCGGCGTCGGCGGTGACCATCGCCGGACCGATCGGCTTCGTGGGGTTGTGCGCCCCGGCCATCGTGCGGCTGCTCGCCTCCCGCGTCCGGGGGCTGGGGCGGCACGCCCGGCTGCTGCCGATCTCCGGCCTGGTCGGGGCGGTGGTGGTCATCGGCTCCGACGTCGCGATCCGGGCCGTGCTCGGCGCCCAGTCGGGCGTGGAGGTGCCGACCGGAACGGTCACCACCGTCGTGGGCGCCGTCTTCCTGGTGGTGATGGCGCTGCGCATGACGGACACCAGCGTCAACGCGCCGGGCGACGCCCTGGCCCGCCTGCGGTCGGGCCGGACGGCGGCGCTCGTCATCGCCGTGCTCGCCGCGGTCCTCCTCGGCCTGGTGGCGGCGGGCGCGCTGCTCGGCGACCGGATGCTGCTGCTGGGCGACCTCGCCAACTGGGTGACCGGGCGGTCCGGGCCGACGGTCACCGCCGTCCTCGACACGCGCATGCCGCGGGTGGTGGCGGCCGTGCTCGCCGGGGCCGCGCTGGCGCTGGCGGGCGCGCTGATCCAGGCGGTGTCGCGCAACTCGCTGGCCGACCCGGGCGTGCTCGGTGTCTCCAGCGGCGGCGGCCTGACCGCGATCCTGGTGCTGACCGCGGCACCGATGGCCGACTCCTGGCTGGTGATGGGCGCGGCGATGGCCGGCGCGGTGCTCACCGCGGTGGCCGTGTTCGGCCTGGCGTTCCGCGGCGGGCTCCGGCAGAACCGGTTGGTGCTCATCGGCATCGCCTTCTCCGCCGGGCTGATGGCGCTGACGACCGTGGTCATCGTCACGACCGACCCCTTCAACCAGGCCAAGGCGCTCACCTGGCTGTCCGGGTCGACCTACGGGCGGTCCTTCGCCTCGGTCGTGCCGCTGCTGGTGGTGGCACTGGCGGCGGTGCCGGTGCTGGCCGCCGCCCGGCGCGAGCTGGACCTGATCGCCGTGGACGACGACCACCCGCGCGTGCTGGGCATCGGGCTGCCGCGCGCCCGGCTGGTGCTGCTCGGGCTGGCCGTGGCGCTGACGGCCGCGGCCGTGTCGGCGGTCGGGGTGGTGGCGTTCGTCGGCCTGGTGGCGCCGCACGCGGCCCGCGGGATGGTGGGGGCGCGGCACACGCGGGTACTGCCCGCGGCGGCCCTGCTGGGGGCCGCGACCGTGGTGCTGGCCGACACGATCGGGCGGACGGTGATCGCCCCGGGCCAGATCCCGGCGGGGATCATGACGGCGCTGGTGGGGGTCCCCTACTTCGCCCTGCTGCTCTGGCGGTCGCGGCCCACGGCGCGGTGAGGCCGCGCGTCCGCCGGATCGCGCCGCCGCGGCGGCGGCGCGATCCA
>NZ_BCRK01000130.1 GCF_001552555.1 Nocardiopsis trehalosi NBRC 14201 | reverse complement strand
CCCCCGGCCGCTCCCCCGGCCGCCAGTCCGCCCGCCGCGCCGCCCGCGCCGCCGGCCACGGCCGACGACAGCGACAGCAGCGACGCCGCGGCGATCCACGGCCCGGCGCCGCGGCCGCCCTCGAAGCCGTGCCAGGCGGCGGCGAGCAGGGCGCGCAGCCGCCCGCGCGGGTCGCCGGGCGCGCCGGCCGCGGCGAGGTCGAGCAGGGCCGCCAGCGCCTCGGCGGCGGTGGGGCGGTCGGCGGGCTCGGCGGACAGGGCGGCGGCGACGAGCGGCCGCAGCTCCTCGGGGACGCCCTCGGTGTCGGGGCGGCCCGCGCGGGTGCGGGCGAGGAGGGTGCCGGAGTCGCCGGTGCCGAAGGGGCCGTGGCCGGTGGCGGCGTAGACGACCAGGCCGCCCCAGGCGAACACGTCGACGGCGGGGGTGGCGGGGCGGCCGTCGAGGCGTTCGGGCGCGACCCAGCCGGGGGTGCCGTAGAGCCCCTGCTCCTCACCGGTGTCATCGGTGGCGCGGGCGATGCCGAAGTCGAGCACCCGGGGGCCCTCGGGCGACAGGATGATGTTGGCCGGCTTGACGTCGCGGTGGGTGATCCCGGCGGCGTGCACGGCGGCGAGGGCTTCGGCGGTACCGGCGGCGAACGCGGTCAGCTCCGCCCCGGCCAGCACCCCGGCGGCGGCGACGTGCCGGCGCAGCGTGCGCCCGGTGACGAACGACGTGGCGAGCCACGGTTGCGGGGCGGCGGGGTCGGCGCCGAGGAACGCGGGGGCGCACTCGGCGTCGACGCGGCTCAGCAGTTCGGCCTCGCGGGCGAACTGCGCCCGGTAGGCCGGGTCGCCGGCGTACTTGGGGTGGATGACCTTGACCGCGACGTGGCCGCCGGAAGGGTCCAGGGCGCCGTAGACCGCGCCCATGCCGCCCGCGCCGATGCGTCCGACGACGGCGAACGGGCCGATGGCGAGGGGGTCGCCGGGGGCGAGGGGGGTGAATCCGGCGGGCAGCGGGGGCTGCGGGGCGGGCTGGGTCATCACGGGGTCCCTGGTCCGGGGGTGGGCGGGTGCGCCCGACGACTATGCCACGCCGCGCGCGGCCGCGGGCCGGGTGGCGGGGCGCGGTGCCGGGGCCGGGCGGGGGTTGACAACGGTCCGTCACGGGCGCATTCTTAACCTACAAGTTCTAAAACGAAGTGGTTATCAATGGAGGACCAGCTCAGCGCCGTCTTCGGCGCGCTCGCCGACCCGACCCGGCGCGCCATCCTGGCCCGGCTGGCCGAGGGCGACGCCAACGTGGCCGAACTCGCGGCGCCGTTCGCGATGTCCCAACCCGCGGTCTCCCGCCACCTCAAGGTGCTGGAGCGCGCGGGCCTGATCACCCGGACCCGCCGCGGCACCGCCCGCATCAACCACCTGGAGGCCGACCCGCTGCGCGACGCGACCGCCTGGCTCGCCCGCTACCGGGCGTACTGGGTGGAGAGCCACGAGCGCCTGGACGAGCTGCTCGCCGCCCTGCGCGCCGCACCGCCGGCCCCGGTGGACCCGGCCCTCCCGGCCGACCCGACAGACGCGACAGAAGCGCCCGACGCGGCCGGACCGCCCGAACCGACCGAACCACCCGCAGCGCCGGACACCGGCGCACCCTTGGAAGGGACCACGCCATGACCGCCGAGACCCGCATCACCGCCGAACCCGGCACCCCGTTCATCACCATCACCCGGGAGTTCGACGCGCCCCGCGAGCTGGTGTTCCGCGCCTACTCCGAGCCCGATCTGATCGCCCGGTGGCTCGGCCCGCGCGGCCTGAAGATGACCATCGACCACTTCGACGTGCGCGCCGGCGGCGGCTACCGCTACGTCCACACCGACGAGGACGGCAACGCCTACGCCTTCCACGGCGTGTTCCACGGGACCCCGTCGGTGGCGGACGGCATCGTGCAGACCTTCGAGTTCGAGGGCACGCCCGGCCACGCCTGCCTGGAGCGGATGACCTTCGAGGAGCGCGACGGCCGCACGGTCATCCACCAGCGCTCGGTCTTCGAGTCGGTGGCCGACCGCGACGGCATGGTGGAGACGGGGATGGAGTCCGGCGTCAACGACTCCATGGAGCGCCTGGACGAGGTGCTCGCCGACCTGGCGGCGCGGGGCTGACCCGCCCGCGCCCGGGCGCGCACGCGGCGGGCGGGGCGCGGCCCCGCCCGCCGCCGCCGCGCGGGTCAGGCGCGGAACGCCGCCCAGTGCTCGGCCATGCGCCGCCCCTGGCCGCGGGTGAAGCGGTCCATGCACGGGTCGTCGCTGTAGTTCATGAAGTTGGTGACCGGGTCGTCACCCGCCTGGTCGGCGCACGTGTCGCGGCCCTCGGGGCAGCCCGCCGCCTGCTCGGCCTCGGCCGGGGTGTCCCCCACGTAGTCGCCCGGCTTCTCGCACCCGTTCTGGAACGTGTGGTACAGCCCCAGCCAGTGCCCGGTCTCGTGCACGGCCGTGAAGCCGTGGTCGAACTTCTCCCGGCCGCCGCCGGGCACGGAGCGGTGGTCGACGACCACCCCGTCGGCGTCCGGGTGGTCGGCGTACTCCTGCGGGAACGTGGACGCGCCGAGCACCCCCTCGCCCAGGTCGGCCGTGTAGAGGTTCAGCGTCCCCGCGCCGCCCCGGCGCAGCCGCTCCTTCGCGGCGTCCTCGTGCGCGGAGAAGTCCGAGAACCACGCGTCGTCGACCGTGCGGGTGATGCGGGTGAGGCGGAACCGGATGCCGGTGTCGGCGCCCCCGTACCCGCCGCCGAACGCCGTGTTGAGGACGTCCACCTGCTCCTCGACCGTGGCGCGGGACAGGCGGCCGCTGCCGTCCTCGGCGGAGATCACGTGCACCACGACGGGGACCGTCGCCCGCTTGGCCGGGGCGGACTGGTGCACGGCGGCGTCGCGCAGCATCCGGTCGTACTCGGCGGCCTGCTCGGGGGTGAGCGTCCCGGAGCCGTCGCGGCCGGGCTCCGCCGGCCCGGTCAGGCGGGCGCGGGCGTCGGTCGGGGCGCACTCCGCGCGGTCCGCGCGGTCCGCCCCCTCGGCCGGGGCCTCCGGGGCGGCGGTCAGGACCAGACCGGCGAGCGCCAGCCCGCTGAGCAGCAGCCCGCCGACGGTGCCGGCCCTCCCGGAACACAGCGCTCTACGCGTCGAAGTCATACCTCCGGACGGTAACGACGCGTTCACGCACGGCGCCCGCCCGCCGGGCGCACCGGCCAAGTGTTTACCGGACCTTGCCGTCCCTTGGCGGCGCCCGCCGCCGGGCTCCGCGGGGCTAGCGGCCCCCGGTGGCCCAGCTGCGCAGCTTGGCGATGCGCTGCCGCAGCTGCTCCTCCGACGCCTGGGCGATCGGCGGCCCGCCGCAGGCGCGGCGCAGCTCGTTGTGGATGACCCCGTGCGGGGAGCCGGTGCGGTGGTGCCACGCGCCCACCAGGCCGTTGAGCTCGCGGCGCAGCTCCGCGATCACCTCGTGGGCGGGCCGCGCCTGCTCCTTGGGGGCCTTGAGCTCCCCCGCCCGCTGGTCGGCCTTGCGTTTGCGCAGCAGCTGGGTCACCTGGTCGGGTTCGAGCAGGCCGGGCAGGCCGAGGAAGTCCTCCTCCTCGGGCGACCCGGGCGCCCCGCCGCCGAACTCCGACCCGTCGTAGAGGGCGCGGTCGAACTCCGCCGACGCCTCCATGGTCTCGAACGGCAGCTCGTCGCCCGCGTCGGGGGTGTCGCGCTTGCGCCGGGCCTCGTCGATCAGGTCCTGCTCGGGCTCCGGCCCGCCCTCCTGGACCGGCCGGTCCAGGGCGTGGTCGCGCTCGCGCTCCATCTCGCCCGCGTACTCCAGCAGCGTGGGCACCGACGGCAGGAACACCGACGCGACCTCGCCGCGCCGGCGCACCCGCACGAAGCGGCCCACGGCCTGGGCGAAGAACAGCGCCGTGCTGGTGGAGGTGGCATAGACCCCGACCATCAGTCGGGGCACGTCGACGCCCTCGGACACCATGCGCACCGCGATCATCCACCGGTCGTCGGACTCGGCGAACTGCTTGATCTTCTTGCTGGCGGTGGGGTCGTCGGACAGCACCACGGTGGCGCCGCGCCCGGTGATCTGGCGCAGGATGCGCGCGTAGGCGCGGGCGTTCTCGTGGTCGGTGGCGATGACCAGGCCGCCCGCGTCGGGGGTGCTGTTGCGCACCTCGGTCAGCCGGCGGTCGGCGGCGGCCAGCACCTTGCGGATCCAGTCGCCCTTGGGGTCGAGCGCGGCCCGCCACGCCTGGGAGAGCGCGTCGGGGGTGAGGGGCTCGCCCAGGCGGGCGGCGAGTTCGTCGCCCGCCTTGGTGCGCCACCGCATCTCGCCCGAGTAGGCCATGAAGATGACCGGCCGCACCACGCCGTCGGCGAGCGCCGGCGCGTACCCGTAGCTGTAGTCCCAGGAGCAGCGGCGGATGCCCGCGTGGTCCTGGACGTAGTCGACGAACGGGATCGGGTTGACGTCGGAGCGGAACGGGGTGCCGGTCAGGGAGAGCCGCCGCGCCGCCGGGTCGAACGCCTCGCGCACGGCGTCGCCCCAGGACAGGGCGTCGCCCGCGTGGTGGACCTCGTCGAAGATGACCAGGGTGCGCCGGGCCTCGGTGCGGTTGCGGTGCAGCATCGGGTGGGCGGCCACCTGCGCGTAGGTGACGGCGGCGCCGATGTACTGCCGGCCGAGGGCTCCCTGCCCGTTCTTGAAGTCGGGGTCGAGGGCGATGCCGAACCGGGCGGCGGCCTCGGCCCACTGCTTCTTCAGGTGCTCGGTGGGGCAGACCACGGTGACGGCCCACACGACCCGGCGGGCCAGCAGCTCGCTGGCGAGCGTGAGCGCGAAGGTGGTCTTGCCGGCCCCCGGGGTGGCCACCGCGAGGAAGTCGCGCGGGTCCCGGCGGAAGTACTCCTCGAAGGCCTCGCGCTGCCAGGCGCGCAGGCCCTGGAGTCGTTCGGTCGTGCTGGTGTCGAGAAGCGTCATTCCGCCCATCCCCTGGTACTCACGCGGACGAGGGTATCCGGCCGCGGGCACCGCGGCGGCGGAACCGGGGCGGCGCGTTCGTCACGTTCGCCGCGCCGCACCGGGGCCCCGGCCGGCCGGCGGCCCGGGCCCCGGGCGGCGGGTCAACCGCCGCCCTGGACGTCCACGGCCCCGTCGTTGAAGGGCATGTAGGGGTCGATCCACGGGAAGACGACGTACCAGAGCAGGGCGGCCGCGCCCGCCAGCAGCGCGAGCGCGAGCACCAGCTTGACGAACCACGGGCCGGGCAGCAGGTTCCAGATCAGGCCGTACATGGGCGGATCAGACCCCCTGTCCGGCCGCGGCCTGGGTCTCGGGCGCCATGTCGGCGATGACGTCCGGCATGCCCTCCTCCTTGGGACGGGTCTCGGTCAGCTCCGCGTGGATGATCAGCCGGTGCGTGTTGTTGAGCTTGGGCGCACAGGTGGTGAGGGTCAGCAGGCGGCGCTGCGGGTCGTCGTTGTTCTCGGGGTCGAACGGGTCGGGGTCGACCACCTCGACCTGGTCGGGCGTGACCGTGACCTCGTCGACGACCTCGTAGGTGTAGAAGTTCTCGCGGTCCTCCAGGACGATGACGTCGCCGTTCTCCAGCAGGTCCAGGTCCCAGAAGATGCCGGGGGTGCGGTGCCCGGCGACGGCGTAGTTGCCGAGCCCGCCGGGGTCGGCGGCGTCGCCGCCGCTGACGTCGTCGTCGCCGTAGTGGCCGGGGCTGTACCGGATGTCCTCCTGGGTGACCCCGTTGACCACGACCCAGTCGAGATCGAGGTCGGGGATGTACATCCGGCTGTTGGCGGCGCCCGGCAGCGGCTCGGAGTCGGGCCTCTGCGCGGCCTGCGCCTCCCACTGCTCCTCAAGGCCCTGGGCGAGCTGGTCCTGCTCGCGGTCGGTCTCCATCTGCTTGCCGTAGATCTCGTAGACCGCGAAGAACAGCATCAGCACGCCGGCGGTGAACAGCAGTTCGCCGAACCCGCGGACGACGCCGCGCGCGACGTCGCCGCCGGTGCGGCGGTGCGGACCGGACCGGCCGCGCCGCCCCCGGCCGCCGCCCCGTCGGCGGCCCCCGCGGTGCGACCGCCGTTCGCTCGTGTAAACCATGTGACCTACCCGTGATCGCGCGGCCGGCCTCGGGATCGCGGGCACCGTGGAGCGGGGAGGGGCCGCGGACGCGGGCGTGGCTGCGCCAGGACGATTGACCTCGACGTACGGACTCGCTGGGGGGAGAGTCCGGCGGGGGCGCGCCGGCCGAGCACGGCCGGCGGGCCGGGAACCACCGGTCCGCCCCCTCGGAGACTACCGCGCCGCGCCGCCCCGCACAGCACCGGCGGGCGGCCGCACCGCCCGCTGCCACGGGGGAACGGCCGCGCCCGGGGCCGCGGCCCGCGGGGCGGGCGCGGCCCCGGGCGCGCGGGTGCCGGGACGGCGGCCGGTCAGGCCATCATCTCCTCGTAGATCTTCTTGCACTCCGGGCAGACCGGGAACTTCTTGGGGTCGCGGTTGGGCACCCACACCTTGCCGCACAGCGCGATGACCGGACTGCCGGTGACCGCGCTCTCGGTGATCTTGTCCTTCTGCACGTAGTGGGCGAACCGCTCGCGGTCGCCGTCGCCGTGCGAGATATCCGGATCATGCGAGATATCCGGTCGGGTATCGCTCTCCGGCGCCACCTTGTCGGTGACCCCGGCCGTGTTGGTCATCGCCATCGTGCCCTCACACCTCCTGCGTCTCCTCCCCACGGTAGCGGGCGCCGGAGGTGGTCAGTTCTGGCTCGGGTCGTCGGGGAAGGTCGACACCAGGGCGAGGTCGCCGCCCTGGCGGCGCAGCACCCGCGACCACAGCGACCCCGGGGCGGGCGTGAACACGTCGTCGGGCACGGCGGGCAGCACGTACCAGGCGCCCTCGTCGATCTCGGCGCCGAGCTGCCCCTCGCCCCACCCGGCGTAGCCGGCGAAGACGCGCAGCCGCCCCAGGCCGCCCGGGCCCGCCCGGGGCGGGGTCTCCAGGTCGACCAGGCCCAGCCCGGCGACGCCCGACCGGGCGTCGAGGCCCTCCAGCGGCCGCCACCCCGGCGGGGCGACGGCGCCGCCGGGCACGCCCAGGGCCAGCCCGGCGGCGGTGCTCACGGGGCCGCCCGCGAACATGACGGCGGGGTCGCTGGCGCACCCGCTCCACTCGGCGAGGACGTCGCCCACGGGCAGCCCGGAGGGCCGGTTGACGATGACGCCGATGGTGCCCTCGTCGGAGCCGTCGTCGATGACGAAGACGACGGTCCGCCGGAACTCCGGGTCGTCCAGGAGGGGGGTGGCCACGAGCAGGCACCCGGTCAGGCTCGAACGCTCCATGGGTCCACCTCTACCGCGCTCCGGGGTGCCGCGCCACCCCCGCACCGCGTTACGGGCGACCCTTACCAGCGGGGACGCCGCGGCGGCGGCGCGGCCCGGCCGGCTACTCGCCCTGCTCGCGCGCCGCGGCCTTGCGGACGGCGGACGCGACGTGCTGGGACAGTTCGGACTGGAAGACGCTCGGGATGATGTAGTGCGGGCCCAGTTCGTCGTCGGTGACGACGTCGGCGAGCGCCTGCGCGGCGGCGAGCATCATGTCGGAGTCGACGTGCCGGCTCTGCGCGTCGAGCAGGCCGCGGAACACCCCGGGGAACACCAGCACGTTGTTGATCTGGTTGGGGTAGTCGCTGCGGCCGGTGGCGACCACGGCGGCGTGCAGGTGGGCGACCTCGGGGTCGACCTCGGGGTCGGGGTTGGCCAGGGCGAAGATGATGGAGTCGTCGTTCATCTCGGCGATGTCCTCGCCGCTGAGGACGTTGGGCGCCGAGACGCCGATGAACACGTCGGCGCCGTTGACGGCGCCCCTGAGGTCGCCGCTGTAGCCCTCGGGGTTGGTGTTGGCGGCGATCCACTCCAGGTTGGCGTCGAGGTGCTCGCGGCCCTGGTGCACCGCGCCGTGGATGTCGCAGACGATGACGTGCTTGGCGCCGGCGTGCATGAGCAGCTTGAGGATCGCGGTTCCGGCGGCCCCCGCGCCGGACATCGCGATGCGGACCTCGCCGAGGTTCTTGCCGACGACGCGCAGGGCGTTCTTCAGGGCGGCGAGGACGACGATGGCGGTGCCGTGCTGGTCGTCGTGGAAGACCGGGATGTCGAGCAGTTCGCGCAGCCGCGCCTCGACCTCGAAGCAGCGGGGCGCGGAGATGTCCTCCAGGTTGATGCCGCCGAAGCCGGGGGCGAGGATCTGCACGGTCCGGACGATCTCGTCCACGTCCTGGGTGTCGAGCGCGATCGGCCAGGCGTCGATGTCGGCGAAGCGTTTGAACAGCGCCGCCTTGCCCTCCATGACCGGCATGGCGGCCTCGGGGCCGATGTTGCCCAGCCCCAGCACCGCCGACCCGTCGGTGACGACGGCGACGGAGTTGCGCTTGATGGTCAGCCGGCGCGCGTCCTCGCGGTTGGCGGCGATGGCCTGGGAGACGCGGGCGACGCCCGGCGTGTAGGCCATCGACAGCTCGTCGCGGTTGCGCAGCGGCACCTTCGACTTCATCTCGATCTTGCCGCCGAGGTGCATCAGGAAGGTGCGGTCGCTGACCTTGTGCACGGTGACGCCGTCGATGGCGCCCAGGGCGTCCACGATGGCCTGGGCGTGGTCGGTGTCGCGGGCCGCGCAGGTCACGTCGATGCGGATGCGCTCGTGGCCGGCCGAGGCGACGTCGAGCGCGGTGATGACGCCGCCGACGGCCTCGACGGCGTTGGTCAGGCTGCCGACAGCGCTGCCGTGTCCGTCGAGTTCCAGGCGAACCGTAATCGAATAGGAAACGCTGGGGAGGGTGGCCACGTGAAGCTCCTTGAATCGACGGATCTGTCTGCCGCGTTCGCCCGTGCGCCCGCACCGCTCGCGCGCCCGGCCGCGGGCCGCCGCGGAGCACGGCGGCGGTCGGGTTCCGGGCGGGGGTCGGGGGGCGGCGCCGTGGGGGTCGGCGCCTTCTCATGGTGCCATCGGCGCTGATCGTCCGCGGCACCTCGGCACCGCGAACCGGACATCGCGCATTGATCGTCCATCTTTTCGCACGGCCGGTCCGGTTGCCCGGCCGGGGGGTCCGACCCGGCCGATGACATCCGTCACATCAGCGCCGGCCGGCGGCCTCGGCGCGCTCGCGGGCGAGGCGTTCGACGACGTCGACGATGGTGGTCAGGGCGACGGCGGTCGAGTCGACGAGGAGGTGGTAGAGGCCGGGGGCGGCCGGATCCGTCCGGTAGAACCGGCGCACGTAGGCGGCGCGGGCGCGGTCGTTGTCGTCCAGGTCGCGCAGCGTGGGCGGGTGCCAGGCGGCGCCGGTGGTGTCGTCGCGCTCGCCGCGGTCGGGCGGGGCGTCCTCGCCGCCGGACCGGCGCAGCGCGGCGGCCTGCTCCAGCCGGCGTTCGCGGGGGCCGTCGAGGCGCACGTGCAGCGCGTGCGGCACGTCGGCGAGCACCACGGCGGCCGCCCGGCCCAGGACGACCCCGCCCCGCCCGCCGACCGCGCGGATCACGTGCTCGGTGTGCTCCACGAACTCGCGGTCGTAGAGCAGCCGTCCCTCGGGGCCGGTGGCGCCCACGTAGGCGGCCTCGACCCCGCTGAGGGAGGCGCCGGGCAGCCGGCAGGCGCCGGCCAGCAGCCGGTCCAGCCCGGTGGGGGCGCGGTCGTCGTGGTGCAGCGCCTCCTCGAGGGAGCAGCCGATGCCCTTGGCGACCGCGCCGGGGATGGCGCGGTCCACGAAGGGCACCCCCAGGCGGCGGGCGACGGCGGGGCCGACCCGGGCCCCGCCGGCCCCGTAGGTCGCGGAGATCGTCACCACGTGGGTCATCGGGACCGCCCCCTGGGTCGCGGGTACGCGTGTGTCCTGTGGTACCCGCGAACGGCCCCGGATCACCCGGTCGGACCGGCCGGGGGCGGCCTAGAACAGCGCCGCGGTGAGGGAGCGGCGGGCCTTGCCGACCCGGGGGTCGCCGGCGGGCAGCACCTCGAACAGCAGCAGCAGGTGCCGGCGCGCGGCGTCGCGGTCGTCGCCGGAGGTGCGGCGGACGGTGGCGATCATCCGGTCGAAGGCGTCCTCGAACTTGCCGCCGTACATGTCGATGTCGGCGACGCGCGCCTGCGCCTCGACGTCGTCGGGGCGGTCGGCGGCGGCCTGGCGGGTGGCCGCGGCGTCGAGTTCGCGGACCCGGCCGAGGAGGCGCACCTGGGCCAGCTTCAGCTTGGCCGCCTCGTTCTTGGGGTCGGCCTCGGCTGCCTTGGCGTAGACGGCCTCGGCGGCCGCGATGTCGCCGCGCTGGAGGGCCTCCTGGGCCTCCAGGTCGGCCGGGTCGGCGGCGCCGTCGGGGCCGGCCTGCGCGGCGGCGTCCTGCTCGGGGCCGAGCCCCGCGTAGTCCTGCGGCAGCACGCCCTGCTGGCGCAGGCCGTCGAAGACCTGGGAGAGCCAGTCGCGCAGCTGCTCGCGGGTGGCGGGCCCGGCCGGGCCGGGCACGACCTGGCCGCCGATGACCATGGCGACCATGGGGACGCCCGGCACGCGCAGCGCCTGGGCGAGGGCGGGGCTGGCCTGGACGTCGATCTTGGCGACGCCCCACTGCCCGCCGGCCTCGATCGCCAGCCCGTCGAGGGCCTGCTCGACCTGGGCCGACTGCTCGGAGCGGGCCTGGAGGACGGCGAGCACCACGGGGGCGCTCATCGAGGCCTCCAGCACCTCCTGCTGGAAGTTCTGCTCGTTGACGTCGATGGCGTACGGATTGGCGGTGCCGGAGGACTCCTCGGCCTGCCGCTTGGCCTCGCGTTCCAAGGCCGCCTTGCGAGCTCCGAGGTCGACCGCGCTCTGCATGGAGTAGTCCGAAGGCTGCATGCCTCCATCCTGCCGCATGCCGGAGGGCTCCGGGGAGCGCTCCCCGGGGTCGGCGCGGGCGGCCGCGGACCGGCGGACGCGCCGGTCGCGCGGGCGCCCGCGCGGCCGACCGCGGTCAGAAGCGGGGGTCCTCGGTGTAGGTGCCGAACTCGCGCCCCATGGTGCCGCAGATCTCGCCGAGGGTGGCTTCGGCGCGGGCGGCGTCGAGGATCACCGGGATGAGGTTGGGCCGGGCGGGGTCGCGGACGGCCGCCAGCAGCCGCTCCAGCGCGGTGTCGACGGCGGCCTGGTCGCGGCGGGCCCGGCGGTCGGCCAGCGCGCGCCGCTGCTCGCGCTCGACCTCGTGGCTGATGCGCAGGATCTCCAGTTCGCCGGAGACGGTGGCGGTGTGCCGGTTGACGCCGACGATGCGCTTCTCGTCCTTCTCCAGCGCCTGCTGGTAGCGGAACGCGGACTCGGCGATCTCGGAGCTGAACCAGCCGCTCTCGATGCCCGCCAGGATGCCGGAGGTCATCGGGCCGATCGGGTGGCCGGCGGTGTCGCCGCCGCCCATGGCCCGGATGCGGGCGAAGGTGCGCTCGGCCTCGGCCTCGATGCGGTCGGTCAGGGCCTCGACGTAGTAGGAGCCGCCGAGGGGGTCGGCGACGTTGCCCACCCCGGTCTCCTCCATGAGCACCTGCTGGGTGCGCAGGGCGATCTCGGCGGACTGCTCGGTGGGCAGCGCCAGGGTCTCGTCGAGGGCGTTGGTGTGCAGCGAGTTGGTGCCGCCCAGGACGGCCGACAGCGCCTCGACGGCGGTGCGCACGACGTTGTTGTAGGGCTGCTGGGCGGTGAGGGAGACCCCGGCGGTCTGGGTGTGGAAGCGCAGCCACTGCGCCTTGGCGGTGGTGGCGCCGTAGGTGTCGCGCATCCAGCGGGCCCAGATGCGGCGGGCCGCGCGGAACTTGGCGATCTCCTCGAAGAAGTCGATGTGGGCGTCGAAGAAGAACGACAGGCCGGGCGCGAACGCGTCGACGTCGAGTCCGCGCGACAGCCCCAGCTCGACGTAGCCGAACCCGTCGGCGAGGGTGAACGCCAGCTCCTGCGCCGCCGTGGCCCCGGCCTCGCGGATGTGGTAGCCCGACACCGACAGCGGCTTGAACGCGGGGATCTCGGCGGCGCAGTACTCCATCAGGTCGCCGATGAGCCGCAGGTGCGGCTCGGGCGGGTACAGCCACTCCTTCTGGGCGATGTACTCCTTGAAGATGTCGGTCTGCAGGGTGCCGTTGAGGGTGGCGGTGTCGACGCCCTGGCGCTCGGCGGCGGCGAGGTACATGCAGAAGACGGGGATGGCCGGCCCGCTGATGGTCATGGAGGTGGTGGTGTCGCCGAGGGGGATGCCCTCGAAGAGGACGTCCATGTCGGCGGCGGAGTCGATGGCGACCCCGCAGTGGCCGACCTCGCCCAGGGCGTGCGGGTCGTCGGAGTCGTAGCCCATGAGGGTGGGCATGTCGAAGGCCACCGACAGCCCGCCGCCCCCGGAGGCGAGGATCATCTTGTACCGCTCGTTGGTCTGCACCGCGTTGCCGAACCCGGCGAACTGCCGGATGGTCCAGGTGCGGCCCCGGTAGCCGGTGGGGTGCAGGCCGCGGGTGAAGGGGAACTCGCCGGGCCAACCGATGCGCTCGAAGCCCGGCTGCCCGGTGCCCGGCGGCGGCCCGTAGACCGGGTCGACCGGCTCTCCGGAGAGCGTGGTGAAGTCGGCGTCGCGGGTGCGCGCGGCGTCGTAGCGCGCCTGCCAGCGGGCGCGCCCCGCCTCGATGTCCTCAGCGTTGGCCATACACGGATAGTAGGACTTCCAACTAGTTTTGCCCAGTGCCGTCCACAGTGCCGCCCCACAGCGCCGCTTCACAGTGCCGTCCGACCGCGCCGCCCCCGGGGCGCGGCGGCGGCCCCGGTCAGCGGGGCGCGGGGCCGTCCTCGGCCGGACGGGGCCCGGGGTCGGGGAAGTCGCCGAAGTCGACGCGCAGCCGGGTGAGCCGGGCGTGGATGTCCCACAGCTCGTCGCCGTCGTAGCAGCCCAGGCCGAAGTCCATGGCGGTGAGGTCGCGGGTGGCGTCCTCGACGACCTCGCGGCCGGCGTCGGTGATCTCGGCGAGGGTGCCCCGGCCGTCGCTCGGGTTGGGCCGGCGGCGGACCAGCCCCTGCCGCTCCAGCCGGTCGATGGTGTTGGTGACGCTCGTGGGGTGCACCATCAGGCGCTCGCCGATCTTGCCGAGCGGCAGCGCCCCGGTGGAGCTGAACGTGAGCAGCACCAGGGCCTCGTACCGGGCGAACGTCAGCTCGTACGGCTTGAGGGCGCCGTCGAGCTGCCCGATGAGGATCTGCTGCGCCCGCATGATCGAGGTGACCGCGACCATGGCGGAGGAGGGACCCCAGCGCCGGGTCCAGTTCTCGTGCGCACGCTCGATCGGGTCGAAGGCGAGGTTCAGCGGGTTTCCCACGGCGCCACTCTAGCGACCTCCGGGCGGCTAGCAGGCACGGGCGGGACGGTCAACGGCCGCCCCTGGCCGACCTCGGCCACGGTGCGCGGCGGCCCACTGGTCCGGTCCGCCACCTCCGCCGGACCGGGCGCCGCGGTGACGGCGCGGGCACGGAGCGGCACCCCGACCGGGAATTTTGCAGCGGGGCATTGACCCTCCCAGAAACTAATAGTTAAGTTTCCTAAAAATTCGCTTCCCCGGTGGGGCCCGGCCCGGGCGCCGCCCGGACCCCGCCGACCCGCCCCGCGCCGGGCCGGCGGACCGGCCCCCGCCGGGACCCGCCCGCGCGGGCCGGCCACCCGGCCGCCCGCACCCCGAACCCGCCGACCGATCCGCTCCCGCAGCAGACGGCCCGCCGCCCCGGACCCGTCACGTTCCGTCCGCCCCCGGCCCCACCGGGTGGCGGCGCCATCCCCCCGCTCCCCCGTAGGAGACGAACGAACGTGAGAACCCTCCTCCCCCGAGGCTGGATCGCCGCGATCGCCGCCGCGGTCCTCGCCGCCCCCGTCGCCCTCGCCCCCGCCCCCGCTGCGGCCGCCCCCGCCGGGGTCACGGTCGTCTACACCGAGGGCGCCCGCTGGGAGACCGGCTACAGCGGCCAGTTCACCATCGACAACGACTCCGGTACCGCCCTGAGCAACTGGACGATCCGGTTCACCCTGCCCGGCGGCGCCCAGGTCACCAGCCTGTGGAACGCCACCATGGCCCGCTCCGGCTCCGACTACACGCTCACCCCGCCGAGCTGGGGCGCCTCCGTCCCCGCGGGCGGCACCTACACCATCGGGTTCAACGGCACCTACGCCGGCGGCGCGACCGCCCCGACCGCCTGCACCCTCGACGGCGCGCCCTGCTCCGGCCAGTCCGGCGAGGACGACACCGAGGCCCCCTCCGCCCCGACCGGCCTGCGCGTCGGCGCGGCCACGTCCACCAGCCTCACCCTGGACTGGACCCGCTCCGGCGACAACGTGGGCGTCGCCGGGTACGAGGTCCTGCGCGGCGACGAGCTGGTGCGCACCGTGGTGGGCGACACCCCCTCGGCCACGGTCGGCGGCCTCACCCCCGCCACCGACTACACCTTCACCGTCCGCGCCTTCGACGCCGCCGGCAACCGGTCGCCCGCCAGCACAGCGGTGACCGGCCGCACCGCCGAGGGCGGGGGCGGCGAGCCGCCGGCCGGCGAGCGCCGCGTCGGCTACTTCACCCAGTGGGGCATCTACCAGCGCGGCTACCTGGTGAACGACATCGCCACCAGCGGCACCGCCGAAAAGCTCACGCACATCAACTACGCGTTCGCCAACATCAACGCCAACGGGCAGTGCTTCCAGGCCAACCAGGCCGGCCAGGGCGACGCCTGGGCCGACTACGGCCGGTCGTTCGGCGCCGGCGAGAGCGTCGACGGCGTGGGCGACACCTGGGACCAGGACCTGCGCGGCAACTTCAACCAGCTCCGCGAGCTGAAGGAGGAGTACCCGCACCTGAAGGTCAACCTGTCCATCGGCGGGTGGACCTGGTCGCGCTACCTCTCCGACGCGGTGCGCACCGACGCCTCGCGCCGGCGCATGGTCAGCTCGTGCATCGACATGTTCCTCCGCGGCAACCTGCCCGTCTTCGACGGCGCGGGCGGACCCGGGTCCGGCTACGGCGTCTTCGACGGCATCGACCTGGACTGGGAGTGGCCCGCCTCCGAGGGGCACCCGGACAACATCGTGCGCCCCGAGGACCGCGAGAACTACACCGCGCTGGTCCAGGAGTTCCGCACCCAGCTGGACGCGCTCGGCGCCGAGACCGGCCGCGACTTCGAGCTGACCTCGTTCATGCCCGCCGACCCGCGCAAGATCGACGCCGGGTTCGAGGTCCCCGAGATCATGCCCGACTTCGACTTCATCACCGTGCAGGGCTACGACTTCCACGGCGGCTGGGAGACCACCACCAACCACCAGTCCAACCTCGTGCTCGCCGCCGGCGACCCCGGCCCCGACCACTACAGCGCCGAGATCACCGTGGACGCCTGGATCGACCGCGGCGCCCCGGCGGACAAGATCGTGCTGGGCGTGCCGTTCTACGGGCGCGGCTGGACCGGCGTACCCGCCGGGCCCCGCGGCGACGGCCTCTTCCAGCGGGCCACCGGCCCGGCGCCGGGGCCCTACGAGGCCGGCATCGACGACTGGAAGAACCTCACCCGGCTCTCCGGGTACACGCTGCACCGCGACGACGCGGCCGGCACCGCCTGGCTCTACAACGGCACCACGTTCTGGACCTACGACGACGAGGTGTCGATGCGGCAGAAGGCCGACTGGTCGCAGCAGCGCGACCTGGGCGGCGTGATGATCTGGTCCCTGGACGGCGACGACGACCAGGGCAGCCTGATGACCGCTCTCGACGGGGCGCTCGCCCCCTGACCGACCGGCCGGGGCGGGCGGTGCCGCCCGCCCCGGCCCCCCACCCGACCCGATCCGCCCCCACCGACCCGACGACCGGCCACCGCCCTACGCACAACGGAGACGCCCGCACATGCGCATCCCCCGCTTCCGCCCCGGCCTCGCGGCCGCGCTCGGCGCCCTGCTCGTCCTGCCCCTCGCCGCGGTGCCCGCGGCCGCCGACCACCGCGGCCCCGGCCATGGGAACGGCCACGGCGGCGACGTCCCCTACCGCCAGGTCGGCTACTTCACCCAGTGGGGCCCCGAGGACCGCGGGTTCACCGTCAAGGACCTCGCCGACAGCGGCACGGCCGAGCGCCTCACCCACCTCAACTACGCGTTCGGCAACCTCGACGAGGACGGCGAGTGCTTCATGACCGACGAGGAGGGCCGGGGCGACGCCTACGCCGACTACGGGCGGCCCTACCGCGGCTCCGAGAGCGTCGACGGGCGCGGCGACCGCCGCGGGCAGCCGCTGCGCGGCAACTTCAACCAGCTCCGCGAGCTCAAGCGCGAGAACCCGGACCTCAAGGTGTACATCGCGCTCGGCGGGTGGGCGTGGTCGGACAACTTCTCCACCGCCGCCCTGCCGGAGAACCGCGAGCGCGCCGTGGAGTCGTGCATCGACCTGTTCCTCCGGGGCGACCTGCCGCGGCTCAACGGGGCCGGCGGCCGGGGCGCCGCGAAGGGCCTGTTCGACGGCATCGACCTCGACTGGGAGTGGCCGGCCACCGAGGGCGAGCCGGGCAACGTCATCCGCCCCGAGGACCGGGAGAACTACACCGGCCTGGTCGCGGAGTTCCGCCGCCAGCTCGACGAGCTGGGCGAGGAGCGCGGCCGCCACTACGGGCTGACCGCGTTCGTGCCCGCGTCGACCGCGGCGATCGACGCCGGCTACGAGATCCCCGAGCTGATGCCGAACTTCGACTTCGTCAACGTGCAGGGCTACGACCTGGCCGGCGCCTGGGACCCGGCGACGGGGCTGCAGTCCAACCTGCGCGCCCCCGACCGCCCCGGGGCGCCCGAGCGCAGCGTCGAGACGGTCGTCCAGGCGTACGTGGACCGCGGCGCCGACCCCGCCGACCTGGTGCTGGGGGTGCCGTTCTACGGCCGCGGCTGGACCGGTGTGGAGCCGGGCGCGGGCGGTGACGGGCTCTACGCCCCGGCCACCGGGGCCGCGCCGGGCGAGTACGAGGCGGGCTACAACGACTACCGGGTGATCTCCCGGTTCGAGGGCTTCGAGGTGTACCGCGACGAGGAGGCGGGCGCCGCCTGGCTCTACAACGGCGAGGAGTTCTGGACGTTCGACGACCCGGCGGTGATCGCGGGCAAGGCCGAGTGGGCGCGCGAGAACGGGCTGGGCGGGGTCATGGCGTGGTCGCTGGACGGCGACGACGCCGAGGGCTCCCTCTACGACGCGATCGACGGCGAACTCAACGGCGCGGACGGCGACCACGACCACGGGCACGGGCACGGGCCGGGGCACGGCCACGGGCGGCCCGGCCGGGGCTGACCCGGGGCCGGGGTCCGGCGGCCGCACGGCCGGACCCGGTACGGCAGACCAGGACCGGGGTGACGCTCCCCTCCCCACTCCGGTCCTCATCGCGGCGGCGGCCCGGTGCGGCGGGCCG